>NZ_JBIWIU010000008.1:333402-346212 GCF_044764755.1 Streptomyces sp. NPDC093600
CGCCCGCCTCGGCCGCTCCCGGGCCCGCCGTCGCCCTGTCGCCCGCCTCGGCTGCTTCCGCACCCGCCGTCGCCCTGTCGCGGGCCGAGGGCGGCAAGGGTGGTGAGATCACCGTGAGCGGGACGGGGTGGAAGCCCGGCGCCCTGCTCATGCTGCTGATCTGCGGACAGTCCACGCCCGGCAGAGGCGTCGTCGGCGGCACCAACTCCTGCGCCAACACCATGGGGAGAGCCGCCACCGTCGACGCCGGGGGCGGGTTCAGCCAGAAGGTGCCGATCGCGGAGCCGCCCAAGCCCTGCCCCTGCGTCGTGCATGTCGCCGGTGTCACCGGCCGCCCGGACGTCGTGGACGTCGCCTTCACGGTCGCCGGCCACCCCACCGCCCCGCTTCCCGACGCCTCCGGCGACGGCCGCCTCGCCGTGCTCGACTCGGCACGCCTGGACGGATCCAGCGGCGTACTCGTCTGGTTCGGCGCCCCGGCACGGCGCGAGATCGTCCTCGCCGTCGGCAACCTCGGCCCGTCCGCCGTCGAGGACCCCGTCTTCCAGGTCGGCACGAGCCACGGCGTCTTCTCGCCGCAGTACGAGGAACAGCAGTGGCGCGGCACGATCAAGCCCGGCGGGAAGGCCCTGATCCGGTTGCCCGTCGAGCTGTCGGCGGGCGCGCACGGCGACTACCAGGTCTCGGTGAAGTACGCCGGGAAGGTGCTGGTCGAGCAGCCGTGGGGGGTGGGCAGGCCCTGGGGCGTGACGCTGTTCTGGCTGCTGCTCGCCGTGGTCGTCCCGGCCGCGCTCTTCCGGATCGGCATGGCGGTGGTGGACCGGGTACGCCCGGGTGGCGGCGCGCCCCACCACCGGCGCCGCACCGCTCCCGTACGGGGGCCCGACGCCCCTCGACACGACCCAGGGCCCGTCCCCGACCGGGACGGCGCCACCGCGGTCCTGCCGTGGTTCACCCCGGACTCCGCACCGTCCGCACCGTCAGAGATCAGCCCGACGACGAAGGGACATCAGTGAGCACGCAACGGAGGATGAGCGCGGCGGGAGTCGCGCTGATGCTCGGCGGCGCGGGGATCCTGCTGGCCGCCGGCCCCGCCCAGGCGGCCGAGGTGTCGTACAAGACCGAGTGCATTCCGCCGGCCATCTCCGGCCTCCCGCCGGTGCAGGGCACGACGAAGGTGGAGATCACCGCACCGGCGGAGGCGAAGGTCGGCGACGAGGTCGAGATCGTCTGGAAGACGGTCGAAGCCGCGTCCAGGAACCCCGACGTCATCGACCTGGAGAAGGACACGGTCAAGCCCACCGGTGTCGTCAAGGTGGGCGGCGCGGCGAGCGGCACGCTGGCCATGGAGGGACCGCGTCAGAATCCGCCGATCCCGAAGAACAGCCCGATGGTGCTGCCGGACATGAAGGGCAAGCTGAAGCTGGAGAAGGCGGGCGAGATCACGCTGACGCCGGACAAGTACACCATCAACGTCTCGAAGCCGATGTCGACGGACACGAAGTGCTCGCCGAAGGAGGCCGTGGCGGTCGCCGCGAAGATCAAGGTGACGGAGGGCGGGGGCGGTTCTTCGTCCGGCGGCGGTACGACCACGTCCGGCGGGACCACGTCCGGCGGCTCGACCTCCGGCGGCTCGACCTCCGGCGGCTCGACCTCCGGCGGCTCGACGTCCGGAGGCTCGACGTCCGGCGGGTCCACCTCCGGTGGTGGCGGGGGGCAGACCGACTTCGCCGGCAAGGAGGTCGCGGTCCAGTTCTCCTGCCAGTCCCCGGGCCCTGCGAACATCACGTCCAAGGTCACCATCAACGCCAAGAAGAACGGCGGAGCCTTCGACCTCACCGTCAAGACCGCCAAGGGCGTCATGGACAGCCCGGCCCCGCTCCCCGCCGGGGCGCTCAAGCCGTCGATGGCGGTCAAGCTCGGCGGCGCCGACAGCGGCACGGTCAAGGTCGAAGGCCCGGCGAACGCCGCCCCGCTCGAACAGGGCAAGCCGGTCGACCTGCCGGACATGAAAGGCACGTACAAGCCCGGAGCCACCGGCAAGGCCACGCTCAGCCCCGGGACCCTGACCATCAACGTCTCCCTCGGCGGCTCCCCGATCGTGATCCCCTGCCAGGTCAAGGGCGCCGTCCAGGCGTCCCTGGAGCTCGACACGTCCAAGCAGGACGGCGGCGCGTCGGGCGGCGGCGGTGACACCACAGCGACCGGCGGTACGAGCGGCGGTACGGGCGGCTCCGGCGGCGGCCTCGCGGAAACCGGCGCCGAGGACGACGGCGCCCTCCGCGCACTCGCCCTGGTCGCCGGCACGGTGATCCTCCTCGGCGGCGCGGTGTTCACCTTCACCCCGTGGGCGCGGCTGCGGCGCTGACGCGGTACGGGCCGGAAACGGCGGAGGGCCGCCGCACCGAGTCGGTGCGGCGGCCCTCAGGTCCGTACGGAAGCGGACGTCAGCGCACGTCGCCCATGAGCGCGCGGATCTTCTTGCCCGCCGTCATGAACGCGAAGCCCGCGGCGATCGCGACGACGGCCCACAGCGAGTAGTAGAGGGCGTCGCCCAGCGGCTCGTTGAGCTTGGTCGTCCAGCCGTTCAGGGCGTTGCCCGTCGCGGTGGCCAGGAACCACAGACCCATGATCTGGCCGACGAACTGCTTCGGAGCCAGCTTCGTCGACAGGGACAGGCCCACCGGCGAGAGGCACATCTCACCGAGGGTCTGGACGAGGTAGACGCTCAGCAGCCAGAAGACGGTGACCTTGCCGGTCTCGCTGTTGGCGGCGGCGGCACCCGCGAGGCCCATGATGGCGAACGAGCCGCCGATGAGGAGCATCGCGAGGGCGAACTTCATCGGGGCGCTGGGCTCGCGGTTGCGCTTGGCGAGCTTGACCCAGAGCGCGGCGAAGAGCGGCGCGAGGACGATGACCATCGCCGGGTTCACCGACTGGTACCAGGACGCCGGGAACTCCCAGCCGAAGATCATTCTGTCGGTCTTGTTGTCCGCGAAGAGCGTGAGCAGCGAGCCGGACTGGTCGTAGATCATCCAGAACAGGACGGCGGTGGCGAAGAACCACATGAACGCCTTGATCTTGGGCTTGTCCGCGGCGGCCAGAGCCGGGTTCCGGTACATCGCGACGAAGTACACGATCGGCACCACGATGCCGAGGACGGCGAGCACGTTCACGATGTGCTCGATGTCGTACGTGCCCAGCGCGATGTCGACCAGCAGCGCGGCGACGGCCAGGCCGCCCCACAGCAGGACCTTGCGCAGAGCGCCGCGCTTCTCCTCGGGCGTCGCCGGGGTGCCCGGCTCCTTGCCGACATCGCCGAGGTGCCGGGAGCCGAGGACGTACTGCACCACGGCAAGGGTCATACCGATACCCGCGACGCCGAAGCCGAGGTGCCAGTTGACGTTCTCGCCGAGGTAGCCGACGACCAGCGGAGCCGCCATGCCGCCGATGTTGATCGACATGTAGAAGAGCGTGAAGCCGGCGTCGCGACGCGCGCTCGGCTGGCCCTCGTAGAGACCGCCGACCATGGCCGAGATGTTCGGCTTCAGCAGGCCCGTACCGGCGGCGATGAGCGCGAGACCCACGAAGAACGCGGTGTCCGAGGGGACGGCCAGGGTGAAGTGCCCCAGGGCGATGACGATGCCGCCGACGAGGACGGCCTTCCGTGCGCCCCACAGGCGGTCGGCGACCCAGCCGCCGGGCATCGCGGCCATGTAGACGACCGCGTTGTACACGCCGTAGATGGAGGCGGCCAGCGCCTCGCGGCCCTCCAGGGGGCCGTCGAGAACTCCGGCGACAAGGTAGAGCACGAGAATGCCGCGCATCCCGTACCAGGAGAAGCGCTCCCACATCTCGGTCATGAAGAGAGTGGCCAGGCCGCGGGGGTGGCCGAAGAAGGTCTTCTCGGAGTCAGGGGCTCCGGGTGAATCCTTCGTCAGGCTGGACGCCATGTCGATCCTTGCTCTGTCGGGACGCGCGCCTCGTGAGCGTGGTGCGCCCGGTGGGGGAGGCCGGCACCGGCGAGGAGCGGTCGCGCCCCGCCGGGATCCACGCCCCGCGACGCGCATGGCGTCACCGGACCCGGCCCACAGGTCATTCATCGTCCTCAAGGTTGGCGATGCCGACCTCGTGCAGAAAAGAGACCCTTGGCGTGTCTTGCGAGCCAAAGGTCCCCGTTTACCGCATCAGACGTCTCGCCACCTTACGCCACGACAGTGGATGAATTGGAAGGACTTGAGAGATGGATCACAGGTGACGAAGGAACCAACGGTCGCCATTCCAAGGTCATGAGCAGAATGCGCACCATCATCCATGGGGTCGGGGGCGAGCCTGTGGATCATGCCCCGGGGCGTCGGCGGTGCGGACTACCATCACCCCATGACCCGTGTACTGCTCGCCGAGGACGACGCATCCATCTCGGAACCGCTGGCCCGCGCCCTGCGGCGGGAGGGGTACGAGGTCGAGGTGCGGGAGGACGGGCCGAGCGCCCTCGACGCCGGACTCAAGGGCGGGGTCGACCTCGTCGTCCTCGATCTGGGGCTGCCCGGCATGGACGGCCTGGAGGTCGCCCGGCGGCTGCGCTCCGAGGGGCACGCGATCCCGATCCTGGTCCTGACCGCCCGCGCCGACGAGGTCGACACCGTCGTCGGGCTCGACGCCGGCGCCGACGACTACGTCACCAAGCCGTTCCGTCTCGCCGAGCTCCTCGCCCGGGTCCGGGCCCTGCTCCGGCGCGGCGCCACCGAGCCGGCCGTCCCCCCGGCCACGCACGGCGTGCGGATCGACGTCGAGTCGCACCGCGCCTGGATGGGCGAGGAGGAGCTCCAGCTCACGGCGAAGGAGTTCGACCTGCTCCGCGTCCTGGTCCGGGACGCCGGGCGGGTCGTGACCAGGGACCAGCTGATGCGGGAGGTCTGGGACACCACCTGGTGGTCCTCGACCAAGACCCTCGACATGCACATCTCCTGGCTGCGCAAGAAGCTGGGCGACGACGCGGCCAACCCGCGCTACATCGCCACGGTCCGGGGCGTCGGCTTCCGCTTCGAGAAGAGCTAGCACAGCCCTGGCCGCCGCTCGCGGGACCGTAGGCTCGACGGGCAAGACCGTCACCCCGCCCGGAGGGCATGCACCGTGCGCCGCAGGCTGATCAACTCCACGCTCGCCGTGGTCCTCGTCGTCATCGCCGTCTTCGGGGTGTCCCTCGTCATCGTCGAGACTCGGACCATCTCCAGCAGCGCCCAGGAGAGCGTGGACTCCGAGGCGCTGCGCCTGGTCGCCATCGTCGACAGCCGCCTCATCGGCGGGGAGCCCGTCAACCCCGACATCCTCGCCGAGCAGAGCGGCGCCAAGCGGTACGCCCTGATCGAGATCCCCGGCCGCGCCCCCATCGAGATCGGCACCCGCCCCGAGGGCAGCGTCATCCGCGCCACCGCCGACGGCGAACGCGGCGAGACCGTGACCGTCGAGGAGTCCCGCTCCACCGTCACCGCCGAGGTCGGCCGCACCCTCCTGATCATCGGCGCCGTGGCCCTGCTCGCCGTCGTGGCCGCCGTCCTGCTCGCCGTACGGCAGGCCAACAGGCTGGCGTCCCCGCTCACCGACCTCGCCGAGACCGCCGAGCGGCTCGGTTCGGGCGATCCGCGCCCGCGTCACCGGCGGTACGGCGTGCCCGAGCTGGACCGGGTCGCCGACGTCCTGGACGCCTCCGCCGAGCGGATCGCCCGGATGCTCACCGCCGAACGCCGGCTCGCCGCCGACGCCTCCCACCAGCTCCGTACGCCCCTCACCGCCCTGTCCATGCGGCTGGAGGAGGTGGCGGTCGCCGACGACCTGGACACCGTCAAGGAGGAGGCGACGATCGCGCTCACCCAGGTGGAGCGGCTCACCGACGTCGTCCAGCGGCTGCTCACCAACTCCCGGGACCCCCGTACCGGCTCCGCCATCGCCTTCGACCTCGACGAGGTCGTCAAGCAGCAGATCGAGGAGTGGCGCCCCGCCTACCGCAGCGCGGGCCGGGCGATCGTCCACTCCGGCAAGCAGGGGATGCGCGCGGTGGGCACCCCCGGGGCGGTGGCCCAGGTCCTCGCCGCCCTGATCGAGAACTCGCTCATGCACGGCGGCGGCACCGTCGCCCTGCGCACCCGGGTCACCGGCAACCAGGCCGTGATCGAGGTCACCGACGAGGGGCCGGGCGTACCCGCCGACCTCGGCGCGCGGATCTTCGAGCGGACCATCAGCGGCCGCAACTCCACCGGCATCGGCCTCGCGGTCGCCCGGGACCTCGCGGAGGCGGACGGGGGCCGGCTGGAGCTGCTCCAGCAGCAGCCGCCGGTGTTCGCGCTCTTCCTGAGCCGCGAGGTCAGACGCCACGCGGACCAGGAGCGCCCGGTCCGCTAGAGGGCGGCCCTGGGGCGCGACCTAGGAGGTCCCTCCGAGGCCGGGGACGTCAGACGCGGTCGGGCTGCTTCCTGACCGCCTGTCGCGGAGCCTGCTCCAGGAACGATTCGGCGGTCTGCACGGCCTCCCGGGCCGGCAGCGTACGGAACACCCAGGTGCGGTACGACCAGAAGCGGAACAGCGTGGCGACGCCGATGCCGAAGAACTTGAAGAAGTTGCTCTGCAGCGGGGTGTCCCAGCCGAACCCGTACGTCGCCGCGTACAGGATGCCGTTCTGGATCACCAGGCCGACGACGCTGAACAGGAAGAAGAGCGACAGCTCCCTGGTGCGGCTGCTCTTGTCGCGGTCACGGTAGGTGAAGTACCGGAAGCCCACGTAGTTGAACGCGATCGCGACGACGGTGGCGATGATGCTCGCCCGCACGACCGGCAGGTCCGTCAGATGGCGTACGAGATTGAACACCCCGAGGTCCACCAGAAGCCCGACACCACCGACCGCGCCGAACTTGGCGAACTCGCGGGTGAGCTGATCAAGCCGCACGCGCAGTGCGCTTTTCTCAGTCATGGTGATCGCTCAGCCCCGTCCTTCGGATGATGTCAACCAACCCATGCTAACCAGCGCGCCTGTCACCCGCCCCCGGACATCGCAAACCATGGGAAAACCCCGTTTCGCTGTGCCAAAGCACAGGCGGATGAGGCTTCCGGCCTCGTGCGGATACCCTAAGAGGGTGACGTTCCCGGTAGTCGGCATGGTCGGTGGCGGTCAGCTCGCCCGTATGACCCACGAGGCGGGCATCCCCCTCGGCATCAAGTTCAAGCTCCTCAGTGACACCCCGCAGGACTCGGCGGCCCAGGTGGTGAGCGACGTCGTCATCGGCGACTATCGCGACCTGGACACGCTGCGTGACTTCGCGCGCGGCTGTGACGTGATCACCTTCGATCACGAGCACGTGCCGACCGAACACCTGCGGGCCCTGGAAGCGGAAGGCATCCCCGTCCGCCCCGGGCCCGACGCGCTGGTGCACGCCCAGGACAAGGGGGTGATGCGCGCCAGGCTCGACGAGATCGGCGCGCCGAGCCCGCGCCACCGCATCGTCGCCGACCCGGCGGACGCGGCGGCCTTCGCCGCCGAGGTGGGCGGCTTCCCGATCATCCTGAAGACCGTGCGCGGCGGCTACGACGGCAAGGGCGTCTGGTTCGTCCGTACCGAGGACGACGCCCGCGACCCGTTCCTGGCGGGCGTTCCGGTGCTCGCCGAGGAGAAGGTCGACTTCGCGCGCGAGCTCGCGGCGAACATCGTCCGCTCCCCGCACGGCCAGGCCGTCGCCTACCCCGTCGTCGAGTCGCGGCAGGTCGACGGCGTCTGCGACACGGTGATCGCACCCGCTCCCGGCCTCTCCGACGAGCTGGCCGGGCAGGCGCAGGAGCTGGCGCTGCGCATCGCCAAGGAGCTCGGCGTCGTCGGTCACCTGGCCGTCGAGCTGTTCGAGACCGCCGACGGGCGGATCCTCGTCAACGAGCTCGCCATGCGCCCCCACAACTCCGGCCACTGGACCCAGGACGGCGCGATCACCTCGCAGTTCGCCAACCACGTCCGGGCCGTCCTCGACCTCCCGCTGGGCGATCCGCGCCCGCGCGCGACCTGGACGGTCATGTGCAATGTGCTGGGCGGGGACTACCCCGACATGTACTACGCGTACCTGCACTGCATGGCCCGCGATCCGCAGCTCAAGATCCATATGTACGGCAAGGACGTGAAGCCCGGCCGCAAGGTGGGGCACGTCAACACCTACGGCGACGACCTGGACGACGTGCTGGAGCGCGCGCGTCACGCCGCCGGCTATCTGCGAGGAACGATCACCGAATGAGCACCAGCCCCGATGCGAGCCCCGTCGTCGGCATCGTCATGGGATCCGACTCCGACTGGCCCGTCATGGAGGCCGCGGCGCAGGCCCTGGACGAGTTCGAGATCCCGTACGAGGTCGACGTCGTCTCCGCGCACCGCATGCCGCGCGAGATGATCGCGTACGGCGAGGAGGCCGCCGACCGCGGTCTGAAGGCGATCATCGCGGGCGCGGGCGGCGCCGCCCATCTGCCGG
The DNA here is from genome assembly GCF_044764755.1 of Streptomyces sp. NPDC093600. Classification (NCBI taxonomy): domain Bacteria; kingdom Bacillati; phylum Actinomycetota; class Actinomycetes; order Kitasatosporales; family Streptomycetaceae; genus Streptomyces; species Streptomyces sp. NPDC093600. The sequence goes on from NZ_JBIWIU010000008.1 coordinate 341,901, forward strand.
GCATGCTCGCCTCGGTCACCCCGCTGCCTGTCATCGGTGTCCCGGTCCCGCTGAAGTACCTCGACGGCCTGGACTCGCTGCTCTCCATCGTGCAGATGCCGGCCGGTGTGCCGGTGGCCACCGTCTCGGTCGGCGGCGCCCGCAACGCCGGTCTGCTCGCCGCCCGGATCATCGCCGCGCACGACCCGGAGCTGCTCGGCCGGATGCGGGAGTTCCAGCAGGACCTGAACGACCAGGCGAGCGAGAAGGGCAAGCGGCTGCGGAACAAGGTCGAGGGCTCGGAGTCCTTCGGATTCGCCAGGTGAGCGGGCCGGACCGCCCGGCGCGGGAGCGACTCGGGGAGGCGCGGGAGCGCCTTGAGGAGGCGCGCGAGCTGCTCGCCTCCGCGCCCGTCGTCGACGGTCACAACGATCTGCCGTGGGCGCTGCGGGAGCACGTCCGCTACGACCTGGACCGCATGGACATCGCGGCCGACCAGAGCGGCGCCCTCCACACCGACCTGGCCCGGCTGCGGGCCGGCGGCGTCGGCGCCCAGTTCTGGTCCGTGTACGTGCCGTGCTCGCTGGCCGGGGACGACGCGGTCAGCGCCACCCTGGAGCAGATCGACATCGTCGACCAGCTCCTCGCCCGGTACGCGGGGGAGCTGGCCCCGGCCCTCACCGCGGACGACATGGAGTCGGCCCGGCGGCAGGGCCGTATCGCCTCCCTGAAGGGCGCCGAGGGCGGCCACTCCATCAACGACTCCCTCGCCACCCTGCGCGCGCTGCACACCCTCGGCGTGCGCTACATGACGCTCACCCACAACGACAACACCGCGTGGGCGGACTCGGCGACCGACGAGCCGGGGGTCGGCGGGCTCTCGCCGTTCGGCCACGAGGTCGTCCGGGAGATGAACCGGACCGGCATGCTCGTCGACCTCTCGCACGTCGCCGCGACGACGATGCGGGACGCGCTCGACACCTCCGTCGCGCCGGTGATCTTCTCGCACTCCTCGTCCCGGGCGGTCTGCGACCACCCGCGGAACATCCCCGACGACGTGCTGGAGCGGCTGCCGGCCAACGGGGGCGTGGCGATGGCCACGTTCGTACCGAAGTTCATCCTCCAGGCGGCCGTGGAGTGGACGAACCGGGCCGACGAGAACATGCGGGCGCACGGGCTGCACTACCTGGACACCACCCCGCGCGCGATGAAGATCCACCGCGCCTTCGAGGCGGACAACCCGCGCCCGATCGCCACCGCCGCCACGGTCGCCGACCACCTCGACCACATGCGTGAGGTGGCGGGCATCGACCACATCGGCATCGGCGGCGACTACGACGGTACGGCGTTCACCCCGGCCGGTCTCGACGATGTCTCCGGCTACCCGAACCTGATCGCGGAGCTGCTGACCCGTGGCTGGTCCCACGCCGACCTCACCAAGCTGACCTGGTCCAACGCGGTCCGCGTGCTGCGGGACGCGGAGGCGGTCTCGCGCGGCCTGCGGGCGACCCGGGGCCCGTCGAACGCGACGATCGAGTCGCTGGACGGGCCGCCCGCCTGACACGTACTGGGCGAGGCTCCCCGTCCGACGGGCGTCCCCCGGACGTACCACTCCACCGCGACCGGGGGAGGGGCGGGTGGCACGGTGGGCGGTACTGCCTCACCGAGTTCGGAGTCCCTCATGGCAGACCTGCTGGACGACGCCCCTGACCTGTCCGCCGCTTCCGCAGCCGCCGGTGAGCTCGATCCCCCGGGACCACCGCCGCCGCCCGCGTCGGACCGGGACGAGCACGCCCGTGCCCTGCTGGCCGCGTATCCGGTCGTCGAGGGGTACGCGGACGTTCCCGAGCTCCCCGATCCCGAGGACCTGCCCCCGCCCAGGGCCGAGGGCGTGGGGGCGCAGTTCTGGTCCCTGCGCGCCGGGCCCGGGGACGACGCGGTCCTGGAGACGCTGCGCAGGATCGACACGGTACGGACCCTCGTCGCCGCCTGCCCGGAACACCTGCGGCTGGCGCGGACCACGGGGGAGATCGCCGACGCCGCCAACTGCGGCCGGGCCGCGGCGCTGCTGGGGCCCGTGAGCGCCACCGCCCTCGGCGGCTCGCTCGCCACCCTCCGGGCGTACCACGCGCTGGACGTCCTGGCGGTGACGCTGTCCGGCCCCGACGACTTCGACCGCTTCGCGCACGACGCGGTACGGGAGATGAACCGGCTGGGCGTCCTCGTGGACCTCTCGGGCGCCGCCCCGGACACGATCCGCGCCGCGCTGGCGGTCACCAAGGCGCCGGTTTTGATGACGCGCGGGGAGCCGGAGGCCCTGCCGGACGACGTTCTGGCCCTGCTGGGCGAGAACTGCGGCGTGTGCATGGTTCCGGTGACGGGTGGCGTCTCCGCCACGGCCGACGCCCTGGACCGGCTGCGCGCCCTGGCCGGACCGGGCTCGCTGGGCCTCTCGCACTGCCCGGACCCGGGGGCCGGCTACCGGGGGCTCGTCGTGGAGCTGCTCCGGCGCGGCTGGCCGGACCAGGACATCCGCGCCCTCACCCGCGGCAACGCGACCCGAGTCCTGCGCGAATCCGAGTTCCACTCCCGCGCCACCCGCCTGCGCCGCCCGGCCTGAGACCGGAGGGCGGGTGCGATCAGGCAGGCCCCGCGGTCTCGGCGGCCTGCCGAACAGCCCGCCGCGCCGCTGGGGGCTCCCTGTCCGGCCTGTCCGACAAGACGCCCAGACGCCCCTACGCCCGCGGGCGGCCCATCGCGCGGTACACCCAGCCCGCCTCGCGCCACAGCGTCGCGTCCAGCGCGTTGCGGCCGTCCAGGATGACCCGGGAGGTGACGACCTCCCCGAGCTCCGCCGGGTCCAGGGCGTCGCGGAACTCGCGCCACTCCGTCAGGTGCAGCACCACGTCCGCCCCGCGCACCGCTTCCAGCGCCGTGTCCGCGTACCCGAGCGTCGGGAACAGCCGGCGCGCGTTGTCCATGCCCTTCGGGTCGTAGACCGTCACCTGCCCGCCCTGCAGATGGATCTGGCCCGCCACGTTCAGCGCCGGCGAGTCCCGCACGTCGTCCGAGTCCGGCTTGAACGTCGCGCCGAGCACCGCCACCCGCTTGCCCAGGAACGACCCGCCGCCCAGCGCGTCGCGCGCCATCGCGACCATCTGGCCGCGCCGCCGCATGTTGATCGAGTCGATCTCCCGGAGGAACGTCAGCGCCTGGTCCGCGCCCAGCTCGCCCGCCCGTGCCATGAACGCCCGGATGTCCTTGGGCAGGCAGCCCCCGCCGAAGCCGATCCCCGCCCGCAGGAACTTGGACCCGATCCGCTCGTCGTAGCCGATCGCCTCCGCGAGCTTCGCGACGTCACCGCCCGCGGCCTCGCACACCTCCGCCATGGCGTTGATGAAGGAGATCTTCGTCGCCAGGAAGGAGTTCGCCGCGGTCTTCACCAGCTCAGCCGTCGGGAAGTCCGTCACCACGAACGGCGAGCCGTCGCCGATCGGCCCGGCGTACACCTCGCGCAGCACCTTCTCGGCCCGCTCGCCGCGCACGCCGACCACGATCCGGTCGGGGCGCAGCGTGTCCTGGACGGCGAAGCCCTCCCGCAGGAACTCGGGGTTCCATGCGAGGTCGACGCCCTCCGGCAGCAGCCCCGCGAGCCGTTCCGCCGAACCGACCGGCACGGTCGACTTGCCGACGACCAGCGAGCCCGAGCGCACCACGCCGGCGAGCGAGGCGAAGGCGGCGTTGACGTACGACATGTCGCACGCGTACTCGCCGTGCTTCTGCGGAGTGTTCACACACACGAAGTGGACGTCGCCGAACTCGCCGATCTCCTCCCAGGATGTCGTGAAGCGCAGCCGCCCCGTCGACCCCTCGATCCCGGCGGCGTGCCGGGCGAGGAGCTCCTCGAGCCCGGGCTCGTACATCGGGACCCGGCCCGCCGACAGCATCTCGATCTTCTCGGGTACGACGTCGAGTCCGAGGACCTCGAAGCCCAGCTCCGCCATGGCCGCTGCGTGCGTCGCGCCGAGGTAGCCGGTGCCGATCACGGTGATCTTGAGGGCCATGCGGGACTCCATGTGCGTGCAGGCGGAAAATGCCTGCCCGAGCATAGTCGGGGCGGTACGAACGGACGGCGCGCTGCCGTGGGCTGTCGGAAAGCTCACCTGGTCCCCGAGGCGGCCCACGCCCTAAAATTCGGGTTACTTAACGGTAGTTAGCGTTCTAGGGGAGCTCGGGACCATGGGCAAGGACTTCGACCTTTATCGTCCGTCGGAGGAGCACGACATGCTCCGGGAGACGGTTCGCGCGCTGGCGGAGGCGAAGATCGCGCCGT
>NZ_JBIWIU010000009.1:0-117406 GCF_044764755.1 Streptomyces sp. NPDC093600
AACGGCGGGTTGTGGTGCTCACCGGTCGCGAAGACGTCGAGCCCGACCTCCTCCGCCTTCAGCGCGATGGCGACGGTGTTCTTGATCCGCTCGTGCTCGGTCGGGGTGCGGCCGGTGGTGGGGTCGGTCGTGACGTCACCGACGGTGAAGATCCCGAACTGCATCGTGCTCACCTCTCGCGGGGCCGGCCCCCTCGGCCGGTGATGATTGAACCTTGATGGTTGAAGTTTAAATCACCTAGTTCAACGGCGCACCCCTGCGTGCTATTCCGCGCCCCGGAAGAGGGCCGGGGTCCGCCCGGATCACGTCCCGGGGTTCACCCGGAAGAGGTCCCGGAGTTCGCCCGGCACGGCTCCCGTAGAGTTCGCGGACGTGAGCACCGTTCCCCTGCCTGCGATATCGGTCGTCGGAATCGGCGCGGACGGCTGGGACGGACTCCCCGAGAACTCCCGCCGGACCCTGCGTACCGCCGACGTCCTGATCGGCGGCCCGCGCCAGCTGCATCTGCTGCCCGCGCCCGACGTCTGCCCCGGCGAGCGCGTCACCTGGCCGTCCCCGCTGCGTCCCGCCGTCCCCGGCCTCTTCGCCGCGTACGAGGGCCGCCGGATCGCGGTCCTCGCCAGCGGCGACCCGATGTTCTACGGGATCGGCCGCACCCTCGCCGAGACGATCGGCGCGGACCGGCTGCACGTCCTGCCCCACCCGTCCTCCGTCTCGTACGCCTGCGCCCGCCTCGGCTGGGCCCTGGAGGCCGTCGAGACGGTCACCCTGGTCGGCAGGCCGCTCGCCTCCCTCACCGCCGCCCTCCACCACGGGCGGCGGCTGCTGGTCCTCAGCGCCAACCGCCACACCCCGGCTCAGGTGGCCGCACTGCTGCGGGAGAAGGGGTACGGCGGCAGCCGCATGCGGGTCCTCGAACAGCTCGGCGGGCCCTACGAGCGGCTGGTCGACGGCACCGCCGCCACCTGGTCGGACGCCGAACGGCTCGACGCCCTGAACGTCATCGCACTCGACTGCGTCCGCGCCCCCGACACGCCCCGCCTCGGCGCCGTACCCGGCCTGCCGGACGAGGCGTACGAGCACGACGGACAGCTCACCAAGCGGTACGTCCGCGCCGCCACCCTCGCCGCCCTCGCGCCCGCGCCCGGGGAGCTGCTGTGGGACATCGGCGGCGGGTCGGGCTCGATCGGCATCGAATGGATGCGGACGCACCGCACCTGCCAGGCGGTCGCGGTCGAGAAGGATCCGGAGCGCGCCGCGCGGATCGGGCGCAACGCCGCCGCCCTCGGCGTACCGGCCCTGCGGATCGTCACCGGCCCGGCGCCCGGCGCCCTCGCCGGACTGCCCGCCCCCGACGCGATCTTCGTCGGCGGCGGGCTGACCGCCCCCGGCCTGCTCGACGCCTGCTGGGCGGCGCTGCCCGTCGGCGGCCGGCTGGTCGCCAACACCGTGACCCTGGAGTCCGAGGCGCTGCTCGCCGACCGGTACCGCAGGCACGGTGGCGAACTGGTCCGGCTCGCCGTCGCCGCCGCCGTCCCCGTCGGCGGCTTCACCGGCTGGCGGCAGGCGATGCCGGTCACACAGTGGTCCGTAACGAAAGGTTCTGAAGAGGGATGACCGTCTACTTCATCGGCGCGGGCCCCGGGGCCGCCGACCTGATCACCGTGCGCGGCGCGCGGACGCTCGCCGCGTGCGGGGTGTGCCTGTACGCGGGCTCCCTGGTCCCCCGCGAGCTGCTGGCCGAGTGCCCACCGGACGCCCGGCTCGTCGACACCGCCGACCTCGACCTGGACCGGATCGTCGCCGAGATCGTCCGCGCCCACGAGGAGGGGCACGACGTGGCCCGGCTGCACTCGGGCGACCCGTCCGTGTTCAGCGCGGTCGCCGAGCAGATGCGCCGCCTGGACGCGGTGGGGATCCCCTACGAGGTCGTACCGGGCGTCCCGGCGTTCGCGGCGGCCGCGGCGGCCCTGAAGCGGGAACTGACCGTCCCCACCGTCGGCCAGACGGTCATCCTCACCCGCATCGCCCAGCAGGCCACCCCGATGCCGGAGGGCGAGGACCTGGCGACCCTCGGCCGCAGCGGCGCGCTGCTGGTGCTGCACCTGGCCGCCCGCTACGTCGACCGGGTCGTCGACGAACTCCTCCCGCACTACGGCGCCGACTGCCCGGCCGCGGTCGTGGCGATGGCGAGCCGACCGGACGAGGTGATCCTGCGGGGCACGCTGGACGACATCGCGTCCCAGGTGAAGGCGGCGGGGATCACGAAGACGGCCGTCATCCTGGTGGGCCGCACCCTGGCTGCCACGCAGTTCCGCGACAGCCACCTCTACGACCCGGCGCGGGACAGGCACGTCTGCTGAGGCGGAGGGCCGGGGGCGGTGGTCCGGGGCCTGTGGTCCTGGCGCCGGGATTTTCCGGCTCCGGGCAGGCGCTCCGGCCACCCTGCGGCCCGCGAACAGCACCGCGGGGCCGGTGCGTCCTCGGTGGACGTACCGGCCCCGCGGGGGCGCCTCAGGTGTTGGGCCGCTTGCCGTGGTTCGCGCCCTTCTTCTTCCTGGCGCGTCGCTTGTTGCCTCGCTTCGACATGGGCACAGACCCTTTCGATCGGGACTCTTGCCCTCGCGAGTCTAGGATCGCCCGGCCCGCCCCGCATGTCGGCACCATGAGCACCCCACCGGCTACCCGCGTCCCGGCCCCCGCGGCGCGGAGCGGCCCACCACCGTGCCCGCGCGGTCGACGCAGACGACGTCGACCACGACCGGAGCGCCTCGCAGCACGGCCAGGGCCTCGTCACGGGCGGTCGCCGCCACCAGGTCCCCGAGGGGGACGCCGGCCGCCTCGCACAGCCGGAGGGCCTCCAGGCCCGTGTTGGCGCCGGCGATCCGCGCGGCCAGGTCCTCGGACGCGCCGCCCGAACGGGCCAAAGCAGCAAGAAAGCCCTTGTCGACCTGGGAACGGGCGGAGTGGAGGTCGAGATGCCCGGCCGCCAGCTTGGAAAGCTTGGCGAAGCCGCCGCAGATCGTCAGGCGGTCGACGGGGTGGCGGCGGACGTACTTCAGGACGGCGCCCGCGAAGTCGCCCATGTCGAGCAGGGCGATCTCGGGCAGGTCGCAGAGCGTCGTCACGGTCCGCTCGGACGTGGAGCCGGTGCAGCCCGCCACATGGGTCAGACCGGCCGCCCGCGCGACGTCGACACCCCGGCGGATGGAGTCGATCCAGGCCGAGCAGGAGTACGGGACGACGATCCCGGTCGTGCCGAGGACGGACAGGCCGCCGAGGATGCCGATGCGCGGGTTCCAGGTGGAGCGGGCGATCTCCTCGCCGTGGTCGATCGAGACCGTGATCTCGACGTCACCGGAGGCGCCGTGCGCGGCGGCCACCTCCGCGACGTGCTCGCGCATCATCCGGCGGGGCACCGGGTTGATCGCCGGTTCGCCGACGTCCAGGGGCAGGCCGGGCAGGGTGACCGTGCCGACGCCGGGCCCGGCGCGGAAGACGACGCCGGAACCGGCCGGGAGGATCCGTACCGTCGAGCGGACCAGCGCGCCGTGGGTCACGTCCGGGTCGTCGCCCGCGTCCTTCACGATCCCCGCCATGGCGTGGTCGCCGGTCCGCTCCTCGGCCGCGAGCGCGAACGCCGGCCGGTCGCCCTTAGGGAGGGTGATCGTGACGGGGTCCGGGAACTCGCCCGTGAGCAGGGCCGTGTACGCCGCCGTGGTCGCGGCCGTCGCACAGGCGCCGGTCGTCCACCCGGGGCGCAGACCCGTGTGCTTGAGTTGGGCCTCGCGCCCGCCGCCGGAACTCATGAACGGACTCCCATGCACGTACTCATACTCGGGGGCACGACCGAGGCCCGCGCACTGGCCGAGGCGCTCCACCCCTGGACACGGGTCACCAGCTCCCTCGCCGGGCGGGTCGCGCGGCCCCGGCTGCCGGTGGGCGAGGTCCGCGTCGGCGGGTTCGGCGGCGCGGAGGGCCTCGCGGACTGGCTGCGCGCGCACCACGTGGACGCGGTCATCGACGCCACCCATCCCTTCGCACGGACCATGAGCTTCAACGCGGCCCGGGCGGCCGCCACCGCCCATGTTCCCCTGCTGGCCCTGCGCCGTCCCGGCTGGGTCCCGGTCGAGGGCGACCGCTGGCACTCCGTCGCCTCCCTGGAGGAGGCCGCCGCCGCGCTGCCAGGCCTGGGGGCGGAGCGCGTGTTCCTGACGACCGGCCGCATGGGCCTCGCCGCCTTCGCGGCCTGCCCGCAATGGTTCCTGGTCCGCTCGGTGGACGCCCCCGCCCCACCGATGCCGGCGCGCACCGAAGTCCTCCTGGACCGGGGCCCCTTCACCCTCCCCGGCGAACGCGCCCTGCTGAGCCGCCACCGCGTCGACCTCCTGGTGACCAAGGACAGCGGCGGCGCCGCGACGGCCCCCAAACTCCAGGCGGCCCGCGAGGCCGGCGTCCCGGTCCTCATCGTCCGCCGCCCACCCGTACCGGAGGGCGTCCCGGTGGCCACGACCGTGGAGGAGGCGGCCGCGTGGGTGCAGGCGAAGGACACGGCCGGTACCAGGCGCGGCGTCAGCACTCGTCCGTAACCCCTGTCCTCTCCCGGCTCCCTGCCCTCTCCCGCCCGGAACCGATCAGCGGTGGCTCTGACCGGGGCGACCCGGACGGTACGGCCGTCCGGGTCGCTGTCCGTGCCTCGGTCGCCCCGCTGGGGTCAGCCGTACCGCCTCGGGGTCCAGGTGATCGTCCGGCCGTCGGCGCGTTCCACCGCGCGGGTCTGGGACGAGCCGATCAGGAGCAGGGTGCGCATGTCGACCTCCGACGGCTCCAGCGTCTTCAGGGTCACCACGCGGACCGACTGCTCAGGGCCGCCGACGTCCCGGGCCACCACCACCGGGGTCTCCGGGGAGCGCAGTTCGAGCAGCAGGTCGCGGGCGGCCGCCACCTGGTGGGTGCGGGACTTCGAGCCCGGGTTGTAGAGCGCGAGGACCAGGTCCGCCTCCGCCGCCGCCCGCAGGCGCCCGGCGATCACGTCCCAGGGCTTGAGGCGGTCGGAGAGGGAGATCGTGGCGTAGTCGTGGCCCAGGGGCGCGCCCGCCGCCGCGGCGGCCGCGTTGGCCGCGGTGACGCCGGGCAGGACGCGTACGGGCACGTCCGCGTACTGCGGCTCGGAGGCCACCTCCAGTACCGCCGTCGCCATCGCGAACACCCCCGGGTCGCCGCCCGAGACGACCGCGACCCGCCGGCCGCGCCGCGCCAGGTCCAGGGCGAACTCGGCGCGCTCGGACTCCACCTTGTTGTCGGAGCCGTGCCGCCGCTGGCCGGGCCGCAGGGCCGGCACCCGGTCGAGGTAGGTGGTGTAGCCGACCAGGTCGTCGGCGTTGACCAGGGCGCCGCGCGACTCCGGCGTCAGCCAGGGCGCGCCCGCCGGTCCGGTGCCGACGACGACGACCTCGCCCCGCTCCCGGGACTCGGGGGCGACGGCGTCGATACGGGAGGGCAGCACGGCCACCGAGAAGTACGGGACGGACTCCGGGTCGACCTCGGCGAGTTCGGAGATCCGCTCCCCGGCCATGAACGCCCGCTCCACATAGCGCGCGTCCTCCAGGCGGCCCGCCCGCTCCAGGGCGCGCCGCACGGCCGGGAAGGTCCGGCCCAGCTTCATCACGACCGCCGAGTCCGTGCCCGCGAGCCGGGCCGTCAGCTCGTCCTCCGGCAGCGTGCCGGGGATGATCGTCAGGACCTCCTCGGCCTCGCACAGCGGCTCGCCGAGCCGCGCGGCGGCCGCGCTGACGGAGGTGACACCGGGGATGACGGTCGTCTCGTAGCGGTGTGCCAGACGCTTGTGCATGTGCTGGTACGAGCCGTAGAAGAGCGGGTCGCCCTCGGCGAGGACGGCGACCGTGCGGCCCGCGTCCAGGTGGGCGGCGAGCCGCGCCGCCGCCTCCTCGTAGAAGTCGTCGAGCGCGCCGCGGTAGCCGCCGGGGTGGTCGGTCGTCTCCACCGTGAGCGGGTACATCAGCCGCTCCTCGATGTGGTCCTCGCGAATGTGCTCCGCCGCGATGGACCGGGCGATGGACCGGCCGTGCCGGGCCGAGTGGTACGCGATCACGTCGGCGGCGGCGATGGCCTTCACGGCCGCCACCGTCATCAGGTTCGGGTCGCCGGGCCCGAGGCCCACGCCGTACAGCTTTCCGGTCACCACGGTCATGCCTGGATCTCCGCTTCGTGAGCGATCGCGTTGATCGCGGCGGCCGTCATCGCGCTGCCGCCGCGCCGGCCCCGTACGACGAGGTACTCGAGGCCCAGCTCCTGGGCGGCGAGGGCGTCCTTGGACTCGGCGGCGCCGATGAAGCCGACCGGTATGCCGAGGACGGCGGCGGGCTTCCCGGCGCCCTCGGCGATCATCTCCAGGAGGTGGAAGAGCGCGGTGGGGGCGTTGCCGATGGCGACGACGGAGCCTTCGAGGCGGTCGCGCCAGAGTTCGAGGGCGGCGGCGCTGCGGGTGGTGCCGAGCTCGGCGGCGAGCGCGGGCACGGAGGGGTTCGAGAGGGTGCAGATCACCTCGTTGTCGGCGGGCAGCCGCTTACGGGTCACCCCGCTGGCGACCATCTGCGCGTCGCAGAGGATCGGGGCGCCGGCGCGCAGGGCGGCGCGGGCGCGGGAGACGACCTGCGGCGAGTAGGCGATATCGCGTACGAGGTCGGTCATGCCGCAGGCGTGGATCATCCGTACCGCGACCTGGGCGACATCGGCGGGCAGACCCGCGAGGTCCGCCTCGGCGCGGATCGTGGCAAAGGACTGGCGGTAGATCTCCGCGCCGTCCTTCTCGTAGGCGAACATCGTGTCGTTCTCGCTCATCTCGTTGTGCGGGCGGTGGTGCGGGCCGTTGCGACTGCTTCGGTGAGGCTTGTACGGGGCGTGGGGACGCCGTCGACCAGATAGGCGCCCTCGTCGGTGGCGACGACGTCCACCCAGGTGCCGTGGGGGCCCTGGGGGTGGCCGCAGCGGCGGGCGCAGCCGGAGAAGTGGACGGGGAGGCCGGCGGAGCGCCCGGGTACGGCGTCGGCGCGGTCGTCGGCGAGGGACTTGGCGCAGCCGGGGGTCGCGTCGGCGCGGACGTCGGCCAGGGACTTGGCGCAGCCGGGGCGTCCGGTGCAGGCGCCGACCCCGGCCCAGGGGGAGCCGGGGTCCGTGATCAGCCCGTACGCGTCGAGCTCGCGCAGCCGTCGCGCCGCGGCCGTCCGGTCCGGGAAGCCGGTGACGACGGCGCCCCGCCAGGGGGTGAGCCGCACCTCTCCAGCGGTGGCGGCCAGGGCGCGCAGCTGTTCGGCCGTCAGCCGGCCGAGGGGCGCCAGGACGGAGACGGCGCTCTCGCCGAGCACCCCGGGCGCGGGGGGTTCGCCGTGCGGGAGTTCCGGCGCGGGTACGGGCTCGGCCGCGATCCCGGCCCGGGCGAGCGCCCCGGTCAGGTCCGGCTGGTGCCCCTCGGGCAGCTCACGGACCCGCCAGGCGCCGTTCCCCGCGGCTCGGGCGGCGGCCAGGAAGGCCTCGGCGGCGGCGAGCGCGGCGCGGGGCGCGTCGTCGGCGCCCAGCTGGAAGACCTGGTCGCCGACCCGGAGCCGTACCGTCGGCCCTGCTGCGATCAAGGTCACATCTCCGCCGAGACCGGCCACGTCCCCCCGGCCGTCGTCCAGGACGAAGAGGAAACGGCCGGAAAGGGCCGCCGTCCCCTCCCGGGCGCACAGCAGCGCGTCCAGCTGGCGCGCCCACAACTGCACGTCACCGCCGCTGAGTCCGTCCAGTCCCGCGGCCGGTGAGGCCACCACGTTCCGGACGCGTTCATGGGTCGGGGACGGCAGGAGGCCGGCCGGTGCCAGCAGCTCCGCCAGCTGCGCGCCGCAGCCCTCCGCGAGGCCCCGCAGCTCCACGTTTCCCCGGGAGGTGACACTGACCCGGCCGTCGCCAAGGACCTCCGCCACGGTGGCCAGGACCTCCACCTGGCGAGCCGTCAGCAAGCCTGCGGGCAGGCGGAGTCGGGCCAGGCGGCCGTCGTCGGCGGGGTGCAGCCGGAGCGCCCCGGGGCAGGCGTCGCCACGGTCCCGTATGACGGGTTCGCCCGGGTTGGGCGTGGTGGGTGGGGTGGGCGGCATGGCGGCGAGCATACCCACGTGAATCCGCGTGCCCACCGGGTGTGATCCGGCCAACCCCCCGGCCTGGCGGGGGCAGGATCTACTATGCAGAACGGCATGGGGTCCCAGGGCCCCGGGGAGGAAGCCCGGTGAGAATCCGGCGCGGTCCCGCCACTGTGAGCCAGGTCGCACCAGCGTCCCGGTGAGTCAGGAACTCCCGCCGTCCACACGACCACCCGGGGCGCGGACAACCCCGAGGAAGGCCTGCGCTCGCATGCGAATTCTGTTGCTGTCGCACTCCGACACCGACCTGCTCAGCGCCCGCGCGGCCGGCGGCCCGGTGGCGTACCGGTTCGCCAACCCCTCGCGCCTCGCCCCCGACGACCTTCCCGGTCTCCTGGACGGCTCGGACCTCGTCGTCGTACGCCTCCTCGGCGGCCTGCGGGCCTGGGAGGACGGGCTGCAGACGCTGCGCGCCGCCGGGAAGCCGCTGGTCGTGCTCTCCGGCGAACAGGCGCCCGACGCCCAGCTCATGGAGACCTCCACGGTCCCGATCGGCGTCGCCACCGAGGCGCACGCCTATCTCGCCCACGGCGGCCCCGGCAACCTGGAGCAGCTCGCCCGGTTCCTCGCCGACACCGTGCTGCTCACCGGCCACGGCTTCGAGGCCCCGGCCGCCGCCCCCACCTGGGGCCCGCTGGAGCGCACCCCCCGGAGGACCGACGGCCCGACCGTCGCGGTGCTCTACTACCGCGCCCACCACATGAGCGGGAACACCGCCTTCATCGGCACCCTCTGCGACGCCGTCGAGGACGCCGGAGCCCAGGCCCTGCCGCTGTACGTGGCCTCCCTGCGCGCCCCCGAACCCGAACTGCTCGCGCGGCTGCGCGGCGTCGACGCGATCGTCACCACCGTCCTCGCCGCCGGCGGCACCAAGCCCGCCGAGGCCCAGGCCGGCGGCGACGAGGAGGCCTGGGACGCGGGCGCGCTCGCCGCGCTCGACGTACCGATCCTGCAGGCGCTCTGCCTCACCGGTTCGCGTACGGCCTGGGAGGAGAACGACGAGGGTCTCTCCCCGCTCGACGCCGCCAGCCAGGTCGCCGTCCCCGAGTTCGACGGCCGGCTCATCACCGTGCCGTTCTCCTTCAAGGAGATCGACGAGGACGGGCTCCCGGCCTATGTCGCCGACGCCGAGCGCGCGGCCCGCGTCGCCGGGATCGCCGTCCGCCACGCCCGCCTGCGGCACATCCCGAACGCCGAGAAGCGCCTGGCCCTGGTCCTCTCCGCGTACCCGACGAAGCACTCCCGGATCGGCAACGCAGTCGGTCTCGACACCCCCGCCTCCGCCGTGGCGCTGCTGCGCCGGCTGCGTGAGGAGGGCTACGACTTCGGACCCGAGGACGAGATCCCCGGCCTGGTCTCCGGCGACGGCGACGAGCTGATCTACGCGCTCATCGAGGCCGGCGGCCACGACCAGGACTGGCTCACCGAGGAGCAGCTGGCCCGCAACCCCGTCCGCATCCCGGCCGCCGACTACAAGCGCTGGTACGCGACGCTGCCGCAGGAGCTCCGCGAGCAGGTCGAGGAGCACTGGGGGCCGCCGCCCGGCGAGATGTTCCTGGACCGCTCCCGCAATCCCGAGGGCGACATCGTCCTCGCGGCGCTGCGCCGCGGGAACCTGCTGATCCTCATCCAGCCGCCGCGCGGCTTCGGCGAGAACCCGATCGCGATCTACCACGACCCCGATCTCCCGCCGTCCCACCACTATCTGGCCGCCTACCGCTGGATCGCGGCCTCCCAGGCCGACGGCGGGTTCGGCGCGGACGCCATGGTCCACCTCGGCAAGCACGGCAATCTGGAGTGGCTGCCCGGCAAGAACGCCGGTCTGTCCGCCGCCTGCGGCCCGGACGCGGCGCTCGGCGATCTGCCGCTCGTCTACCCGTTCCTGGTCAACGACCCGGGCGAGGGCACCCAGGCCAAGCGGCGCGTCCACGCGACGCTCGTCGACCACCTGGTGCCGCCGATGGCCCGCGCCGACTCCTACGGCGACATCGCGCGCCTGGAGCAGCTCCTCGACGAGTACGCGCAGATCTCCTCCATGGACCCGTCGAAGCTGCCGGCGATCCGCGCCCAGATCTGGACGCTGATCCAGGCCGCCAAGCTCGACCACGACCTGGGGCTGGAGGACCGGCCCGACGACGACGGCTTCGACGACTTCCTGCTGCATGTCGACGGCTGGCTCTGCGAGGTCAAGGACGCGCAGATCAGGGACGGTCTGCATGTGCTCGGCGGGGCGCCGGAGGGCGAGGCGCGGGTCAACCTCGTCCTGTCGATCCTGCGCGCCCGGCAGATCTGGGGCGGCACGCAGGCGCTGCCGGGCCTCCGCGAGGCCCTGGGCCTGGACGAGTCGGCGGCGACGCTGCGGACGGCCGACGAGGCGGAGGCGAAGGCGCGCGAGCTGATCGAGGCGATGGAGGCCGCGGGCTGGTCCGTGGACGCCGTCCCGGCGGTCGCCGACGCGTACGGCCCCGAGGTCGTGGCCGTCCTGCGCTTCGCGTGCGAGCAGGTGGTGCCGCGGCTCGCCGGCACGACCGACGAACTCACCCACGCCGTCCACGCGCTGAACGGCGGCTTCGTACCGGCGGGCCCCTCGGGCTCGCCGCTGCGCGGCCTGGTCAACGTGCTGCCGACCGGCCGCAACTTCTACTCGGTCGACCCCAAGGCCGTGCCCTCCCGCCTCGCCTGGGAGACCGGCCAGGCGCTCGCCGACTCCCTGCTGGAGCGCTACCGCACCGACAACGGCGAATGGCCGACCTCCGTCGGGCTCTCCCTGTGGGGGACGAGCGCGATGCGCACGGCGGGCGACGACGTGGCGGAGGCGCTGGCCCTGCTGGGTGTCCGCCCGCTGTGGGACGACGCCTCGCGCCGGGTCAACGGCCTGGAGCCGGTGCCGCTGGAGGAGCTGGGCCGCCCGCGCATCGACGTCACCCTGCGCATCTCGGGGTTCTTCCGTGACGCGTTCCCGCACGTCATCGGGCTTCTCGACGACGCGGTACGGCTCGCGGCCTCGCTCGACGAGCCGGCCGACGCCAACTTCGTACGGGCCCACGCGCAGGCCGATCTGGCCGAGCACGGCGACGAGCGGCGTGCCACGACCCGCATCTTCGGCTCGCGGCCGGGCACGTACGGCGCCGGGATCCTCCAGCTGATCGACTCGCGCGACTGGCGCACGGACGCGGACCTGGCCGAGGTCTACACCGTGTGGGGCGGATACGCCTACGGCCGCGGTCTCGAAGGCCGACCGGCCCGGGCGGAGATGGAGACGGCGTACAAGCGGATCGCCGTGGCGGCGAAGAACACCGACACGCGCGAGCACGACATCGCCGACTCCGACGACTACTTCCAGTACCACGGCGGGATGGTGGCGACCGTCCGCGCGCTGAAGGGCACGGCCCCCGAGGCGTACATCGGTGACTCGACCCGTCCCGAGACCGTCCGTACGCGCACCCTGGTCGAGGAGACCTCCCGTGTCTTCCGGGCCCGCGTGGTCAACCCGAAGTGGATCGAGGCGATGCGCCGCCACGGCTACAAGGGCGCGTTCGAGCTCGCGGCGACGGTCGACTACCTTTTCGGCTACGACGCCACGACCGGCGTGGTCGCCGACTGGATGTACGACAAGCTGACGGAGGCCTACGTCCTGGACCCGGAGAACCGCGCCTTCCTCCAGGAGGCCAACCCCTGGGCGCTGCACGGCATCGCCGAGCGTCTGCTGGAGGCCGAGTCCCGCGGCATGTGGGAGAAGCCGGACCCGCAGACCCTGGCGGCCCTGCGAGAGGTCTTCCTCCAGACCGAGGGCGACCTGGAGGGCGGCGCGGACGACGGCGAGGCCGACAAGGGCTGAACCGCCGTCCATGGGGGCCGCTGGTGACGCTCCCCGGTCCGCCGCGCGTCTGTGCGGACCGGGAGAGGGCCGTGCGCCCCCTTCGCGCGGCCTCCGTTCACGCCGGGTACCGTGCGGTGGCCCACGGGGCCAGTTCCAGGCGGCGGCCCCGGAAGCCGTTCCGGATGCGGCGGTCGTGGGTGACGATCACCAGGGTGCCGGGGTAGCCGGCGAGGGCTGCCTCCACTTCCTCCACCAGCGCGGGGGCCAGGTGGTTCGTCGGTTCGTCGAGGAGGAGCAGGTCCGCGGGTCGGGTGACCAGACGGGCCAGTTCCAGCTTGCGGCGCTGGCCCGCCGAGAGGGCCCGTACCGGCGTCGCCAGGTCCTGCTCGGCGAACAGGCCAAGCGACAGGAGTTCCTCCTCCCGCCCCGGCCCGAAGGCCTCCGCCACCGAGCGCGGGTCGCCCGGCAGGGCCGTGTCCTGCCGGAGCATCCCGACCCGGGGCGGCGCGGCCACCGTCCCCTCGTCAGGCGTGAGTTCGCCGGCGAGGAGCTTGAGCAGCGTGGTCTTCCCCGCGCCGTTCGGCCCGGTGACCAGGAGTCGCCCGCCTGCGTCCAGCCGCAGCGAGTCAAGGCGCAGCCGCCCTTCCACCCGTACGTCGGTCAGGACGACCGGCCCTGCCGTGCCCTCCACGCGTGCCGTGAAGCACAGTGGGTCCGGGGGCGCCGCGACCGGGTGCTCGGTGAGCCGCTGGAGCCGCTCCCGCGCCGCTCGGATACGGCTCATCGCGCCGTGCGCCCGTGACCGGGCCCGGAACGCCCCGGCCCCGCTGAAGGCGGCCGGCGCCTTGCGCGGGATCGCGGAGAAGCGGTCGATGTTCGTGTCCGCGAGCGCGGAGTACCGGGCGAGTTCGGCGCGCCACTCGTCGTGCTCCCGCTGCCACCGGGCCCGTTCGGCGGCCCGCCCGGTCAGATAGCCCGCGTAGCCGTTGCCGTACCTGCGTACGGTCCGCCGTTCATGGTCCACCTCCAGGACTGTCGTGGTGACCCGGTCGAGGAAGACCCGGTCGTGGGTGACGGCGACGACCGTCCCCCGATGGGTGCGCAGCCGCTCCTCCAGCCAGGCGACGGCCTCGTCGTCGAGGTCGTTGGTGGGTTCGTCGAGCAGCAGCAGTTCGGGATCCGCGGCGAGCGTCGCGGCGAGCGCGATCCGGGACCGCTGTCCGCCGGAGAGCGTGCCGAGAAGCCGGCCGCGGTCGAGCGGGGCGCGTTCGCCGAGCCGCCGCAGCGTGGTCTCGACCCGCCGGTCGGCGTCCTGCCCACCGCGCGCCTCGAACGCGGCGAGCAGTTCGGCGTACCCGGCGAGGTCCCGCGTGTCCCGCAGGGTCGCCTCGGCGGCCCGTATCCGCCGCTCCAGCTCTCGTACGTCGGCGAGTGCGAGATCGATCGCGTCGCCGACGCGCGCGGTGCCGGGCAGGTCCAGGGTCTGGGCGAGGTATCCGAGACCGCCGGGGGAGTCGACGGAGACGGTGCCGTTGTCGGGCGGCTCCAGGCCGGCGAGGAGCCGCAGGAGCGTGGTCTTTCCGGAGCCGTTGTCGCCGACGACGCCGACGCGCTCGCCGGGACGGACGCTGAGGGACACCCGGTCGAGAACGAGCCGGTCGTCGTACCGCTTGGTGACGTCGGTGAGTTGGGCACGGAACAAGGGCGACATCCTTCGTATCTCGGTGATCGGATCAGCGAAGGCAGTCGAGACGAGACGTCTCGTTTCGCTTTTCATGACCCTAGCCCCTTGCCGCGCATCACCGCAAGACGTTTCGTCTCGTTGGTTTCAGGCGGAGGCTAGCTCGCCGCCGCGACACCCAGGGGTGCCACCACGAGCCCGGCGAGCAGGCCGACGGCGCCTGCCGCCTTAGCCGTACCGAGCCACGGCAGCCATGACTCCGGGACCCCCACCTTGGCCATGCTCTCGACGGCCTGGGGATTGCGTGTGAAGGACAGGAAGGCGGAGGCGGAGATCGCGAGAGCGAGGATCACCGCGACCACGGCATGGGCAACGAACATGGAGTGGTTCCCAGGGTGTCCGGTCCGTACGAGCGCCGCGCGGGCGGGCCGCTAGGAGGCGGAGGGTGTCCGGTCCGTACGAGCGCCGAGCACCCGCACCGCCTCGACGATCAGGTCCCAGAACGCCGGGACGTCGACCTCCATCCCCACCTCCGCGTTGGCCGGGCGGCCCGTCACCCCGTCGAGGTCCACGACCGTCGCGCCCCGCGTGTACGTCCCCGCCAGTTCGACCGTCACCGCCGCCCGCACGAGACTGACCACCGACGGGTCGATCAGGTGCGCCACGGTCAGCGGATCGTGCAGCGGCGGGGCGTCGAGGCCGTACACCTCGCGGTAGGCGGTGGTGAAGTAGGTCAGCAGCCGGACGCAGAGCCGGGAGAGCGGCGTACCGAGTGCTGCGATGCGGGAGACGACATCGGGTGTCGCGCGGACCTGGTGGGTGGCGTTCAGGCCGAACATCGTCACCGGCCGCCCGCTGCTGAAGACGATGTCCGCCGCCTCCGGGTCGCAGAGGATGTTGAACTCCGCGGCGGGGGTGGTGTTCCCGCGCCCGGTCGAGCCGCCCATCAGCACGATCCGCTCGATGCGATGGGTGAGTTCCGGATGCGCGAGGAGGAACGTCGCGACGTTCGTCAGCGGCCCCGTCGGCACCAGGGTCACCGGAGCGGGGTGGGCGAGCAGGGTGTCCCGGATGAGGGTGAGGGCGTCGCGCTGATCCTGCGGCACGTCGGGCTCGCCCTCGCCGAAGCCGGGCCCGTCGAGCCCCGAACCGCCGTGGATGTTCTCGCCGACCAGCGGCGCGCCGTGCAGCGGCCGACTGCGGCCGGCCGCGATCGGCACGCCCTCGATCCCCGCGACGGCGCAGACGCGGCGGGCGTTGAGCGTGGTCTTCTCGACCGTCTGATTGCCCGCCACGGTGGTGATGGCCAGCAGGTCGACGGCCGGATGGGCGGCGGCCAGCAGGATGTTGAAGGCGTCGTCGTGACCGGGATCGCAGTCGAGGATCACGGGTACGGCCATGTCTCCACCGTCCCACACGACCGCCCGGCCGTCACTCGCCGCGGCGGTGATCGGTGCCGGCTGTCACTCGTGTCGGTCCGGCTTCGTCGCTCTCGGCCCCCCGACGACTCCGGCCCCCGTCTCAACCCAGCAGCCGGATCGGCTCTCCCGCCAGGTACGCCTCGATGTCCTCGACCGCGCCGCCGTGGAACCGCGCGTAGTTGGCCTCCGTGACGTACCCGAGGTGCGGCAGCGCGAGCACGTTCGGCAGGGAGCGCAAGGGGTCGTCGTACGGGAGGGGCTCCGTGTCGAAGACGTCGAGGCCGGCCCCCGCGATCCAGCCCTCGCGCAGGGCCCGCACCAGCGCCTCGCCGTCGACGAGCCCGGCGCGGGAGGTGTTGACGAGGTACGCGGAGGGGCGCATCGCGCGCAGGTCGCGCTCCCCGATCAGGCCGCGGGTGCGCTCGGAGAGGACCATGTGAAGGGAGACGATGTCGGCGCGTTCCAGCAGACCGTCCTTCGTCGGCGCGCGTCGGACGCCGTGCTCGGCGGCCCGTTCGTCGGTCAGGTTCGGGCTCCAGGCGAGGACGTCCATCCCGAAGGCGAGAGCGATACGCGCGACCCGGCCGCCGATCCTGCCCAGGCCGACGAGGCCGAGGGTGCGCCCGGCGAGGTCCATGCCGACGGTGGACTGCCACGGGCCGCCGTCGCGCATCGCCTGCGCCTCGGCCCGTACGTGCCGGGCCAGGCCCAGGATCAGCGCCCAGGTGAGCTCGACGGGCGGATCGGCGCTGCTGGCGGTGCCGCAGACGGTGATCCCGTGCCGGGCCGCGGCGGCCAGGTCGATGGAGGCGTTGCGCATACCGGAGGCGACGAGGAGCCGTAGCCGGGGGAGCCGGGCGAGCAGCTCGGCGTCCATCGGCGTCCGCTCCCGCATGACGACCACGATCTCGCAGTCCTCCAGGGCCGCGACGAGGGCGTCCCGGTCGGTCAGATGCTCGCGCAGGACGCGTACGTCCACGCGCCCGTCGAGCGGACTCCAGTCGGCGGAGGTGAGAGCGACGCCCTGGTAGTCGTCGAGTACGGCGCAGCGCGGTTTCACGTGGGTCCCTTCGGCTTCCGGACGGTCACCCCTGCGGTGGACCGGGCTGCCACCCAGCCGGTGCGACAGCATAGGCGCCGGCCGTCCCCGGGCCCGGGGCCCCGAGCCCTGTCGGCGCCCGTCCCACCTGCCCCCGAGCCCACCAGCGCCCGGGCCTGCTCGCTACTCGTCGGCGACGCGCACCAGGGCCAGCGTGATGTTGTCCGGGCCTCCGGCGTCGATGGCGGCCTTCCACAGCTCGAAGGCGGCTCTGCCGTCGTCGTACACCCGTAGCAGACCGGCGATCTCCTCGTCCGGTACGGCGTCGGTCAGCCCGTCGCTGCACACCAGGCGCCGGTCGCCGACGGACAGGCCGGCGGCCGTGACGTGCGGCGTGACCGCGCTGAAGGCGGGCCCGCCACCGAGGGTCTGCGTCACCGCCGACGTGGTCCGCCGCCCCGGCGGCGGGGGCGGGCTGTCGTCCACGCTCACCTGGCGGAGCCCGTCGCCGGTGGCGTCGTACACCTTGCTGTCGCCGACGTTGAACGCCAGCATCGATTCCTCCGTGACGACCACGCCCGCGACCGTTGTCCCCATCGTGAACAGCTCCGGGTCGTCGTCGGCGGCCGCGTACACCGCGCGATTGCACAGGTCGAGGGCGTCACGGACCGCGTCCTCACCGTCCAGCGACGGGCCGAGCCAGGAGAGCCGCCGCGCCACGAGCCCGCTGGCGACCTCCCCGGCGGGCTGCCCGCCGAGTCCGTCGGCGACGGCGACGAGAAGCGGTCTGCCGAGCGGGAACACGAGGGTCTGCGGGTTCTCGGTGACGGTGCCGCACAGCATCCACGGCCCGACGACCAGACTGTCCTCGTTGTGCTCGCGCACGAGTCCGACATGGCTCAGCGCGGTCACGGCTATATAGGCCACGCCCCCATTGTCCCGCCCCGCCCGCCGACCGGTCGAGCTCAGCCGCTCCCCTCGCCGCTCCGGTGGCCGCTCGCGCGGGTCGAGGCGTCGGCGAGCGTCCAGGCGGCATGGGGAGCGGCTCCGGGGACGTCCGCGCGCTTCAGGAGCCGGAACTGTCACGGAGGGGAAGGAGCGCTTGCTCGTAGACCGCGCGCCTGCGCTCCTCCTGCCAGGAGGTCTCCTGCGCGATGTGCCGTTCGAGCTTCCTTCTGCGGCCGCGAAGGCGCTCGCAGTGCCGTTCGTTCTTCGTCGCGAGCATGATGGCGCGGGGTCGCGCTTCCGTCGAAGGACGCGGTGAGGGCCGGGGGGAGACGGTTCGCCCGGCGGTCACGCTTCCGACGGAGGCGGCGCTTCGGTCGGCGGAGGCGGTTCGGCCCTCGGCGGTTCGGCCGTCGGGTCGGCCGCCGCACGGCGGTACTCCGCGTTGATGCGCTGGGCTTCCTCGAGCTGGTCCTCGAGGATGATGATGCGGCACGCGGCCTCGATGGGGGTCCCCTGGTCGACCAGCTCCCGCGCGCGGGCAGCGATGCGCAGCTGGTAGCGGGAGTAGCGCCGGTGGCCGCCCTCGGAGCGGAGCGGGGTGATCAGCCGGGCCTCCCCGATGGCGCGGAGGAAGCCGGGAGTGGTCCCGAGCATCTCGGCGGCCCGGCCCATGGTGTAGGCGGGGTAATCGTCGTCTTCGAGACGGCCGATCGGATCATCTGCTGTCATTCTCACCTCTCCGTGGGACGCGTGCGGCCCTGGCGTCGTACGGCACCAAGGCACCTAGGCCCCGAGGCACGTGCCCACGTGTACCGCCGGCCGGCGGTCCATCTCCGCCTGCCGATTCTCGCGTGTCCAGCGATCAGGTTACGACTCCGGCCCGCGGGCGCCGCCGGGGCTCCCGCGTGAGCGGCATACGCGAAGGGCCCGACCGGTGTGTACCGGTCGGGCCCTCACGCTGTTCTGACTGTACTGACTGTTCAGCTGTTCGAATGCCGTGTACGGCGAGGGTCGCCGTCGCCGGTCACGCCGGCACGGGAACCCCGAGCATGGCGGACGCGTGCTGGAGCGGGGTGAGCGCGGGCGCCGGCGCGGCGGCCTCGGGGAGGGCGCGGCAGGTGAAGCCGAGCCGGGTCATGGCCCGGAGGACCTCACCGGCGGTGAAGTCGCGCCGGTCCTGACGGGTGACGATCTCACCGACCTGCTTGGCGGGGTACGAACGACGGCCGATGATCACGGACTCGCCGGTGATCGGCTCGGGCTTGACGCCCTTCATCGTTTGCAGCACGCCGCTCTTCGTCAGTTCGAACGGGAAGCGGGCGATGACGCAGCGCATGGGACCTCACAGGGAGAAGAGGGAGGAGCGGTCCGACCGGGTGAGGCGGATCAGCGGGAGGGGTGCAGTACGCCCAGGGCGCGGCCGTGCTCGTCGACCACGGGCAGCGCACCCCCCGGGCGGTGGCGCATGGCCCGCTCGGCCTCGGCCATCGTGGTGACGGGCGAGGTGAACGGTCCGTGCGCGCCGGTGATCTCGCGCAGGCGGAGACGGTCGGTGTAGGCGGAGCTGCCGTGGACGGCGGCGAGCTGGGCCCGGGTGACGAGGCCGGTGCACCGGCCGTCGTTGTCGCGGACGATCAGGTGCGCCGCGCGGGCGCTCGCCATGACGGAGAGGGCCACCTCGACGGTCATGTCGTCCCAGACCTGCGGCCCGGTCTCGCCCATGGCGTCCTCCATGGCGTCGGCCACGGCCACCGTCCTGATCGTGGTGGAGGCAGTGCTCGTCGGGCGGGGATGCGTCTGAACCGGTGTCACACGTGCCTCCTGCGGAAGTGGGCGGGCCATGACCTGCGAGCGGACTTTCCGGGCGCGGACCAGGCCGCCGGGTCGTACGCAGCGGATGTTCTAGGCCGCCGGGTCGTAAGCGGACCGCCGCTGGGCGGCACGGCGCATCGACTGCGAGGGGCGGTTGCGCCGGGAGCGGGCGCCGGCCTCGCGCTTGGGGCGCTCGGCCACGGGAGCCGTGATGACGACCGGGACGCCGGAGGGGGCCTGCGAGCCGGTGATGCGGTTCAGTTCCGCCTCGCCGGAGCGGACCTGCGTGACCTTCGGGCTGATCCCGGCATCCGTCATGAGACGGGCCATGCCGCGACGCTGGTTCGGGGTGACGAGGGTGACGACGCTGCCGGACTCGCCCGCGCGGGCGGTACGGCCTCCGCGGTGCAGGTAGTCCTTGTGGTCGGTCGGCGGGTCGACGTTGACGACGAGGTCGAGGCTGTCGACGTGGATGCCGCGGGCGGCGACGTTCGTGGCGACGAGCACGGTGACGTGCCCGGTCTTGAACTGCGTCAGCGTGCGGGTGCGCTGCGGCTGGGACTTGCCGCCGTGCAGCGCGGCCGCCCGCACACCGCTGGCCAGCAGGTCCTTGGTCAGCCGGTCGACGGCGTGCTTGGTGTCCAGGAACATGATCACCCGACCGTCGCGTGCGGCGATCTCGGTCGTGGTGGCGTGCTTGTCGGCGCTGTGGACGTGGAGCACGTGGTGTTCCATCGTCGTGACCGCGCCGGCCGAAGGGTCGACCGAGTGCACGACGGGGTCGGTCAGATAGCGGCGGACCAGCAGGTCGACGTTGCGGTCCAGGGTGGCGGAGAACAGCATCCGCTGGCCCTCGGGGCGTACCTGGTCGAGCAGCGCGGTGACCTGCGGCATGAAGCCCATGTCGGCCATCTGGTCGGCCTCGTCGAGCACCGTGATGGCCACCTGGTTCAGCCGGCAGTCGCCGCGGTCGATGAGGTCCTTGAGCCGCCCCGGGGTGGCGACGACGACCTCGGCACCGGCGCGCAGCGCCCCGGCCTGCCGGCCGATGGACATGCCGCCGACGACCGTGGTCACGCGCAGCCTGACGGCGCGGGCGTACGGGGTGAGCGCGTCGGTCACCTGCTGGGCCAGCTCGCGGGTGGGGACGAGGACCAGGGCGAGCGGCTGGCGGGGCTCGGCGCGCTGCCCGGCCGTACGGGCCAGGAGCGCGAGGCCGAAGGCGAGCGTCTTGCCGGAGCCGGTGCGGCCGCGGCCCATGACGTCACGGCCGGCCAGCGTGTTCGGCAGGGTGGCGCCCTGGATCGGGAACGGCACGGTCACGCCCTCGGCGACGAGCGCGGCGAGCAGCTGCCCGGGCATGTCGAGGTCGGCGAAGGCCTGGACGGCGGGCAGCGCGGGCGTGATCGTCCGGGGGAGCGTGAACTCACCCTGGACCGCGGCGGGACGGCGGCCGTAGCCACCGGAACGGCTGGGAGCGGCGGAACGGCCGGCCGAGCCGGAGCGGCTCGGGGCCGAAGAGCCGAACCTGCTGCCCCGTCCGGCGCCGCCGGACCGGGTGCGGGTGTCGGAAGAGCGGTCGTTCGTGCGTGTGCGGTTCATGCGGAACCTTCCTCGATGCGGCGCATATCAAGGAATTCCCGCAGCGGATGTGCAGCACGGAGAATTGCAAGAATGGCCGATAATGGAACGCGAAAAGCGAAACTGGCCGGCGGTGGATCAAGCGGGCGCAGATGCTGAATGTGGCGATGCGGCTCTGAAAAGGAGTGCATGGCCGGAAGGGTGCCCGCGTGCGACGATGCGGCGGGGACCGGTAGTCATCCGCAGGAGAAACCACTGCGGGAAACACGTGCAGCTGGGGCCCGCACCCCGAAGGATGCGGGCCCCAGCTACGTAGTACGCGTCAGCGTCAGGCGGGAACGATGTTCTCGGCCGTCGGGCCCTTCTGGCCCTGCGCGATGTCGAAGTTCACCTTCTGGCCTTCCTGCAGCTCGCGGAAGCCCTGGGCGGCGATGTTCGAGTAGTGGGCGAACACGTCAGGGCCGCCACCATCCTGCTCGATGAAGCCGAAGCCCTTTTCCGCGTTGAACCACTTGACGGTGCCAGATGCCATGTCATATCTCCTTCGGGGCAAACCGGCATCCACACTGCGCGGATGCCGTGTCGCCGTGATGATTACCCCACCCGGAAATACCGGAAATACATAAGCGCTCTCAGTGGCGTGAAGCCGGGCCGAGGGCACTCGAAGTTTTTGGGAACCACAACTGCAACTGAGATCGACAGTAGCACGCCACGGCGGCGGGTGCGCGTTAATTGGGCCCGCTATGTCGTTGCGCCAAAAACTCTCACCGGGTGGTCCGGCAAACTCTCATCTCGCGGACACAGATATTTATTCGTACCGAAGGAAGTCCGGGCGGGAGCCGGGCGGGAGACCGCCCGCGCCCCAGGGCCGGGAACCGGTCAGGAATGGAGAAGCGCCGGCCGGTGAGGCGCATCTAGCGTGACGGCTATGGACATCACGATTCACACGACCGCCCTGCCGCACGACGACCCGGACGCCGCTCTGGTCTTCTACCGGGACATCCTCGGCTTCGAGGTCCGCAGCGACGTCGGCCAGGGCGCGATGCGCTGGATCACGGTCGGGCCCGCGGGCCGGCCCGACACCTCCATCCTCCTGGCGCCGCCGGCCGTCGACCCCGGCATCACCGAGGACGAGCGCCGCACCATCACCGAGATGATGGCCAAGGGCACCTACGGCTGGATCCTCCTGGCCACCCCGGATCTCGACGCCACGTTCGAGAAGGTCCGGGCCGCCGGCGCGGAGGTCGTCCAGGAGCCGACCGAGCAGCCGTACGGCATCCGCGACTGCGCATTCCGCGACCCCGCGGGCAACCTGATCCGCATCCAGGAGCTTCGCTGACCGGCCCGGCCCGCGGAGGGGCCTCCACCGCCCGGCGCCCGACTGGGCAGGTGGTCGGGGACGCTCCCGTACACCGATGACTCGCGTACACCGATGAGAGGAGCTCTCCCATGTGCCATCCGGCATGGGCGCGCGCACGCATCGAGGCGCAGCGCCTGGACGACCTCGCACGACTGCGCCGAGACCGAGACCGGGAGGGCGACCGCGACCGGATCGACCGGGAGTACGCGCGGTCGCTGGACGTCGAAGCGCTCGCCGGGGGCGCGAACCTGCCGGCCGAGCGGCAACCGATCAGTTTCGGAGAAGCCCCCGTCAGGGGCTGATCCCTAGCATGAGAAACACCCGATCAAGCCGTGCACGAGGGGATGACCGCGATGAAGGACACACAGGCGTACGACGGTTTCACGGACGAGGAACGGGAGGCGATGAAGGAGCGGGCCAAGGAGCTGAAGGCGTCCTCGCGCCGCGGTGGGGCCAAGGCGGACAAGGAGAGCGAGGTGCTCGCGAAGATCGCCGAGATGCCGGAGAAGGACCGCGTCCTCGCCGAGCGGATCCACGCCATCGTCAAGACGCAGGCGCCGTCCCTCGCACCGAAGCTCTGGTACGGGATGCCCGCGTACGCCAAGGACGGCAAGGTCGTCTGCTTCTTCCAGAGCGCGCAGAAGTTCAAGTCGCGGTACGCCACCCTCGGCTTCAGCGACCTGGCGCACCTCGACGAGGGCACCATGTGGCCGGCCGCCTACGCCCTGACGGACCTGACCGCCGCGGACGAGGAGCGGATCGGCGCCCTCGTCAAGAAGGCGGTGAACTGACACCGGCCCGCCCGACGGGCCGGTCGACCGGTCGAAGTGGCTTGACCTCAAGTCTGGTTGAGTTTCTACGGTCGTTCTCGTCGCACCAGACGCACAGACGGAGGAGACCGGCCATGGAGTACTCGCACAGCGACGCCGAACTGATCCAGCAGCCCATCGGTTACTGGAGTTGGGCGGCCTACGACGCTGTCGTCACCCGCACCCGAACCGCCCTCGCCGGGATCGGTCTCAGCCAGCCGCAGTGGTGGGCCCTCGCGCAGGTGGCGCGCAGCGAGGCCGTCAAGACCCGCGAGGAGGTGACCCGCCTCCTGCGGAACTACCTCGACACGGGTGCACAGACGATGGAAGCGGAGATCGACGACGCCATCGTCCAGGGCTGGATCACCGAGGACGCCGAGGGCCGTCTGGGTCTCACGGCGGAGGGCGGGGCGCTCTACGGCAAGGCGGCGGCGCTCCAGGACGAACTGTGGGCGGAGCGCCACGCGGGTATCTCCGACGAGGAGTACGTGACCACCCTCAAGGTGCTCCAGCGATTCATCCACAACACGGGCGGGCGGGCCTGGCACCACTAGGGCCTGGGTGGTGTCCCGCGAGTCCCGCCTCGTACGCGACGCCGTGCGCGTCCGGCCGGGCGCGGGTGCGGGCGGAGTCGGTCACGTTCGCCGCATCACCCACGCAAACCTTTGCAGCAGCATCACAAGGGCTGCGCACCGCCGTCCTGATGGGCCGCTAGCGTTACCGTCCGTTCGATCCCGCGTGCGAACTCGAGAAGGTCGCCGGCGTCCTTGGCGGCGCAGTCACCACAGGAAGATCGCAGATGGACTACTGCTCCTCGTGCCGTCGGACCCTCAACGGGGCGCTCGTGTGTCCGGGTTGCGGCGCCTACGCGCCGGACATCGCCCCGCCCGCCCATCGCGTCCACAGCGCGGTGCCGTCCGCCGCGACGACGCACGAGGTATGGCCGGCGACAGAGGTGCCGGTGCCCGGATCCTCCGCCGACGCCCGTGACTCCATCGACTCCCCTCACTCCGCAGCCTCGGACGGCGACGTCTCCGGGGAGGTCGAAGCAGGTGCCCGTACGGGGCAGGGGCGGGCGGCTCGGCGGCGGCAGTTGGCGCGTTGGAAGAAGCACCGGCGCCGGGCCGTGGCCGCGACGGCCGTCGCCCTGGTCGGTGGCGGCCTCACCATCGCCGCGATGCCGTCCACCCGGCCCTCCACCAGCCACGCGCTCGCCGCCCCGCCGCCGGAGCCGGTCACCAAGCCGGCGGCGCCGGAGACGGCGGCCGCGGTCACGCCGCAGGAGCAGCCCGACAGGCCGGTGTCGCAAGAGCCCGCCGCCCGTCCCCGTACGACCGCACAGGAACGGAACACGGCCGTCACCACGCCGTCCGCTTCCACGACGACCCGGCAGCCGCGAACCGTCGCCGCGGCCGAGCCGTCCGCGCCCGGGGGCGCCGCGCCGCGCACCGTACCCGCGTCGGGCGCGGGGACGGACGCCGGAACCGTCCACGCCCCGGCCACGACCCCGGAGACGACGGTGCCGGTCAGCGCCGAGGAACGCCCCGCCGGCACCGGATCATCGCTGCTGGGTATCGTGCCGGCCACCTCGGGGACGGACCCGGCATCGTCGACACAGGTCTGCTTGATCGGTCTGTGCCTCGGCTGACCGCCCCGCCGCCCCGCAGGGCCCATACGCCCTGCCCATGTACTGAACCGCACCCTGAAAGCCCAGGAGGCTCCGCGCGAGCCGCACGCCCCGTACTCCTCCCGCTCCTTCACCTACCACCTCCACCAGGGCCCGGACTGCTCGGCCGAGCGCACGATGGACCGCACGGACCGGGCGGGCGACGCGGACGGCTGCGCCGTCGGCGACACCCTCTCCGCCGCGGCCCCCTACCTGCCGACCGCCGCGCACCCCGCCACCGACACCCTGACCGAGCCGCTCGCCGCGGGCTCCCACGCACGGGCCGAGCTGTACGTGAAGACCCGGGCCCCGGCCGCGCTGGTCGGCCCGACGGTCGTCCTCCACGCCACCGACCGGGAGATCGGCCGCGGCAAGGCCACCACCCAGCCGGTCACGGGCGCCTGGACGAAGCTCACCATCGAGTTCGAGACCGCCCGGCACGCCTTCACCGGCGAGCAGCTGACCGTCCAACTGCTCTCCGACACCACCGCGCTGCTCACGGTGGGCTACGAGGGCGACCACGCCAGCAGGCTGTCCCTGGACCCGGCAGCGCTGCCCCCGTCCGGCCTCGAGTTCGGCGTCACCCTCAGCGCGCCGACGGACGGCACCCCGGTCACCGAGGGCGAGACCGTCGTCGCCGGAGGCCGGTTCGCCTTCCCCGACCTGGGCACCGACCCGGAGGGCGTCGGCGGCCGCCCGGAGACCCACCGCGTGCAGCTGTCCGTCGACGACGACACCTTCTCCGCACCGGTCTCCGCGCGCCTCGACGACACCACCGGCACCTGGCGGGCCGAGGCCGGCCGGCTGCCCGTGGGCGACCATGTCCTGTACGCCCGCGCCGTCCGGGACGGCACCCCGTCCCCGGTCGCACGGACGAGCTTCCGGGTCACCCCGGACGCCCGCGTCGAATGGCAGGTCGTCCCCCGCAACGCCCCCGCCGACCCGGCCGCCTGGCGTCCCGCCGAGGGCTTGACCGCCTGGTCGTTCCCGCTGACCACTTCCTCGTACGGCACCGGTCACCACACGATCGTCGTCCGCCTCCTGGAACACGGCACGGAGACGGCCCGGCACTCGGTCAGGGCCCGCTTACGCTGAACGCATCGGCGGTGACGCGGTGATCTGAACGACGACGAAGGCCCAGGTCTCGGACCTGGGCCTTCTCGCATGGATCGGCTCGATCAGCTGGATCAGCTGGGCCGACTTGATCAGCGCACCCGGTGGTCTTCCAAGGGCGCTGCCCGCAGGATGTCGTCGCCCACCCGGGGCAGGTGCGGGGTGTGGTTGACCAGGCGGGCGGAGTTCCCGACGACCGCGATGCTACTGGTGTTGTGCAGCAGGGCCGCGAGCACCGGGTTCATGGAGCCGCCGGCTCCCGCCACCAGGCCCAGCAGGTTGACGCCGATCGCGAGGCCGTAGTTCTGCCGTACGACGCGCAGCGTGTGCCGGCTGAGTTCGACGACGGCGGCCACCTGGCGCAGGTCGTTGCCGGCCAGGGCGATGTCGGCGGTCTCCAGGGCCACGTGGGAGGAGTGTTCGCCCATGGTGATGCCGACGTCGGCGAGCGCGAGGGCGGGGGCGTCGTTGGTGCCGTCGCCGACCATGGCCACGGTGTGACCCTCGGCCTGGAGGTCCCGGATCAGCTGGAGCTTGGCCTCCGGGAGGGCGTGCGCGTGGACCTCGGTGATGCCGAGGGCGTCCGCGACGACCTGCGCGGTCTCCGGTGCGTCGCCGGTGAGCAGGATCAGGCGGGAGACGCCGAGTCGGCGGAGCTGCTGGATGACGGTCTCGGCTCCGGCGCGTACGGCGTCGGAGACACCGAGCATGCCGATCAGGTCCTCGTCGTGGGCCAGGCAGATGACGGTCTCGCCGCCGCCGCGCAGCCGTTCGGTCCAGTTCTGGGCGTCCTCGGTCAGGTCGACGCCGTGCTGGCGCAGCAGTGCGGGGCTGCCCACCAGGAGGCGGGTGCCGTCGAGTTCGGCGCGCATGCCCATGCCGAGGACGACCTCGCACGCCTGGTGGATGGGGATGTGCAGGTGCTGTTCCTCGGTGCGGGCCACGATGGCCTGGGCGAGCGGGTGGCGGGCGTGCAGCTCGCCGGAGGCGGCCAGGCTGAGCACCTCGTCGGCGGTGACGCTGTCGGTGAGGGTGACGACGCTGGTGACGAGGGGGCGGCCGAAGGTGAGGGTGCCGGTCTTGTCGAAGACGACGGCGGTGACCCGGCCGACGCCCTCCAGGTGCGTACCGCCCTTGATGAGGGTGCCGCGGCGGGCGCCGTTGCCGATGGCGGCGCTGATGGCGGTGGGGGTGGCGAGCCCGGCCGCGCACGGGCAGGCGATCAGCAGCATGGTCATGGCGCGCCGTGCGTCGCGGGTGACCGCGTAGGTCACGGCGGCCAGGGCGAAGGAGACGGGGACGAAGCGCTGGGTGAAGCGGGTGGCCACGGTCTGGATCGGGGCCCGGTCCTGCTGGGCCTCCTCGACCCGGCTGATGATGCGGCCGACGGTGGTGTCGCTGCCGACCGAGTCCGCGCGGACGGTGAGCGAACCGGAGGTGACGATGGTGCCGGCGTAGACGTGGGAGCCGTCGCGGGCGTAGACGGGCAGGGCCTCGCCGGTCACGGCGGCCTGGTCCACCAGGGCCTCGCCGGAGAGGACGTGGCCGTCGACCGGGATGCGATGGTGCTCGTACACGGCGACCACGTCGCCGGGCTCCACGGTCTCCAGGTCGACCTCCACCTCGACGCCCTCGCGTACCAGCCAGACGCGTTCGTCGCCGATGGTGAGCAGCTCCTCGATGGCGCGGCGGGTGCGGCGCAGGGTGAGGGTCTGGAGGAACTCGCCGATGTTGAGCAGCCACAGGACGGTGAGGGCGACGACGTTCTCCCGGAGTACGAGCGAGATGACCGTCGCCGCCGTGACCAGGGTGTCCGTACCCGGGCTGCCGCGGCCGCGCAGGGTGCGCAGGGCGCCGCGGAAGAACGGCAGACCGGTGAAGACCGTGACCACACCGAGAAGTCCGGAGGAGCCGACGGTGATCTTGGGCCTGCCGAGCAGGCGCCGTAGGGCGACGATGCCCAGTACGGCTCCGCCGACCACCAGCCGGGCCACCTCGCCGGTGGAGGTGTCGGGCAGGGAGCGGGACGGCTTGACCGCGACGACGCTTGCGGGCGGGGCCTCTTCGAGGGCGTCCACGAGCTGTTCGACGTCCAGCGCGTCGGGCTCCACCCAGATCACGACACTGCCGGTACGCGGGAAGATCCTCAGCGCCCGGAAACCCCTGACACCGGTCAGCCGGTCGTCGACGAGGCCCGCGCAGCCGGGCCGTGCCTTCAGCCAGGGCACGGACAGCCGGGCCCGCCCCGCGGCCACGGAGAGGACGAGCACGGTCGACATGATCAGTGCTCGTGTCCGTGATCGTGGTTCACGTCGACCGCGGAGGGCGGCGGCACTTCTTCGCCGAGCGAGGTACGGGCCTCGGCCAGCACGTCACCGGCCTTGAGGCGGGCCTCCTCGGCGGCCGAGGCCAGCCAACGGCTCGCGACGATGCCGCCCGCGAGGCCACCGACGAGCGCCTTGCGCGCGGCGGGTTTGGCGGCGGGAAGGTTCTTGATGATCAGGCCGCCCACCACTCCGGAGACCGCGTAGTGAGCCAGCTTGCCGGCGGCCGCACCGGCGATGGTGAGGGGATGCATGACAGCTCCTTCCGTCCGCGCCGGACAGGCGCGACGGGCCTCGTATCCAGTGTGGACCCGGGGTGCGGCGGGGTCGACCCGTGGCCCGACCACCGCGGCCGGTCGCTTCTCAGACGCGGGCGGCCGGCTGCTTCGCCTCGGGGGCCGGGATCCGCGCCGACCGGGTGGCGCGCCGGGACCCGGCCAGCCGGCAGCCGAGGTAGATCAGGAACGAGAGGGTGGTGACGTACGGGCTGATGGGGACGGCGCTCCCGAGCGCCAGCAGGATGCCGCCCTCCATCGCGGCGAGCGCGAAGACGACGCTGAGGACGGGCAGCAGCACGGGCGAGGCCGTGAGCCGGGCGGCGGCCGCGGCCGGGGTGACGAGCAGCGCGAGGACCAGCAGGGCTCCCACGATCTGCACGCACAGGGCAACGGCGAGACCGAGGACCAGCATGAAGGCCAGGGACAGCGCGCGGACGGGGACGCCACGGGCCTCGGCCACCTCCGGATCCGCGCTGGCGAAGGTGAGCGGCCGCCAGACGACCGCCAGGGCGATCAGGACCACGGCGGACGTGCCGACGAGCCACCCCATCTGCGGGGTGTCCACGGCGATGATCTGGCCGGTGAGGATGCCGAACTTGTTGGCCGCCCGCCCTTGGTACAGCGACAGGAAGAGCACGCCGAGGCCGAGTCCGAACGGCATGAGGATGCCGATGATCGAATTCCGGTCCCGGGCCCGGACACCGAGGATCCCGATCGCGGCCGCCGCCAGCAGCGAGCCCACGATCGAGCCGGCGACGACGTTCATCCCCATCAGCAGGGCCGCCGCGGCGCCGGCGAACGACAGCTCGCTGATCCCGTGCACCGCGAACGGCAGATCCCGCATGATCACGAACACCCCGACCAGCCCGCCCGTCAGGCCCAGCAGGACACCGGCCAGCAGCGAGTTGTGCACCAGGCCCAGCAGGTCTCCGTAGTCCTCGAAATTGAAGATCCGCTGCCAGACGCCGCGGTCCTCCCCGTCCGCGAGCGTGACGAGAGGCCACCTCGCGGTCACAGCGGTCACAGCGGTCACAGCTGTCCACCACCGTTCGCCCGGCCGGCGACGTGGTGCACGGCCGCCGCGTCCGGTGCCCCCACGACGACGACCCGGTCCCGTACGCGGACGACGTCGACCCGGGTCCCGTAGAGCCGGGAGAGGGTGGCGGTGGTCATCACCTCGTCGGGCGGCCCGATCCGGAAGCCGCCCGGCGCCAGGTAGAGCACCCGGTCCACCAGTCCGAGGACCGGGTTGATCTCGTGGGTGACGAAGACGACCGCCGTGTCCGCCGCCCGGCGCCGCCGGTCCACGAGCGCCGTGACCGTGCGCTGGTGCTGCGGGTCGAGGGAGAGCAGCGGCTCGTCGCAGAGCAGGATCCGCGGATCGTTGGCCAGGGCCTGCGCGATACGGAGGCGCTGCTGTTCACCCCCGGACAGCAGGCCGACAGGCGTGTCGGCGTACGGCAGCGCGCCGACAGACTCCAACAGCTTCTCGACACGGCGGCGGACCGCGCCGGGAGCCAGCGGCAGGCCCCACCGGTGCCCTTCGAGCCCGAGCCGTACGAGGTCCCGGGCCCGCAGCATCGTATGGGCGGGGAGGGACTTCTGCTGCGGTACGTAACCGATGTGCCGACTGCCCCGGTGGGCGGGCCCGCCGAGCACCGTCAGGGTCCCGGCGGTGAGCGGCTGCCGGCCCAGCAGGACGCGCAGCAGGCTGGTCTTGCCCGATCCGTTCGGCCCCAGTACCGCGAGGAACTCCCCGGGCCGCACGGCGAGGTCGAGGCCGCTCCAGAGCACGCGATCGCCGTAGGCCAGCGCGGCTCCCCGCAGACTGATCACCGGGGCCGTTCCGCCGGCGGCGGCGTCTCCGGCCCGCGACGGCGGGGCGACGGCCTCGGTGTGGTCCGGTGCGACGGCCGCCGCGTGGTCCGGCGGGATGGCCTCGGTGCGGTCTGGTGCGACGGCCTCGGTGCGCTCCACGTGGTCCACGGCTCCTCACCGGTCCAGGGCGCGGGCGAGGGCGTCGACGTTGGACGCCATCCAGCCGATGTAGTCCTTCCCCTCGGGAAGGGTCTCGGTCACGGGAACCACGGGGACGCCGTTGTCGGCGGCGGCCTTCTCGACCTTCTCGGTCTGGGGGCCGGCGGTCTGCTCGTTGGAGACCAGCGCCTGGACCCGCTTGCCGGTGAGCAGCGCGATCGTCGCCCGCAGGCTCCGCGGGGAGACGTCGTCGCCCTCCTCGATGGCTTCGCTGAAGTCGGCGGGCGTCTTGTTCACCAGGCCGCACGCCTCTGTCAGGTACAGCGGGACGGGCTCGGTGACGGCGACGGCCGTGCCCGCGTGGCGGGCGTTGATTTGGTCCGTCCGTTCCTGGAGGGCGGTGACCTTCTCCTCGAAGACCTGAGCGTTCTTCCGGAACGCCGCGCCGTCGGCGGGTGCCGCCTCGGCCAGGGCGTCCGCGATCCGGTCACCGAGCCCGACCATGGTGGGGAGGTCGTACCAGACGTGCTCGTTGAACTCCCCTGCGGCGTCGGGGGACTTCCCGGAGACCTGTACGGCGTTGACCACCTGGGCGGACGAGTTGCCCGAGCCGCGCAGCATCCGCCCGACGAAGTCGTCGTAGCCGCCGCCGTTCTCGACGACGACCGCGGCCTCGGCCAGCTGGAGCTGGTTGCGCGTACTGCCCTCGTAGGAGTGGGGATCCTGCGCCGGGTCGCTGATGAACGAGACGACCCGGACCCTGTCGCCCCCGATCTGCCGGACGACATCGCCGTACACGTTCGTCGAGGCGACGACCGGAATCGCCTCGGCAGACGAGGCGCCCGTGGGCCCGGCCTCGGTGACGCCGCCGCAGCCGACGGCCAGGGCGACCGCGACCCCGATGACGGCGCCGGGAGAGCGAGCGCGAGAGCGAGCGTGAGGCACCTGCATACCGGCTCCCTGCCGAAGGGCAACCTGAAACGGTAATCAGTTGAATTGTCTCGCCGTGTGGCCGAGCTCTCCAGTGGATCACGGCCGCTCGGGATCCTGGATCGTGATGACTAGGGGCGCGCGGGCGGGTGATCAGCCCAGGTGCCGCCGACGACCAGGAGCGCGAAGACCACGTGGGCGACGCCCCAGGCGCCGCCGAGGTGTGTTCCAGTGCACATCGACGGGAGCGATGACTCTGCTCCTTGCCATCGGTCATATCGGCGACAACATCGAAGCGAGGAAGGCCCCGCCATGACCGACCTCGGCCGCGTCCGTTCTGGCGTTCACCGTCGGCGCCGGGCTCGGCCTGCTGGGGCTGAGCGCGGTGACGGCTCGGCTGGCCGGCGCTCCGACCGACCGTTACCCGGCCGCCGTTCCTGCAGCGATCATCGTCACCACCACCATCATTCCGATATGAAACGGGGGCACCCATGACCGACGCCGTGAAGGGACCTGCCAGCTACTTCCCGTCCATCGAGAAGAAGTACGGCCGTCCGATCGCCGAGTGGAAGGACCTCATCCGCTCCTCTCCGCTCGCCAAGCACATGGAACTCGTCAACTGGCTCAAGTCCGAGCACGGGCTCGGTCACGGCCATGCCAACGCCCTCGTCGCCCACACTCTCGCCGAGGACAGCGGCAAATGATCAGTCCACGACGCTGAGGCCCGTCCCTCCACGCATGCGCTCCGGCAGGTCACCGGGGCTCCGGCTCCGGCCAGGGCCGTCGCCCCGGGCCCGTCGGGTGCGTGCCGGTGACGCCCATGACCACCGAATACAGGCTCGTCTCCGCGGAGATGAAGAGGCGGTTGCGCTTGGCGCCGCCCCAGGAGATGTTGGCGACCGTCTCGGGGACGTTGAGCCGCCCGATCAGGGTGCCGTCGGGGTCGTAGCAGTGCACCCCGTCACCCATCGCGGCCACCCACAGCCGACCGCCGTCGTCGAAGCGGAGGTTGTCGAAACGGGCCTTCTCGCGGGCTCCGGCCTCGGCGAAGACCTCGCCCTCGGACAGCGTGCCGTCAGCGCGTACGTCGAAGACCCGGATGCAGCCCGCGCCGGTGTCGGAGACGAACAGCTGCCGCTCGTCGGCCGAGAAGACCAGCCCGTTCGGCGCGCCGAAGCAGTCGGCGACCAGCCGCACTTCGCCCGTGGCGGGATCGATCCGGTAGACGTTGTTGGAGCCGATCTCGCTCTGCGCGCGGTACCCCTCGTAGTCGCTGGTGATGCCGAAGTCCGGGTCGGAGAACCAGATCGAGCCGTCGGATTTCACGGCCGCGTCGTTCGGGCTGTTCAGACGCTTGCCCTGCCAGCGGTCGGCCAACACGGTGATGGAGCCGTCGTGTTCGGTCCGGGTGACCCGGCGGTTGCCCTGCTCGCAGGTGATCAGCCGGCCCTCGCGGTCGAGGGTGTTGCCGTTGGTGTGCCCGGCGGAGCGGCGGAAGACGCTGACCGCGCCGGTCTCCTCGTCCCACCGCAGCATCCGGTCGTTGGGGATGTCGCTCCAGACGACCTGGCGCCAGGCGGGCAGGTAGATCGGCCCCTCGGCCCAACGGCAGCCCGTGTACAGGACCTCCAGCGCCGCATCACCGTTCATGCACCGGCCGGTACGGAATCTGTCGTCGAGCATCTCGTACAGCCCGGGTGGCTCGATGGTCATGGGGGTCTTCCCTTCCTACAGGCACCGCATGGCGAATCTCGTCTTGCTCAAGGCGAAGATTGCAGGATGAGATATCGTCAAAGCAAGGAAGTCCCGAATGGAGAGTTGTGGATCACATCGATCGTGCGCTGCTGGACCAGCTCCAGCAGGACGCCACCCAGTCCTACGCCGCACTGGGACAGGCCGTCGGCCTGTCTGCCGGTGCCGCTCATGAGCGGGTGCGCAAGCTGCGCGAGCGCGGCGTCATCAAACGCACCACCGCCGAGGTGGACCCGGTCGCGGCGGGTGGCGCGGTCCTGGCCTACGTGATGGTCGACTCGACGTCCTGGATGGGTGACTCGGCGCAGGACTTCGCCGCGCTCCCCGAAATCCTGGAGGCGCACGTCATCGCCGGCTCCGCCTCGGTGCTGGTGAAGGTCAGGACCGCGACCACCGAGCAACTGCAGGACGTGCTGCGTCGGATCTACGCCATCGACGGGGTCAGCGGGACGCAGGCCACGGTCGTGCTCGAGACCTTCTTCGAGCGTCCGCTCTCTCCGCTGACCGCTGACCGGATGTGATCTCCCCGCACCCGGGCGCCCGCCCCTGCGCGGGAATGACCAAGCCGACAGAGCTCCAGCGGAACCAGCCCATCCAGTACCACGGGGACGCGGTCGATCTCGGTCTCGACGTGGTGAACGGTCCGCGCGAGCCACTCGCCACCCCGGCCCCCGCCCTCGGACACGGGCGGCGAGAGCTTGGTGTGCGGGGTCGGCGGAACCGGGTAACGTCTTTGTCATGTTCTTCCAGACGCCGATTCACGAGTGAGAGCGTGAGGGGCACCTGCTGACGTCCTTCGACGTCGCCGCGCCCGTCCCCCACCGATGAATCCGTAGATCACAGCACATCGTTACCGGGAGAACCCATGACCGTGAGCAAGAACATCAACAACCCCGTGGGCCAGGGCGGCGGCCAGCGCAAGAGGCTGTCCCGCGCCGAAAGGCAGAACAACGGGCCGCACCGCAACCTCGACCGCCAGGGTGCCGCCGACCAGAAGGCGGAGCTGGTGCGCAAGATGCGCGAGAAGGCAGGCTCAGCCGAGGGCGCCGGGCAGACGGGCGACGACACCGCACAGAGCTGACGCACCGCCGCCGCAGGGCGGCAGCGCACCGGGGCAGCCGCAAGCGCGGCGGCCCCCGGCTCGCGCCTCCCCGAGAGGCCTGGACAACGAAGAAGGCCCTGGTCTGTGACCAGGGCCTTCGTTCAAGAGCGGATGACGGGAATCGAACCCACGGTGCCCCGGCGGCCGCGCCGACGTACCGGCCGGTGCCGAGTTCGAGACGCTCGCGGCGGCCGTCGCGACGGCCCCAGCGCACTCACTCCGCTGGGGCCGCCCTGCGGAGTGTCGCCGTGATCGAGCCTCTGGTTCATGTGGAGGCCGATGCTTCTCAGGCTTCGTCGCCGTGGGCGCCCGTGCGCGTGGGCGGTCTGCTGGTGGTGAGCCAGGAGAGGGCGGGTTCCGCGGTGGATTCGGTGTCGACGGTGAGGTGGAGCCGGGTGCCGCCGTCGGGAACGGGGTAGCTGCGCTGTTCCGTCCCGGCGAAACAGCGGCGGATCACTTCGGCCACCGCGCGGGCGGCTTCGGGGGTGGCGGCGACGATGCGGATCTCGGCGTGTCCTGCCTGCGGCAGGGGCTCGTTCTCGACGGGGTACAAGACGGTGTGTTCCCTTCGGGGCGAAGCGAGGGGCCGGCGGGTGGGTTGTCCCGGGTGTCGGGTGCCCCACCCGCGGCCCTCGGTCGGAGGAGTGGTCTGAGGTCAGTGGTCTGAGGTCAGGGCCACGTGCCCGTGCTCCTGCGGCTGGAGGTGTGCCCTGTCGACTCGTGGTGGCTGTGACCGGGCGACTCATGGTGGCTGTGACCGGGTGGACGCGCGATGGCCGGGTAGGGGTCGCTGAAGTGGTGGGCCGCGATGCGTGCGTCGTGCTGGGCGTTGAGCCGGTGGATCAGGTGCATGCCGAGCGCGATCAGGAGGGCGCCTGCCGCGAGCGTGATCAGGGTCTCCATGTCGTCATCTCCGCGTGTTCCCCGGCAGGGGGATCATCCGCGCGCCGACGACCGGGTGCCGGAGCGGCGGCGGGGCGGACCCGCCGTCGGTCTCCCAGGCGTCCTCGCCGCTTCGGCCGTCCCGCATACGGCGGCCGGTCGCGGCTTCGTCGGACATGAGGGCGCCGGCGGTGAGGACGCTGCCGGGGAGGGCGGCGGCGGTCATCAGCCGGGCGGCTGCGGCGGGTTCGGTCTCGGGCGGGATCACCAGCAGGTCGCAGCGGCCGACGGTGTAGGAGAGCAGGATCATCTTGTCGGGATCCTGTTCGGTGAACCAGCCGACGTGCACGGTGTGGCCGGTGACGGGAACCTTGTGCGGGACGACGGGCCACCGTCCGGGGTTCACCGTGACGCGTGTGATGCGTCCGTAGTGCTCCTCCAGCGCGTCGACCAGGGGCGGGATCTCGGCGGCGAGGTCACGCGAGCGAGGCCACCAGGCGCCGTCCAGGAGGCCGGCGAGGGTGGTCTTCGGTGTCAGCGACAGGCGCGCCGAGAGCGGGGGTGCGAGGGTGGTGGTCATGATCGCGGACCCGTCTCCGGGCCGTCCCGTAGGGCGGCCCAGTGTCTTGATCGCCGGAAACGACGTCCGCGTGGGAGCGGGTGTTCGGGTTACTCCCGGTACTTTCAGCGTACTCCGCTCCGTGGTCGGACGAGCGCTTTCCGTTCAGGGGGTTCCGACCGGGATCACCGCCCGGCCGTTGGTCGCGGGCGCGATCCGTTGCCGCTCGGACGTCGATCAGTTCACGCGCCAGGCCCCGGTCTGCCAGCGCGCGAACCTTCGTGCCGACCACGTCCTCCAGGGAAAGCACCAAGCCGTCCTGAGTCCTCACAGGCGGACGCCAGAGTGCTTCCTTGAGGACATCGACCTCGCACGCCTCGCCGGTGGAGGTGTCGGTGACGATCAGCCGCGCGGACAGCGGGTCGGTTTCCAACGCTCGTACCTGCCAGCTGCGTTGTTCCAGCCCGGCGCGCACGGCGGCGGCGATCTTCTCCATCGGTTCCGGGTTCTCGGTGGCCACATCGAGGTCCTTGCTGAGCCGGTCGACCAGGCCATGTGCCTGGACGGCGTAGCCACCCGTGAGCACGAGCGGGTAGACATCGCCCACGGCGAGGACGTCCGCGAGGAGCCGCCGGTGCAGTTCCGTGAGATTCACGCAGCAGCCTGGGCGTCGGGCGTCAGCTCGTTGAAGGCGTCCTCCCAGACATCGCGGATGTCCCGGCTGATCAGCGTGCGCAGGACGGGCCACATGGCGACGAGCAGTTCCCGGTTCAGGTAATGGACCAGGTCATCGTGCTGCCCTTCGGCCAGCACGATCCGATAGCAGCTCATCCGCAATCGGGGCTGGTCGAGGTCGAACCGAGACAGGCCGGACCACGCGAGGTGCAGTGGAAGGTCGACGTGGCCGTGGGCGGGGCCGCCGAGCTCCGAGAGCTTGGCGGGAAGCCGCTTGGCGAACCTGTTGCGGCGGAGCTCGGGAACGCTGGGCGTGGCTTCCATGCCTTGATCATTCCGCAAGAGGGCGAGGCCGCCCCGTGATTCCGGTACAGGTAACACCCGGCTCAGAGCTTCTACCTGGCCGCAGTGGCGGTAACTCCGCCGTTAGGGCAGGTCAGAGCACTCATGCGACACCTCCGGCGAGACAATGCTGTGTTCATGCCCTCCGCGTGCCCTATCGCGCGAGACTGAAGGATGTACGGGCGGCGGGACCCGTCTGCCCACACAGAAGCCCCAGGTCGTTGACCTGGGGCTTCGTAGAAGAGCGGATGACGGGAATCGAACCCGCGCTCTGAGCTTGGGAATCACCGCCGCCCAGCTTGATCGACAGGCCTCTGACCAGCGCAAATGTTCTCTGAGGCAGAGTCGATCGCTGGCTCTGTGGCACCTGTGTCGACCGCTGTTCACCGCTCCGAAGGGCACGGATGGGGCACAGTCCGGAGTCTCGGGCTGCCGGACCGAGTTCCTCGGTCAGTCGAGAGTGGAGCCCCCATTCGATCGAGCGCTGCTGCGGGAGCGCCTGCGGTGCGGTCCATGCGGACGTTCTTCGTCCTGGTGCGACGGCGTGCGTGACGAGGTATGTGAGTCGGGTGGGTGTGAGCTCCCGGGTGGTCGGTGATCTGCGGGCTTCGTGTGAAGGACCGGTGCGGGCGTATCCGCGGGAGGCGAGTCTCCCCGAGCTGTTCGTGTGGCGGGTCGCCGAGATGGGTGGTGTTGCCAGGGCAACACCGCCGTCCGTGTGGTCGCCGCCCCCGCATGGTGCCCCAATGGCCTGCATCCGGTCCTGATTGGTCCGCGTGAAGGCAATGGGGGCATCGCTGCGGGATCACCTGCGAGTATCACGCGTGAGTGATACTATGTAGGGGTATTAGTCGACCAGAGGGGCTTATGCCGTACGAGATCAAGGTCATCGAGCCGGCGCTTGCCTGGCTTCATGGCCTGCGTCGCACCGACCGGGAGACGCTGGTGCAGATCGCCAGCGCCCTTGACGTCCTCAAGCAGGAAGGCCCTACGTTGGGGCGCCCCTTGGTCGATCACATCAAGGGATCGAAGCTCCCGAACCTCAAGGAACTCCGGCCAGGCTCGTCCGGATCAACTGAGGTCAGACTGTTGTTCGTCTTCGACCCCGATCGGAACGCGGTGATCCTGGTCGGCGGTGACAAGTCGGGGAACTGGCAGACCTGGTACCCGAGCGCAATCAAACAGGCCGAAGCGGCATACGCGATCTACCGAGAGGAGACGCAGGCGTGACCACTAATAAGAGCGGCGCCACCTCGTGGGACGACCTTAAGGAAGATCTCGCGTTCACACCCGAAGAGAAGGCAAGGATCGAGGCAGGGTCGCAGCAGATGCTTGCCGAGGTTCGGGCGTACCGCTTGGCGGAAGTGCGGAAGCGTCAGCACATCACGCAGAACCAGGTTGCGGAGATCTTGGGTGTCACCCAGGGCCGCGTCTCAGCCATCGAGAGAGGCGAGGTCAGGCGCTCTGAAGTCGAGACCCTGGCCTCCTACGTGGCGGCCCTGGGAGGGCAGCTCAAGCTGGTAGCAGACTTCGGAGACGAATCCCTGGTCCTTGGCTGACTCGGCTGCTGTGGTGGGAGTGGGCCCGGACCCTCTCCTGGTCCTGGCCTCCACCGATCGTTGCGGCGGCGGTGCTCGGCCTCTCGCCTGGCCTGCTCAGCCTTCCTCGCCTCAGCCTGGCTGCGCACTCGGCGGCCTCGTATGCATGCTGCGCCTCCTGGAGGCGCAGCGAGGGGAAGGCCATCGGACCTGGTCGCCCTGAGTGACTCCAAGCGGCCCGAGCGGACCCCGCTGGACGGCAGGGGGCCTCCCGGCAGCCTGGCCCGCCGCATCCGGGAAAACCGAAGTGCCGGGACCTGAGGGGTCACTTCAACGGCACGCCCACCCCACGGAGCACGTCACCGACTATCTGGCAGGAGTCGACTCTGTGCTGTGCGCGGCGGGCGCGTTCCTCCGGATCCGGCGTGAAGAGAGCCTGCCGTCCCGGGTGGTAGGTGCTGACGACCTTCAGACTGCGTTCACGGACAGCTCCGGGGGGCGTCTTGAGCAGGCGGCGCCACGCGTCCTGGGCTTCGCTGCCCTGCAGGAGCACGACCTCGACCTTCGGCATCAGCTCAAGCAATTGCTTGAGGACCTCGACGCCCGCCTGGAGCTCGGCCGCCTTCGGCGAGCGGTTGATGTACCAGGGGTAGGCGTTCCACGGGGTGACGTCCCGCGGCGCGACCCCCGCCCCGTCGAAGAGCTGGACCTGAAGCTCCGCTGTCGGGTCGTCGTTCTCCACGCACAGAAATCCGGAGCCGACACCCTCCTGCGTCTTGGGGCCCGGGTCCCGCAGGATCGACAGGGCGCGCGCCTCGACTCCCCCGTGCCAGGGGGCGACGTGCGGCATCCAGCCACGTCCGTCCCGGTCGCGCAAGGCGTCGACCATCTCGTTGATCGGGCGTACGTGGGGGGCGTAGCGCCCCTGCTCCTGCTCTATCCGGAACGCCTCGTCCCGCATTCGTCTCGCCATGTCTCCTCCACCACTCGCACGGTCGCGGGGACCTTGTCGGGCACGTCTGACACCAGCACGGATCGCTCGACCGATCCCGTAGGCAGAGAGAGCTGCTCGCCACGTGGCCACAGCAACATGTGAGCAGGACGCAGGCCCGGGGCTGCCGACGAGGGCAAGCCGCGTCCGGCGGGGGGCTATTGGAGCAGTGTGCCGCCGGGCACGCGTTCCACGTTGGTGACCTTCAGTTCGGCGATATCCGCGATGGTGCCGTTCGACACCCCGTTCGGGACGATCAGCTGCTCCGGCTGGCGGTTGGTCTTGTCGGGGCCGAGTCGCTCGGCGTAGGCCCCGGTCTCGCCGAGGAAGTCGCCGTCCTTGTCGTACGCCTCGATGGTGACGCGGTAGTCGGCCGTGTCCTTGCCGAGATTGGTGATCGAGAGGTCGTACAAGTACACCGGTCCGCCGCCGAAGTCCGGGTCGGCGTGCCCGTTGGAGATCTTGACGTGCTTCAGCAGTTCCTCGCGGGCGCCCGGCTCGATGCCGCACAGCTTGTCCCAGGCATCCAGGACCTCGGTGAACTGCTCAGGGGTTGCCTTCTGCCCGGTCGGGGAACTCCTCAACGACTGTTCGCGGTCCTTGCGGCGCCCCGAGCACTCGGCCGAGTACGTCTCCGTCATGGCCTTGAGATCCTGTGCGGACATCGCGGCTATCTCGGCCCGCTTGGGCGTGTACTTCCATACGACGGCCAGGAACTGCTTCTGCCCCTCGTCCAGCAGCCGGTCGTTGTACGTGGCGGACGGCGACGGTGCCGTGCTGCCGGCGGCAGTGGTCTTGGGCTCGTTGCCTTTGTCACCGACGCAGGCGGCCAAGGTCAGAACCAAGCCCGCAGCGAGGACGGCCGCGACGGAAGTGCGATGCAAGATGCTTCCCCTCACTGGGCTGCCCGGCCGGTTCTCACCTCCGGGCGGGTCTGAGGATCGTACCGGCCACGGGCGGGTGCCCGGTGGGCCATTCCATGGGAAGAGCGGGGCTCAGTCTGACGCCCCGTTAAAGCACTTATGGCGCGCGAATGGCACGCGGGCCTCGATAGGTCTA
The DNA here is from genome assembly GCF_044764755.1 of Streptomyces sp. NPDC093600. Classification (NCBI taxonomy): domain Bacteria; kingdom Bacillati; phylum Actinomycetota; class Actinomycetes; order Kitasatosporales; family Streptomycetaceae; genus Streptomyces; species Streptomyces sp. NPDC093600. The sequence continues at coordinate 39,855 of NZ_JBIWIU010000009.1, forward strand.
GACAACGACGAAGGCCCTGGTCTCTGACCAGGGCCTTCGTTCAAGAGCGGATGACGGGAATCGAACCCGCGCTCTGAGCTTGGGAAGCTCATGTTCTACCATTAAACTACATCCGCGCAGCGGCCGGTGATCGGTACCGCAGACTCGGACACTGTACCCCATCGTGCAGTTGAGGCGTAGCCTCCGCGGGCGGAGTGCCGCCTGGAGTGGTGTCCCCTTGATCCCCTAATGTGGCTGTCTCGTCCACCACTTGTCGGGGAAGGGACTTGATGGGTTCGATGGAGCGCACCGTCGTCCGTTGTGCCGAGGGGCACGTGTTCAGTACCGCTTCGTTCCCGTTGCAGCAGCTCGGTGCCGGACGGATCGGGCCCGGGCGGCTCGTCCGGTGTCCGCGGTGTGCGCGGCTGAGGCATGCGGTGCCCGTGGAGCTTGAGCAGCGCTGATGCCTGTCGGGGCGCGGGGTCCTGCCGATTGGGGCAGGTCCGCGCCCTCTGCGTATCGTGGGGGCGTGCTTCTCTCAGACAAGGACATCCGGGCCGAGATCGATGCCGGGCGGGTACGCATCGACCCGTACGACGAATCCATGGTGCAGCCCTCGAGCATCGACGTGCGGCTTGACCGCTTCTTCCGGGTGTTCGAGAACCACCGCCACCCCCACATCGACCCCGCCGTCGAGCAGCTCGACCTCACCCGTCAGGTCGAGCCCGAGGGCGACGAGGCGTTCATCCTCCACCCCGGCGAGTTCGTGCTCGCCTCGACCTACGAGGTCATCACCCTCCCCGACGACATCGCGTCGCGCCTCGAGGGCAAGAGCTCCCTCGGGCGGCTGGGGCTCGTCACGCACTCGACCGCCGGGTTCATCGACCCCGGTTTCTCGGGCCACGTGACCCTGGAGCTGTCGAACCTCGCCACCCTGCCGATCAAGCTGTGGCCGGGGATGAAGATCGGGCAGCTGTGCATGTTCCGGCTGAGCTCGCCCGCCGAGTACCCGTACGGCAGCGAGCGGTACGGCTCGCGCTACCAGGGGCAGCGGGGGCCGACGGCCTCCCGTTCGTTCCTGAACTTCCATCGGACCCAGGTGTGAGGCGGCGGTCGTCATGAGTGAAGTACGCGAGAACCTGACGTACGAGGGCTTCGGGCGCGCGATCCGCGAGCTCGCGCAGACCATCGCCGACGACGGCTACGAGCCCGACATCGTGCTCTCCATCGCCCGCGGCGGCGTCTTCGTCGCCGGCGGCCTGGCGTACGCGCTGGACTGCAAGAACATCCACCTCGTGAACGTGGAGTTCTACACCGGCGTGGGCACGACGCTGGAGATGCCGGTCATGCTGGCGCCCGTCCCCAACGCGATCGACTTCTCCGACAAGAAGGTTCTGATCGCCGACGACGTCGCCGACACCGGCAAGACCCTCAAGCTCGTCCACGACTTCTGCGTCGACCACGTCGCCGAGGTCCGCTCCGCGGTCATCTACGAGAAGTCGCACTCCCTCGTGAAGTGCGAGTACGTGTGGAAGAAGACCGACGAGTGGATCAACTTCCCCTGGTCCGTCGAGCCGCCCGTCGTCAAGCGCGAGGGCCAGGTCCTCGACGCGTAACCATGTGCACGCCTGTTCCGGTACGGAACGACGAGAAGGCCCCCGCCGGTTTCCCGGCGGGGGCCTCTCCCGTACGTACGTCGTTACAGCGTGCCCAGCTTGATCAGCGACAGCAGCGCCACCAGCTGGACCGCCGACGCGCCCAGCGCCTTCGGCCACGGCAGGTCGTGCGAGCGGCTCACCATCACCGTGAGCAGGGCGCCCGCCGCCAGCCAGGTCAGCCAGCCCAGGACCTGTACCAGGCCGTTCTCGCCGCCCAGGAACATCGCGAAGACCAGCCGGGGCGCGTCCGTGATCGACATGATCAGCATCGACAGGCCCACGGTCGGCTGCCAGGCGCCGTCTCCGCCGAACTGGCGGGCCAGCGTGTGGGTGACCGCGCCCAGGATCGCTCCACCGAGGACGAAGCCGACGCCCGTCATCAGGACGTACGGGATCGCGGTCGACAGGGTCGCGTTGATCGCCTCGTCGCGGGCCTTGTCGAAGCCGAAGATCGCCAGCAGGCCGTAGAGGAACGTGACGACCAGCGCCGGGCTCCAGACGGGGTAGTCCCGCATCTGGAGGAACGTCTGCGCGGGGCGCAGCACGACGCCGCTCAGCAGGGCCTTCCACGGCAGCCGCGGGCCCGCCGGGGCCGCGGGGGCGGCGCCGGCCTGATAGGTGGCGGCGTTGCCGTAGGGGTCGTCATGGATGCTGAACGCCTGCGTGTGACCCGGGTTGTTCGCCGTGCCGGCGTGCTGCTGCGGGTAGGGGTCCCCGAAGTACTCCGGCTCCCCGTATCCCTGCGGCGCGCCCTGTGGGGCTCCCTGGGGAGCCTGTGGGGGCCACTGCTGCTGCGGGTACGGCGGCGGAGCCGCGTTGTACCCGTACGGCGCCTGCTGCGGTTGTTGTTGCGGGGGGCGGTTGTCCCGGCCGCGTCCGTTCCTGAATCCAGCCACGTATCGAACGTACCCGTTCCCGCTGTGAGGGCGCGCCTTTGCCACTGAGCTGTGACATCCCCTAGGGGCACCGAGGGGGCGCCCCAGGCGATGACAGCCGCGCCGGGAAAGGCAGGCCGGGAGCGACAGAAAGGGCCGTCCCCGGGGGGACGGCCCTTCTCCGTGTCGTACGCGCTACTGCGCCGGCTCCGGCTCGTGCTCCGGCTCCGTCGGCAGTTCGTCCGCCGGCTTCTTCACCGACTCCAGGAGCAGCTGCGCCACGTCCACCACCTGGACGGACTCCTTGGCCTTGCCCTCGTTCTTCTTGCCGTTGACCGAGTCGGTCAGCATGACCAGGCAGAACGGGCAGGCGGTGGAGACGATGTCCGGGTTGAGGGAGAGGGCCTCGTCGACGCGCTCGTTGTTGATGCGCTTGCCGATCCGCTCCTCCATCCACATCCGCGCGCCGCCGGCGCCGCAGCAGAAGCCGCGCTCCTTGTGGCGGTGCATCTCCTGCTGGCGCAGGCCCGGGACCTTGTCCATGATCTCGCGCGGCGGCGTGTAGACCTTGTTGTGGCGGCCCAGGTAGCAGGGGTCGTGGTACGTGATCAGACCCTCGACCGGCGTCACCGGGATCAGCTTGCCCTCGTCGATGAGGTGCTGGAGCAGCTGCGTGTGGTGGATGACCTCGAACTCGCCGCCCAGCTGCGGGTACTCGTTGGCGATCGTGTTGAAGCAGTGCGGGCAGGTGGCGACGATCTTCTTCGCCGACTTCGGCTTCTTGGTCGACTCGTCCTCGTCGTCCTCGCCGAAGGCCATGTTCAGCATCGCCACGTTCTCGGCGCCGAGCTGCTGGAACAGCGGCTCGTTGCCCAGGCGGCGGGGCGAGTCACCGGTGCACTTCTCCTCGCCGCCCATGATCGCGAACTTCACGCCCGCCATGTGCAGCAGTTCGGCGAAGGCCTTGGTGGTCTTCTTGGCCCGGTCCTCAAGGGCGCCCGCGCAGCCGACCCAGTAGAGGTAGTCGACCTCGGTGAGGTCCTCGACGTCCTTGCCGACGATCGGGACCTCGAAGTCGACCTCCTTGGTCCACTCGACGCGCTGCTTCTTGGCCAGACCCCAGGGGTTGCCCTTCTTCTCCAGGTTCTTGAGCATCGTGCCGGCCTCCGACGGGAAGGCGGACTCGATCATCACCTGGTAGCGGCGCATGTCGACGATGTGGTCGACGTGCTCGATGTCGACCGGGCACTGCTCGACACAGGCGCCGCAGGTGGTGCAGGACCACAGGACGTCCGGGTCGATGACGCCGTTCTCCTCGACGGTCCCGATCAGCGGCCGCTCGGCCTCCGCCAGGGCGGACGCAGGGACACCGGCCAGCTGGTCCGCCGACGCCTTCTCGTCGCCCTCCATGGTCTTGCCGCCGCCGGCAAGCAGGTACGGCGCCTTGGCGTGCGCGTGGTCGCGCAGCGCCATGATCAGCAGCTTGGGGGAGAGCGGCTTACCGGTGTTCCAGGCGGGGCACTGCGACTGGCAGCGGCCGCACTCCGTGCACGTGGAGAAGTCGAGGATGCCCTTCCAGGAGAACTGCTCGACCTGGGAGACGCCGAAGACGGCGTCCTCGGCCGGGTCCTCCCAGTCGATCTCCTTGCCGCCGGTCGTCATCGGCTGCAGGGCGCCCAGCGCGGTGGAACCGTCGGCGTTCCGCTTGAACCAGATGTTCGGGAAGCCGAGGAAGCGGTGCCAGGCGATGCCCATGTTGGTGTTGAGCGAGACCGTGATCATCCAGGTGAAGGACGTGACGATCTTGAGCGCGGCGAAGAAGTAGGTGAGGTGCTGGATCGTGCTCAGGTCCAGCCCGTCGAGCAGCGCGATCAGCGGGTACGAGGCGAAGAAGCCCGGCTCCCAGCTGGTGACGTGGTGCTGGACGCCCTCCAGGGCGCGCAGCGTCATGATGCAGACGCCGACGATCAGGATGACGGCCTCGACGAAGTACGCCTGGCCGGTCTTGGAGCCCGCGAAGCGGGACTTGCGCTCCGCCCCGCCCGGCCGGTTCAGCTGCCGGATCACGATCAGGGTCAGGATGCCGAGGACCGTCATCAGGCCGAGGAACTCGGTGAAGATCTCGTACGGCAGCCAGTCGCCGATGACCGGGATCAGCCAGTCGGCCTGGAAGAGCTGGCCGAAGGCGTTGACGATCGTGAGCAGCAGCGAGAAGAAGCCCACCGCCACGAACCAGTGCGCGACGCCGACGACGCCCCAGCGGTTCATCCGGGTGTGGCCGAGGAACTCCTTGACCAGGGTGATGGTGCGCTGTGTGGGGTCGCCGGTGCGGGTGCCCGCGGGGACGGGCTGGCCGAGCTTCACGAAGCGGTAGATCTGCGCGATGGCGCGGCCGAACAGCGCGACGGCCACCACCGTGATGACCAGCGACACGATGATCGCGGCGAGTTGCATGAGGGGCTCCTCGGGCGGGCCTGCGAGGCGAGAGCGCCACACTGCCGAGTGTGGCACTACTAAGCGGTAACTTATTCAGTCCGTGCCGAGATTACCGCTTCGCGGCGCCGCGCTGTAGCGGCGCCCGCGGTGATCTGTGTCGCTCAGGCAAGCCTTGCCGGCCGGGTCTTCCCCGCCGCCGCGCGACGTCTGCGGACTGCTGGAAGCGTACGCGCCAGGATGGCCAGATCCATCCCCAGCCAGTGATGGTCCACATAGTGGAGGTCGAGCAGCTCGCGCTCCTCCCACGGCAGCTCGGAGCGGCCGCTGATCTGCCACAGCCCGGTGATCCCCGGGCGTACGGAGAGCCGGCGCCGGGCCTCGCCCAGGCACTCCCGGTGGTCCGGCACGAGGGGGCACGGGCCCACCAGGGACATCTCCCCCCGTACGACATGGAGCAGCAGCGGCAGCGCGGCGAGCGGGCCCGGGGTGCGGAAGGTCAGTATCCGGAAGGGCTTCCCGTCCCGGCCCGCCATGGTCCGGCGCCGCAGCGGCCCCTCCGGCCGGTCCCCACGGCCTCCCGCCGGCCGGTCCGGTCGGCCTCCCCGCGGCGGCCCCTCCGGCCCGGCCCGTCGCCGTCGCCGGTCCAGGGTGATCAGGAGGGCGACGGCCAGGAGCAGGGGGGAGAGGGTGAGGAGCAGGGTCAGTCCGCCCAGGAGGTCGAGTCCGCGCTTGGCCGTCATTGCCCCCACCACACCCTTTCGTGGGATATTCGTGAGGTATCGGACTCTCTCACGGAGGGGCGTCCGATCAGGGGGATCGACGCGCCCGGAGCCCTTGTGTGAGTGAGCCTCGGACTGAAGAGTTGAGTCGACCCCACTCATGTCTGTTGACGCGGTGAGGGCCGTCGTGCATCCTTGAGTCAGTTCCACTCAAGTCAGGCCAGCTGGAGGAATCGAAATGGCACGTGCGGTCGGCATCGACCTGGGCACGACTAACTCCGTCGTCAGCGTTCTTGAAGGCGGCGAGCCCACCGTCATCACCAACGCCGAAGGTGCCAGGACCACGCCGTCCGTCGTCGCCTTCGCCAAGAACGGCGAGGTGCTCGTCGGCGAGGTGGCCAAGCGTCAGGCGGTCACCAACGTCGACAGGACCATCCGGTCGGTCAAGCGCCACATGGGCACCGACTGGAAGATCGACATCGACGGCAAGAGCTTCAACCCGCAGCAGATGAGCGCCTTCATCCTGCAGAAGCTGAAGCGTGACGCCGAGGCGTACCTGGGCGAGAAGGTCGTCGACGCGGTCATCACCGTTCCGGCGTACTTCAACGACTCCGAGCGCCAGGCCACCAAGGAGGCCGGTGAGATCGCGGGCCTCAACGTCCTGCGCATCGTCAACGAGCCGACCGCGGCCGCCCTGGCCTACGGCCTGGACAAGGACGACCAGACGATCCTCGTCTTCGACCTCGGTGGCGGCACCTTCGACGTGTCGCTCCTGGAGATCGGTGACGGCGTCGTCGAGGTGAAGGCCACCAACGGTGACAACCACCTCGGTGGTGACGACTGGGACCAGCGGGTCGTCGACTACCTGGTGAAGCAGTTCCAGAACGGCCACGGCGTCGACCTCGCCAAGGACAAGATGGCTCTCCAGCGTCTCCGCGAGGCCGCGGAGAAGGCGAAGATCGAGCTGTCGTCCTCCACCGAGACGTCGATCAACCTGCCGTACATCACCGCCTCCGCCGAGGGTCCGCTGCACCTGGAGGAGAAGCTCACCCGGGCTCAGTTCCAGCAGCTCACCGCCGACCTGCTGGAGCGCTGCAAGACGCCGTTCCACAACGTCATCAAGGACGCGGGCATCCAGCTCTCCGAGATCGACCACGTCGTTCTCGTCGGTGGCTCCACCCGTATGCCGGCCGTCGCCGAGCTCGTCAAGGAGCTGACGGGTGGCCAGGAGGCCAACAAGGGTGTGAACCCGGACGAGGTCGTCGCCATCGGCGCCGCCCTGCAGGCCGGTGTGCTGAAGGGTGAGGTCAAGGACGTCCTGCTCCTCGACGTGACCCCGCTGTCCCTCGGTATCGAGACCAAGGGCGGCATCATGACCAAGCTGATCGAGCGCAACACCACGATCCCGACCAAGCGGTCCGAGATCTTCACGACGGCCGAGGACAACCAGCCGTCGGTGCAGATCCAGGTCTACCAGGGCGAGCGCGAGATCGCGGCGTACAACAAGAAGCTCGGCATGTTCGAGCTGACCGGTCTGCCGCCGGCCCCGCGCGGGGTCCCGCAGATCGAGGTCGCCTTCGACATCGACGCCAACGGCATCATGCACGTGACCGCGAAGGACCTGGGCACGGGCAAGGAGCAGAAGATGACCGTCACCGGCGGCTCCTCGCTGCCGAAGGACGAGGTCGACCGGATGCGCCAGGAGGCCGAGCAGTACGCCGACGAGGACCACCGCCGTCGCGAGGCCGCCGAGACCCGCAACCAGGGCGAGCAGCTCGTCTACCAGACGGAGAAGTTCCTCAAGGACAACGAGGACAAGGTCCCCGGGGAGGTCAAGACCGAGGTCGAGACCGCCGTCGCCGAGCTGAAGGAGAAGCTCAAGGGCGACGACACCGCGGAGATCCGTACGGCCACGGAGAAGGTCGCGGCCGTCTCCCAGAAGCTCGGCCAGGCGATGTACGCCGACGCGCAGGCGGCCCAGGCCGCCGGTGGCGAGGCCCCGCACGCCGAGGCCAAGGCCGATGACGATGTCGTCGACGCCGAGATCGTCGACGACGAGAAGCCGAAGGGTGGCGCTGCCTGATGACGGAGGAGACCCCGGGCTTCGAGGAGAAGCCCGACGTCCCCTCCGGCGCCGCCTCTGACGACGCCGCCGAAGCCGCCGAGGCCCCCTCCCAGGAGGAGGGCTCGGCGGCCCCGGCCGGGGACGTAAGCCAGACGGCCGGTCTGACGGCCCAGCTGGACCAGGCCCGCAGCGCGCTCGCCGAGCGCACCGCGGATCTCCAGCGGCTCCAGGCCGAGTACCAGAACTACCGCCGCCGTGTGGAGCGGGACCGGGTCACGGTCAAGGAGATCGCCGTCGCGAACCTCCTGGCCGAGCTCCTGCCCGTGCTCGACGACGTCGGCAGGGCCCGGGACCACGGCGAACTCGTGGGCGGGTTCAAGTCGGTGGCCGAGTCGCTGGAGACCGTCGTCGCCAAGATGGGTCTGCAGCAGTTCGGCAAGGAGGGCGAGCCCTTCGACCCGACGATCCACGAGGCCCTGATGCACTCGTACGCGCCGGACGTCACCGAGACGACCTGCGTGGCGATCCTGCAGCCGGGGTACCGAATCGGCGAGCGGACCATCAGGCCCGCGCGCGTGGCGGTGGCCGAGCCCCAGCCCGGGGCGACGCCGGCCGCGAAGGAAGAGAAGACGGCCGACGAGGAGAGCGGTGGGCCCGAGGAGAGTGCGTGACCTGGTCCGACCGAGGACCGGGGCGCGTGCCCCGCGGGCCGGCGCGATGATCGTCCGGGAGGAGGGACGCCGATGAGCACGAAGGACTTCGTCGAGAAGGACTACTACAAGGTCCTCGGCGTCCCCAAGGACGCCACGGACGCCGAGATCAAGAAGGCGTACCGCAAGCTCGCCCGTGAGAACCACCCGGACGCCAACAAGGGTGACACCAAGGCGGAGGAGCGCTTCAAGGAGATCTCCGAGGCGAACGACGTCCTCGGCGACCCCAAGAAGCGCAAGGAGTACGACGACGCCCGCGCGCTCTTCGGGAACGGCGGCTTCCGGGCCGGACCCGGCGGCGCGGGCGGCACGTTCAACTTCGACCTGGGTGACCTCTTCGGCGGCGCCCAGGGCCCCGGCGGTCCCGGCGCCGGCGGGTTCGGCGGCGGTCTCGGGGACGTCTTCGGCGGACTGTTCAACCGGGGCGCGGGCGGCGCGGGCACGCGGACGCAGCCGCGGCGCGGCCAGGACATCGAGTCCGAGGTGACGCTCAGCTTCACCGAGGCCATCGAGGGCGCCACCGTTCCCCTCCGGATGTCCTCGCAGCAGCCGTGCAAGGCCTGTTCGGGCACCGGCGACAAGAACGGCACGCCCCGCGTCTGCCCGACCTGTGTCGGCACCGGCCAGGTCTCGCGCGGCGGCAGTGGTTCCTTCTCGCTCACCGACCCGTGCGTGGACTGCAAGGGGCGCGGTCTGATCGCCGAGAACCCCTGCGACGTCTGCAAGGGCAGCGGCCGGGCCAAGTCCTCCCGCACCATGCAGGTCCGCATCCCGGCCGGGGTCTCCGACGGCCAGCGGATCCGGCTGCGCGGCAAGGGCACCCCGGGCGAGCGCGGCGGCCCGGCCGGCGACCTCTATGTCGTCGTCCACGTCGACGCCCACCCGGTCTTCGGCCGCAAGGACGACAACCTCACCGTCACCGTGCCCGTCAGCTTCGACGAGGCGGCGCTCGGCGGCGAGATCAAGGTGCCGACCCTGGGCGGCCCGGCGGTGACGCTGAAGCTGCCCGCCGGTACGCCCAACGGCCGTACCATGCGCGCCCGTGGCAAGGGCGCGGTCCGCAAGGACGGCACGCGCGGCGATCTGCTGGTGACGGTGGAGGTCGCGGTGCCCAGGGAACTGGACGACAAGGCCCGCGAAGCCCTCGAGACGTACCGCGAGGCGACGGCGGGCGAGGACCCCAGGGCAGAGCTCTTCCAGGCCGCGAAGGGAGCTTGACGCGATGGACAGCCGATCGGGGCGCAGCCGCAACCCGTACGAACTGACCGACGAGACGCCGGTGTACGTCATCTCGGTGGCGGCACAGCTCTCGGGTCTGCACCCGCAGACCCTGCGCCAGTACGACCGTCTCGGTCTGGTCTCCCCGGACCGCACGGCCGGGCGTGGCCGGCGCTATTCGGCCCGTGACATCGAACTGCTGCGCACCGTCCAGCAGTTGTCGCAGGACGAGGGCATCAACCTGGCGGGCATCAAGCGCATCATCGAGCTGGAGAACCAGGTCGCGGCGCTGCAGGCCCGGGTCGCCGAGCTGTCGGCGGCGGTCGAGGGCGCGGCGGCGACGCTGCGTCAGCGCGAGGCCCAGGTGCACGCCTCGTACCGGCGCGACCTGGTGCCGTACACGGATGTGCAGCAGGCGAGCGCCCTGGTGGTCTGGCGCCCCAAGCGGCCCGGCGTCGAGTAGCCGGCGGTTCCCGTACGTGACGAGGCCCCCTCCGCTTCCCGCGGAGGGGGCCTCGCCGTTGCCCGGATCACCCGGCTCGCCCGGGCTATGGGAGGAGCTCGCCGACGATGCCCCCGACCGTCTCCCACCAGGGTGAGGCGCCGGTCCCGAACGCGGCGGCCAGGGCTGTGCCGACGGCCCGGTCGCGGGGGGTCGCGCCGGGCTTCCAGTCGTCGATGACCCGGCCGCTGCCGGAGCACAGCAGAGTGCCGATCTTCCGGCCGTCGCGGGTCAGCCGGCTCTCGTCGTACCCGCTGGGCACGAGCCGGTACCGGGTCCCGTCGACCCGGACGTCGACCCGGTACGACCACCGCAGCAGACGCCCCCCGGCGGGCCGGATGCGGGCGGGGCGCCCGTCGACGGTGAGGGTGAGGGCGGCGCGGCGGCGGGTCCCGATGGGGACGAGCCGGTTCACCGGGGTGCCGGGCGCGCGGACGAGCTCCACGGTCGGCAGGTGGGGACCGGTCACGCGCAGGGTTCCGGTGGTGCCGTCGAGATCGATCTGGACGTACAAGTTCAGTTTTCCTGCTCCAGGATGCCGGACCTGGCGATGAGATAGCCGAGTTGGGCGCGGCTGCCGCTGCCGAGGGCGGCGGCGAGCTTGGCGATGTGGGCGCGGCAGGTCCGGACGTTCATGCCCAGGCGGCGGGCGATGGCCTCGTCGACGTGGCCCGCGACGAGGAGTTTGGCGATGGAGCGCTGAACTCCGCTGATGTCGTCGGTCTTGAGGTCGTAGGGGATCTCCTCCTTGATCGGCACGGCCAGCTGCCAGAACTGGTCGAAGACGCCGACGAGGTAGGCGACGAGACCGGGGTGGCGCAGCTCCAGGGCCACCTGGCGGTCGCTGCGGGCCGGGATGAAGGCGACCTCCCGGTCGACGATGATGAGCCGGTCGATGATCTCCTCGAGGGTGCGGACCTGGACCTCCGGTCCGACGTGTTCGAGGTAGGCGAGGGTGAGTTCGGTGTGGCGCGCCGTGTGCTGATAGAGCGTCCGCATCCGGATACCGCGTCCGAGCAGCGGTGAGACCCGCTTGAGCGCCTCGCTCAGGGCGTGGGCGGGGCGTCCGCCGCCGGGCTGGACGGTCAGCAGCTCCTGGCTGCAGTTGGCGACCACGCGGTCCAGGGTCGCGTTGATCCTGCCGATGCCTTCGAGCACCGTGATGGCGTGGGTGGCGGGCTGCTCCTGGGCGCTGATCGCCATGAATGGCTCGAACGCGTCGGAAAGCGCGACCGTGAGCCGCCGGCGCTCCAGGATGTCCCGCTCGATCGGCTGCAGCAGCTGGGCCAGCGCCGAGGAGGGCGGCACCGGTCGGAGCCACTGGGCGTCGTCCGGATCCGGGTGGAGGAGCGAGAGATCGAGGAGGCAGGGCGTCTCCGCCGCCTCTGACCGGGGTATTCGTCCTGTGCGCAAGGCGCTCGCGTACAGGTCCGCGCCTGCCTTGCACAGTTCCGCATGCGAATGAGGGTGACCGGTTTCGTCCGGTTGTTTCTGCATTCGTACACCCCCAGGCTCCTGCATCTCAGGAACATGATGCATGGGTTTGGTGGTGGAAGAGGAGAGAGTAAGCCATCGTCTTAGTCGCGGGGGTCGGAAAGAGACGTTGCCTTCAAGTGAGGTTGCTCGGTGATGATGAAGAAGCTCATACGCGCGGTGGCCGGAGTCGCCTTCATCGCGGCTGCCACAGTGGGAGCGCTGGGGGCGGGCGAGGATCCCGGTTGGCACTCGGAGCGGGCGAACACGCAGGTCGCTCCTGCCGACCCGGGCTGGCACTCCGAGCCGGCGCTCGTGACCACTGCCCTGGGCGACCCGGGCTGGCACGTGGCGCCGGCCGCGGTGAACGACCCCGGCTGGTCCTCCGTGGGCGCATGAACGTTCCCGACGACTCTCGCTTCCGTCGCGAGATGGCGACGGCGTACCGCTCCGGGTGGCATTTCATCGACCTCGTCACGGCTGTGCCGCACAGTGGCGATTCGTTGATGGTCACCCTCTTCGGTGAGCCGATCATCATCACGCGAGGTGAGGACGAGGACATCCGCGCCTACCGGTGTCTGCGGCGGCCTCGTGGCGCCCCGCAGCCCGTCCGCTGTGCCATCCGGTACGGCATGATTTTCGTCAATCTCGATCAGCGCGACCATCAGCTGGTCGAGTCCGAAACCATCACCGCCACCCCCCGCAGTGCCTGAGCGGTTCCCCCGTCGTTGTAGATCGCTCAGGTACTACCCCCACACAGCGGCGCCATCGCGGACCTGAAACGCGATGGCGCCGCTGTGCTGTGCGCACACATCCCGCGCATGTCCCTCACGGCGCCGACCGCACGCCCCCACCCGCCCCGCGCGACCGCTACGCGCGGCCCATCGCGCGGGTCAGCGCGATCTCGATGACCACCCGGTCCGGGTTCGGGGAGGGAGTGCGGCCGTAGCGGGCGGCGTAGCGCTCGACCGCGTCCGCGACGGCCTCCGCCTCCGTACGGATCCGGGCCACGCCCTCCAGGGTCGCCCAGCGCTTCCTGTCCACCTGGCAGACCGCGACCCGCGCCCCCTCCGGGCCCGCCGCCAGGACGTTGGCGACCTTGTGGCTGTGCTTGTTGGTGATCACCCGCGCCAGCCCGTTCTCCCCGCCCTCCGGGTCGTACGTCACGCCCACCGCCACCACGTGCGGGGTGCCGTCCGGGCGGGGCGTCGTCAGGGTGCACATGTGGTGCTCGCGCCAGAAGCTGAGGTACGAGTCGCTGGGGTTCCTCGGGTCGGTCGCCATGTCGCGAACCCTACCCTTGAGCGGAATGGACTCAACTTTGTGTACGCTGGACGGGTCATACGCGAGCGACAGCGCCTTGACAGGAGGAGAGACCGCACGTGGACGCCGAACTGACCAACAGGAGCCGTGACGCCCTCAACGCGGCCACCAGCCGTGCCGTGGCCGCCGGGCACGCCGATCTGACCCCCGCGCATCTGCTCCTCGCGCTGCTCGCGGGCCAGGAGAACGAGAACATCATCGACCTGCTCGCCGCCGTCGAGGCCGACCAGGCCGCTGTACGGTCCGGTGCGGAGCGGCTGCTCGCCGCCCAGCCCAGCGTGACCGGCTCCACGGTCGCGCCGCCGCAGCCCAACCGTGAGCTGCTCGCCGTCATCGCCGATGCCGCCGAGCGCGCCAAGGAGCTCGGGGACGACTATCTGTCCACCGAGCACCTGCTCATCGGGATCGCGGCGAAGGGCGGACAGGCGGGCGACGTCCTCGCCCAGCAGGGGGCGAGTGCGAAGAGCCTGCTCGACGCGTTCCAGAAGATCAGGGGAGGACGCCGGGTGACCACACCCGACCCGGAGGGTCAGTACAAGGCACTGGAGAAGTTCGGTACGGACTTCACGGCGGCCGCGCGGGACGGCAAGCTCGACCCCGTCATCGGGCGCGACCAGGAGATCCGGCGCGTCGTCCAGGTGCTCTCCCGCCGCACCAAGAACAACCCCGTCCTCATCGGTGAGCCCGGCGTCGGCAAGACCGCCGTCGTCGAGGGCCTCGCCCAGCGGATCGTCAAGGGCGACGTCCCCGAGTCCCTGAAGAACAAGCGCCTGGTCGCCCTCGACCTCGGCGCGATGGTCGCCGGCGCCAAGTACCGCGGCGAGTTCGAGGAGCGCCTGAAGACCGTCCTCTCCGAGATCAAGGAGAGCGACGGCCAGATCATCACCTTCATCGACGAGCTGCACACCGTCGTCGGCGCGGGCGCCGGCGGCGACTCCGCCATGGACGCGGGCAACATGCTCAAGCCGATGCTGGCCCGCGGCGAGCTGCGCATGGTCGGCGCGACGACCCTCGACGAGTACCGCGAGCGGATCGAGAAGGACCCCGCCCTGGAACGCCGCTTCCAGCAGGTCCTGGTCGCCGAGCCGAGCGTCGAGGACACCATCGCGATCCTGCGCGGCCTCAAGGGCCGGTACGAGGCCCACCACAAGGTCCAGATCGCCGACTCCGCGCTCGTCGCGGCCGCCACCCTCTCCGACCGCTACATCACCTCCCGCTTCCTGCCCGACAAGGCCATCGACCTCGTCGACGAGGCCGCCTCCCGGCTCCGGATGGAGATCGACTCCTCGCCCGTCGAGATCGACGAGCTCCAGCGCGCCGTGGACCGGCTGCGCATGGAGGAGCTGGCGCTGAAGAACGAGAGCGACCCCTCCTCCGTGCAGCGGCTGGAGAAGCTGCGCCGCGACCTCGCCGACAAGGAGGAGGAGCTGCGCGGCCTCACCGCCCGCTGGGAGAAGGAGAAGCAGGGCCTCAACCGCGTCGGTGAGCTGAAGGAGAAGCTCGACGAACTGCGCGGCCAGGCCGAACGCGCCCAGCGCGACGGCGACTTCGGCACCGCCTCCAAGCTGCTGTACGGCGAGATCCCCGCCCTTGAGCGGGAGCTGGAGGAGGCCAGCGAGGCCGAGCAGGAGGCCGCCAAGGACACCATGGTCAAGGACGAGGTCGGCCCGGACGACATCGCGGACGTCGTCGGCTCCTGGACCGGCATCCCCGCCGGCCGCCTCCTGGAGGGCGAGACGCGCAAGCTGCTGCGCATGGAGGACGAGCTGGGACGGCGGCTGATCGGCCAGTCCGAGGCCGTCCAGGCCGTCTCCGACGCCGTGCGCCGCACCCGGGCCGGCATCGCCGACCCCGACCGGCCCACCGGCTCCTTCCTCTTCCTCGGCCCGACCGGTGTCGGCAAGACGGAGCTGGCGAAGGCGCTCGCGGACTTCCTCTTCGACGACGAGCGGGCCATGGTCCGCATCGACATGTCGGAGTACGGCGAGAAGCACAGCGTCGCCCGGCTGGTCGGCGCGCCTCCCGGCTACGTCGGCTACGAGGAGGGCGGCCAGCTCACCGAGGCGGTGCGCCGCCGGCCGTACAGCGTCGTCCTGCTCGACGAGGTCGAGAAGGCGCACCCGGAGGTCTTCGACATCCTGCTCCAGGTCCTCGACGACGGCCGCCTCACCGACGGCCAGGGGCGGACGGTGGACTTCCGCAACACCATCCTGATCCTGACGTCCAACCTCGGCAGCCACTTCCTGATGGACCCGCTGACCTCCCAGGAGCAGAAGCGGCAGCAGGTCCTGGAGGTGGTGAGGGCCTCGTTCAAGCCGGAGTTCCTCAACCGGCTCGACGACCTGGTGGTCTTCTCGGCGCTCGACAAGACCGAGCTGCGCCGGATCGCACGCCTCCAGGTCGACCGGCTCGCCAAGCGCCTGGCCGACCGCCGGCTCACGCTCGACGTCACCGACGCGGCGCTGGACTGGCTGGCGGAGGAGGGCAACGACCCGGCCTACGGCGCCCGCCCGCTGCGCCGTCTGATCCAGACGGCGATCGGAGACCGGCTCGCGAAGGAGATCCTGGCGGGCGAGGTCCAGGACGGCGACACGGTCCGGGTGGACCGTGTCGAGGACGGCCTGATCGTGGGCGCGGCCACGGCCTGACGGCGCGGGCCCGGCAGGCGCTGGACGGCGACGAGGGGGTGCCCCCGCCCTCGTCGCCGTACTCCAGGCGCGCGAGATCCTGTCCGCCCGCAGCGGATCTCGCCCGATCCGGCGCGGTCGGGCTTGCGCCGTACCGCCCGGCATGGGAGAGGATGGCCGCAACCGTACGAAGGGATATTCACGGTGAGCATCGACCCGTCCTCGATTCCGAATTTCGGGGGCCAGCCCCAGCCTCAGGCCGCAGGACCGGCGGGCCCCGTCGTCCCTGATCAGGACCTGGTCAAGCAGCTTCTCGACCAGATGGAGCTGAAGTACGTCGTCGACGACGAGGGTGACCTCGCGGCGCCGTGGGAGGAATTCCGTACGTACTTCATGTTCCGCGGCGACGACGAGCAGAAGGTCTTCTCCGTACGGACCTTCTACGACCGTCCGCACTCGGCGGACGACCGCGCCAAAGTCCTCGACGCGATCGACGACTGGAACCGCCGCACCCTGTGGCCCAAGGTCTACACCCACCTGCACGAGGAGGAGGACGGCTCCGCCACCCTCCGGCTCATCGGCGAGGCGCAGATGCTGATCGGCACCGGCGTCGCCCTGGAGCACTTCGTGTCCTCGACCGTCAGCTGGGTCCGCGCGTCGATCGAGTTCGACAAGTGGCTCGTGGAGCAGTTCGGCCTGGAGTCCCCCGAGGACAAGGAGCCCGGCGCGCCCGAGTAGGACGCGCCCGGACTCACAGCGCCATGTGCGCGAAGAGCAGCAGATACGCGCCATAGCCGAACGAGAGCCCGGCCAGGGCCGTGATCACCACGATCGCGGCTCTCGGCCGGGCTCTCGTCAGTGCGAGCGCCAGCGGCAGCAGCAGCGGGAAGGCGGGGAGCAGGAAGCGCGGCTTGGACTCGAAGAAGCCGGACCCGCCGACGGCGATGAGGACCAGCACGCCCGTGTAGACCAGGACGCACAGCGGCGGGCGCTCCACCAGCGCGAGCAGCGCGAAGAGCAGCACGCCGGCCGCCGTGATCACCAACGCCATCGCGAAGCCGAACTGCGTCGGCCCCTTCAGCATGCCCCGTACGAAGAGCAGCGCGCCGGCCCCCAGGTCGAACCGTGAGGACCAGCCGTCCTGGACGGCGAAGTAGCCGCCGAGCGGATCACCGCGGCGGGCACCGACCCACAGCAGGTACGAGAGCCATCCGGCCGGAGCCAGCGCCGCGGCCGCCCACATCCGCCCGCCCACCCCGCCGCGCCGCCTCCACAGCTCGCAGGCGACCGTGGCGAGGACGGCCGCCGCGACGGCGATCCCGTTCGGCCGGGACAGGCCGGCCAGAGCCGCGAGCGTGCCCGCCCAGAGCCAGCGGTGGGTGAGCAGCGCGTAGAGCGACCACGCGGCGAAGGCGGTCATCAGCGGTTCGGTGTACGCCATCGTCAGCACCACCGAGTGCGGCAGCAGCCCCCAGAGCAGCACCAGGACGACCGCGGTGGGGCGCCCGTACAGCCGTTCGCCGACCAGGTAGACGCCCCAGGCGGCGGCGCCGGCCGCGAGCCACGACAGGAGCAGGCCGGCGGTGCCTCCGGTGACCGGGAGGACGGTGGTGACGGCCCGGACGAGCGCCGGGTAGAGCGGGAAGAACGCCAGGTCGGACTGGACCATGCCGTTGGGCCAGTGGAGGGTGCGGCCGTATCCGTGGGCGGCGATCCGGATGTACCAGTCGGAGTCCCAGGACGTCGCGAGCAGCGCGCGCGGTGAGCGTCCGACGTGCCAGGCCCAGAGCGCGAGAGCGAGCGTCCCGGTCAGCCGCGCGGCGGCGAACAGGCCGAGCGCGGGGGCGGCCCGGTGCAGGGAGGCCCGCCATCGGGGGACCCCCCTGACAGCGGCGGACGCCGGGCGGTCGAGAGTCTCGGCGGACAGGGTGCACCTCCGTGCGCGCGGGAATCAGGTCGGCCCGACAAATCGGTCTACCTGACGATCCTCACGGCACGGAGGGGGCGCGCGAGCGCGGTGGGCCCACCCGGGTGAAAGATTCCCGGGCGCCGTGGGGGCCCGCGTGCTGCGGGTGGCTCGATGTACGCCGGGCTCCCCGCGCGCTTCGGGTGGGCCGGACGCCCCGCGTGCCCCGCGTCCTTCGGGTCGCCCGGGCGCCCGGGTCCCTGGGCGCCCGGGTCAGCCGGCCAGTGTCTTCAGCCGGGAGACCGCCTCTTCCAGGACGGGGCGCTGCTTGCAGAACGCGAAGCGGACGAAGGGGGCGCCCGCGTCGCGGTGGTCGTAGAAGACCGCGTTGGGGATGGCGACCACGCCCGCCCGTTCGGGCAGGGCACGGCAGAAGGCGACGCCGTCGGACTCGCCGAGCGGACGGATGTCGGCGGTGACGAAGTAGGTGCCGGCCGGGCGGTGGACCGCGAAACCGGCCCCGGCGAGCCCGTCGCTCAGCAGGTCCCGCTTGGCGAGGAGATCGGCGCGCAGGGCGTCGAAGAACGTGTCGGGCAGCCGCAGCGCCTCGGCGATCGCGTACTGGAAGGGGCCGGAGGCCACGTATGTCAGGTACTGCTTGGCGGAGCGGACCGCCGTGGTCAGGCCGGGGCTCGCGGTGACCCAGCCGACCTTCCAGCCGGTGAAGGAGTACGTCTTGCCGGCCGAGCCGATGGTGACCGTGCGCTCCCGCATGCCGGGGAGGCTCGCGATCGGCAGGTGCTCGGCACCGTCGAAGACCAGGTGTTCGTAGACCTCGTCGGTGACCACGAGCAGATCGCGCTCGATCGCCAGTTCGGCGACGGCGGTGAGTTCGGCGCGGGTGAGGACCGTGCCGGTGGGGTTGTGCGGGGTGTTGAGGAGGATCAGCCGGGTCCGGTCGGTGACGGCGGCCCGCAGCTCGTCCAGATCGAGGACGAAGCGGCCGTCCGCCGGGCGGAGGGTGACCGGGACGCGGGTGCCGCCGGCCATCGCGATGCAGGCGGCGTACGAGTCGTAGTACGGCTCCAGAGCGATCACCTCGTCGCCCGGCTCCACGAGGGCGAGCAGCGCGGCCGCGATCGCCTCCGTCGCGCCCACCGTGACCAACACCTCCGTGTCGGGGTCGAACTCCAGCCCGTACCGCCTGCGCTGGTGCTCGGCGACGGCCGTGCGCAGCTCCGGGACGCCGGGGCCCGGCGGGTACTGGTTGCCGCGTCCGTCGCGCAGCGCCCGTACGGCGGCCTCGCGGATCTCCTCCGGGCCGTCGGTGTCGGGAAAGCCCTGGCCGAGGTTGATCGCCCCGGTCCGTACGGCCAGCGCGGACATCTCGGCGAAGATCGTCGTCCCGAACTCGGCGAGTCGGCGGTTGAGCAGCGGTCGTGTCATGCCGCCATCGTGGGTGGAAGCTCTGGACTTCCTCAAGTGCGCTTTGGGCGCGGATGGCGTGGGGCATCTCCCCTCCACACAACACACGGGGGTGAAACTGATGACAGCACTGCTGATCGGAGCCGTGATCCTCGTCGTCGCGCTGGGCGTGCTGGCTGGTCGTGGCAGTCGGCGCAGTCAGAGCGGGCGGCGGCACAGCTGGTGGGAGGGCGGCGGCTCCTCCTGCGGCGGCAGCTCGTCGTGCGGGGGCGGTGGCGGCGGGAGCAGCTGCGGCGGGGGCGGCGGCGGAGGTGGCGGCGGAGGCGGCTGCGGCGGCGGCAACTGACACGGGGGTGGTCGCGACGCATCCCCGATGCCGACGAGGCTTGAGGTGCCCTTGGGGTCAACGCCCCATGGGCACCTTCTTGTTGAAGGCGCGCGAGCGATTCCGACTGAACAGTTGAACCGTGAGGCCCCCGAGGGGATGGAAACCACTGCAAGTTGGGTAAAAACGCTGTGAGCTTCCCACAGTTCATGATTCCCTCGCTGTTGAGAACATCCAGCCCTCGGACCGTGTGTGGACCCGAGTCGGCGATCCCCCACTCCCGTTGAACCCTTTCTCCGGGGCGCCCCCGGCCCACCCGTCAAACCGTGTTTGCGGAGCCGACCCATGCTCACGACCCTGAAGACCTCCTATACCGACACGCGCGCGGCCGACCTGGCCTGGGCGCTGGGGCGCGAGCCGCTGCCCGCCCTCGCCGTGCTCGACCTCGAACTGATGGGAGCCAAACTGCAGTTGCGCCTGCTCGGCGCCTCTCATCAGGTACTTCTGCAAGAGGAGGACCGTAGTTGCTCGGAGACCGTCGCCTGTCTGCCCGGCAGCAGTACGCCGCTGCCGCTGGGCGTCTCCAAGCGCGTCGGCGGGTGGGAGTACGAATTCGCGGCGCGCGTCGAGACGTTGTCGCACGGCTCCTTCGCCGGCCGCGCCCAGGAGTTGCTCGCGCTCGTCGCCGACCATCCGAACGGCCTCGCGGGGACGTTCCCCGGCTCGCCGCACGCCTTCACGGCGATGCTGGCGCAGCGCCACGAGGGCCAGGTGCGGTGGCGCACCTGGCACGCCTATCCACAGGAGGGGCAGTTGGTCGTCACGCGGACCCGGGTCGGCGACCGTATGCCCGCCGCAAACTGATGCGCCGTCGGAATGCATCAGCTCCACTCGTGTGGGTGACATAAAGCGATACGGGTGTGACGTAGCGTTACGCGCATGATCGATCCGCCCGTGACCATGCCACCCCGGAGGGTGACAGGGCCGCCCGCGCGTCCGGGTGCGGTGCGGTATCCGGTCCTCGCGGTGGTCTTCGTCTGCGCGGCCTGCGGACTGGTCTACGAGCTGGAACTGGTCGCGCTCGCCTCGTATTTGATCGGCGATTCCGTGACCCAGGCGTCCGTCGTGCTGTCCGTGATGGTCTTCGCGATGGGCGTCGGCTCACTGCTCGCCAAGCGGTTGCGCTGTCGCGCGGCGGTCGGCTTCGGCCTGGTCGAGGCCGGCCTCGCGCTCGTCGGCGGCTGCTCCGCGCTCGTGCTCTACGCCGCGTTCGCCTGGCTCGGCGAGTCCCGGTACGTCCTGGTGGCGTTCTCCCTCGCCATCGGGGTGCTCATCGGGGCCGAGATCCCGCTGCTGATGTCCCTGATCCAGCGGGCCGGGTCGGCGCGCGCCCCCGGCGCGGGGGACGAGGACGACGCGGCCGGGACGGTCGCCGACCTGTTCGCCGCCGACTATGTGGGAGCGCTGGTCGGCGGCCTCGCCTTCCCCTTCCTGCTGCTGCCCTGGCTCGGCCAGTTGACGGGAGCGCTGGTCACGGGCGCGGTGAACGCCGTGGCGGGCGGCGGCCTGGTGCTGTGGCTGTTCCGGCGTGATCTGACCGCCCGGTCCCGGGCACTGCTGATCGGCGCCAATCTCACCGTCCTCACCGTCCTCGCCACCGCCACCGTCCTCGTCGACGACTTCGAACGGGCGGCGCGGCGCGCGGTGTACGGCGACAGCGTGCGGGTCGCCGTACAGACGGAGATGCAGGAGGTCGTGGTGACCGGGGCCCCGGGAGGGCCGCCGGAGCTGTTCCTCGACGGTCGGCTGAGGGTCGGCGGACAGGACGAGTACCGCTACCACGAGGCGCTGGTGCACCCGGCGATGAACGGGCCGCACGCGCGCGTGCTGATCGTCGGCGGCGGCGACGGCCTCGCCGCGCGCGAGGTGCTGCGCCATCCGGGGGTCCGCTCGGTCACCGTCGTCGAAGTCGACCCCGGAGTCGTACGCCTGGCCCGGACCGACCCCCAGCTCGCCACGCTCAACGAGCACGCGCTCCGGGACCCCCGGGTGCGGGTCGTCCACGCGGACGCCTTCCACTGGCTGCGCGGGGCCGGCCAACGGGCCGGAGCGGGGCCGGCCGCCGGTGGCGAGCGGTACGACGTGATGATCTCGGACCTGCCCGACCCGGGGATCACCGCCAGCACCAAGCTGTACTCGGAGGAGTTCTACGGGCTGGCGGCGCGGATCCTCGCGGACGGCGGACGCCTCGTGGTCCACGCCGGATCGGCCTCGGCCCGCCCCCGTACGTTCTGGACCGTTTACTCCACCCTGCGGGCCGCCGGTTTCGCGGTCCGGCCCTACGGCGCGAGCGGGCACGCGGCCGGATTCGCCACGGGCCCCGACCGGGGCGATCGCGCCGAGGACGGGAGCGCGGGCCCGGCGGAGTGGGGCTACCTCCTCGCGGCCCGGGGCCCGCACCCACCCGCGCTGGGCCTCGCCGCCGGCACACCCCCGCTGCGCTCCCTCACCGTCGAAGCCCTGGCGACGGGCGCGCGGACCGTGGAGCGGACCCGGAGCGGCGACCTCCCCGCGTCCACGCTCGTGCACCCGCGTTACAGCGGCTGACACCGGCGGACGCGGGACCCGAGGCCGACCCGGCCGCCGTCCACACTGATGCACCCACGACAGCGGCTGACACCGGCCGGCGCGGGACCCGCGGGCGAGCCCGGCCGTCGAAACAGGCGACGGGGCGGGCGGGGCTGAGTAGGCTCGGCTTCCATGGAGCATGAGGTGTTCGTTCCGGTTCCGGCCGAGGTCCTGCGCGAGACGCTGACGGACCCGGCACGGGTGGCGCACTGCGTCCCCGGCCTCCAGCAGGACGCCGACACGGAGGCGGGCCCCCTCTCGGGCCGCCTCAGGATCCGGGCCGGCGGCAACACCATCACCTACCGGGGCACGCTCCGGCTGACCGAAAGCGACGGAGTCGTCGCCGTCGAGGGCGAGGGCGCCGAGGTGCGGGGCAAGGGCTCGGCCCGGCTGTCCCTGACGATCGCGCTCGCCCCGGTGCCGAACGGTACGGCACTCACCTTCACCGGCACCCTGACCTCGGACGGCCGCCTCGCCGACCTCCCCGACGAGACGCGCGCCTCGGCCGGCGGACGGCTCCTCGACCGGTTCGCGGAGAGCCTGGCCGCAGCGGCGATCGACCACCTGCGCGCCGACGCCGACGCGGACGACGCCGACGACGCCGAAGCCCACACCGCTTCCGGTCTCGACGCCGGGCTCGACGCCGACCTGGAGGCGGAGGACGACATCGACAGCGACGGGGTCGACGACGGCGTGGAGGAACCCCACCGCCCCTCCGTCTACGACACGCCCGTCCCCCCGCCCTCGCTCGACCCGCTCGGCGAGGAGGAGTTCGACGAGACGGCGGGCGACTACCCGGCCGGAGCCCCCGCCGCCGAGGCCGCCCACGCCCGCCGGACCATGATCGGACGCAGCGCGGAGGAGGTCGACCACGCCCCGCCGCGCGGCCGTTACGCCCCCGTTCCCGCCCCCGACTCCTCCACGGCAGGTGCCACCCTGCGCTGGATCGCGCCCGCCGCCGCGCTCGCCCTCGCCTCCGCCGTCGTCATCGGCCGGGCCCTGCGCCGCCGCCGCTGAGGGCGTTCCCGGGCGGGCCGGTCTAAGGTCGGGGTCGTGAGCGAGCAGACGCGACTGACGGCGGGCGACGCCGAGTTGACCATCAGCCCCGACAACGGCTGCCGGATCGAGAGCCTGCGCATCGGTGGTACCGAACTGCTGCGCCAGGGCGAGCGGTACGGCTGCTTCCCCATGGTGCCCTGGTGCGGGCGCACCGCGAACGGACGCTTCCGCGACGGTGCGACCAGTCATCAGCTGCCCCTCAACGCGCCCCCGCACGCCGTCCACGGCACCGGCCGCGACACGGCGTGGAAGACCGCCCGCGCCGGTGAGCGGGAGGCCGCCTTCACCTACGACCTCGCCGAGCCCTGGCCGTACACCGGCCGGGTCACCCAGCTCTTCGAGCTGACCGAGGACGCCCTCACCCTCACCCTCGGGGTCGAGACGGTCGACGACTCCTTCCCGGCCCAGGCCGGCTGGCACCCCTGGTTCCTGCGGAACCTGGGCGACGGCGGCGAGGACGTACGGATCGACTTCACCCCCGGCTGGCAGGAGGAGCGCGGCCCGGACCACCTCCCCACCGGCCGCCGGATCAGCCCCACCCCCGGCCCGTGGGACGACTGCTTCGGCATGCCCGACGGCGTCGACGTCACCCTCACCTGGCCGGAGCGACTGGAGCTGAAGGTGACCAGCCGGGCGGAGTGGGTCGTGATCTACGACGAGCAGAAGGAGGCGGTCTGCGTGGAGCCGCAGTCCGGCCCGCCGAACGGCCTCAACACCCACCCCCGGTACGTGACCCCGATCGACCCCCTGGAGATCACGGCGACCTTCGCCTGGCGGCGGCTCTGAGCGTGCGGCGCGAGGACACCGCATAAGCTCGGGGTCATGACTGACGTACGCGCTGACCTGCTCCAGCAGATCAAGGACAAGGCCGTGGTGCACGGCAAGGTGACCCTCTCCTCGGGTCGGGAAGCCGACTACTACATCGACCTGCGCCGGATCACGCTGGACGGCGAGGCCGCGCCGATGGTCGGTCAGGTCATGCTCGACCTCACCGCCGATCTGGACTTCGACTGCGTGGGCGGTCTGACGCTCGGCGCCGACCCGGTCGCCACCTCGATGCTGCACGCCTCCGCCGCGCGCGGGCAGCGCCTGGACGCCTTCGTCGTCCGGAAGGCGCAGAAGGCGCACGGCATGCAGCGCCGTATCGAGGGCACGGACGTCAAGGGCCGCCGCTGCCTGGTCGTCGAGGACACCTCCACCACCGGCGGCTCGCCGCTGACCGCCGTCGAGGCGGTCCGCGAGGCGGGCGGCGAGGTCGTGGCCGTGGCCACGATCGTCGACCGGGGCGCGGCGGGCGCGATCGCCGAGGCCGGTCTGTCGTACCTCACGGCGTACGAGCTGAGCGACCTCGGTCTCGCCTGACCGACGCCGACCACCGACGCCGACCACCGACGCCGACCGACGCCGACCGGCGCCGACCGACGCGAAGTCGTGACGTCGGCCCCGGGCCGTGTGCTCCATGGGCCTGACCTGCGACTTTGGTAGGGGGTGGACCGTTTCACGTGAAACAGTCCGCCCCTTCGCCCTGGTGTCCGGGAAAGAGTCTGGAAAGATGGGGCCCGACGATGACGTCGCCCCAGGTCAGGGCCAAGCACGCCACGCACACACCGCACATCACAAGGAGCGGACGAATGCCCATCGCAACCCCCGAGGTCTACAACGAGATGCTCGACCGGGCGAAGGCAGGCAAGTTCGCCTACCCGGCCATCAACGTCACCTCGTCCCAGACCTTGCACGCTGCGCTGCGCGGCTTCGCCGAGGCCGAGAGCGACGGCATCATCCAGATCTCGACCGGCGGCGCCGAGTTCCTGGGCGGCCAGTACAACAAGGACATGGTCACCGGCGCTGTCGCCCTGGCCGAGTTCGCGCACATCGTCGCCGCGAAGTACGACATCACGGTCGCCCTGCACACCGACCACTGCCCGAAGGACAAGCTGGACGGCTACGTCCGCCCGCTGCTCGACATCTCCGCCGAGCGCGTCAAGGCCGGTCGGGACCCGCTGTTCCAGTCCCACATGTGGGACGGCTCCGCCGAGACCCTCGCCGACAACCTGGCCATCGGCCAGGAGCTGCTTGCCAAGGCCGTCGCCGCCAAGATCATCCTTGAGGTCGAGATCACCCCGACCGGCGGCGAGGAGGACGGTGTCACCCACGAGATCAACGACGAGCTGTACACCACCGTCGACGACGCGATCCGCACCGCCGAGGCCCTGGGCCTGGGCGAGAAGGGCCGCTACCTCCTGGCCGCCTCCTTCGGCAACGTCCACGGCGTCTACAAGCCGGGCAACGTCGTGCTCCGCCCCGAGCTGCTGAAGGACCTCCAGGCGGGCGTCGCCGAGAAGTACGGCAAGGCCTCCCCGTTCGACTTCGTCTTCCACGGCGGCTCCGGCTCCACGGCCGAGGAGATCGCCACCGCGCTGGAGAACGGCGTCGTGAAGATGAACCTGGACACCGACACCCAGTACGCCTTCACGCGTCCGGTCGCCGACCACATGCTGAAGAACTACGACGGCGTGCTGAAGGTCGACGGTGAGGTCGGCAAGAAGTCGACCTACGACCCGCGCACCTGGGGCAAGCTGGCCGAGGCGAGCATGGCCAAGCGTGTGACCGAGGCGTGCGCGGCGCTGCGCTCGACCGGCACCAAGCTGAAGTAACCGCGGTCCACCTTCCGCGGAAGGGGCCCGGCACCATCGCCACCGCGGTGGTGCCGGGCCCTCCGTCTGTCTGGAGGCTGTGAGTGACGACGTACGACTTCGACCGGGAGATCGACCGGCGCGGCACCTCGTCGGTCCAGTGGGACGGGATCGCGGACCGCTTCGGCGCCGGGGACCTGCTCCCCTTCACCATCTCCGACATGGACTTCGCCTCCCCGCCCGAGGTCCTGGCCGCCCTGCGCGAGCGGGTCGACCACGGGGTCTTCGGCTACACGGACTGGCGGCTCGGAGAGTTCCGGGAGGCGATACGGCACTGGTACGCCACCCGGTACGACACCGGGGTCGACACCGAGACGCTGGTGTACGCCCCCTCGGTGCTGAGCCAGCTCTCCCAGCTGCTGCGGATGTGGACGGCGCCCGGCGACGGGGTGGTCGTGCACACCCCGACGTACGACGGCTTCCGCAAGGTGGTCACCGGCCTGGGGCGGGAGCTGCGGGGCGTGCCCGTCGGTGACACGGAGGCGCTGGCGGCGGAGCTGGCCCGGCCGGACGCCCGGATGCTGCTGCTCTGTTCGCCGCACAACCCCACGGGGAGGGTGTGGCGGGAGGAGGAACTGGCGGAGTTCGCCCGGCTGGCCGAGCGGTACGGCGTCGCGGTCGTCAGCGACGAGATCCACGCCGACCTGGTGGCGGACGGCCACCGCCATCTGCCGTTCAGCCGCTTCGCCGAGACCGGACGCGGCCGGCGGTGGGCCCTGATCACCTCGGGCACCAAGGCCTTCAACTTCCCGGCGTTGACCGGCTCGTACGGGATCGTGGGCGACCCCGACGAGCGGGAGGCGTTCGTCCGCCGCATGGAGACGGGCGAGGGCCTGGCCTCCCCGGCCGTGCTCTCCCTGACCGCGCACATCGCCGCCTACCGGCACGGCGGGCCCTGGCTGGACGAGCTGCGGCGTTATGTGGCCGGCACCCTGCGGATGCTCGCGGAGCGGCTGGCCGAGGGCCTGCCCGGGGTGGAGTGGACACCTCCGCAGGCCGGCTATCTGGCCTGGATCGATCTGCGGCCGCTCGGTATCGACGAGAGCGCGCTCCAGCGTGAGCTGATCGAGCGCGAGAAGGTCGCGATCATGCCGGGTGCGGTGTACGGAGCGGCGGGTTTCGTGCGGCTGAACCTCGGCTGTCCCAGGAAGAAGGCGGAGCGGGGCGTGGACGCGCTGGTGCGGGCGGCGGGGAGACTGCGGACCGGGTGAGGCCGATGGGCGGAGCGGTCGCGTCGGGGGCAGCATGCAGGCATGGAGGACATCAGGCTCGCCTCGGGGACCGGTCGGTGGATCGTGCTCACCACCGTCCTCGGCTCGGGGATGGCGCTCCTCGACTCCACCGTCGTCAACATCGCCCTGCCCCACATCGGCCGGGAGTTCGACACCGACATGGCGGCCCTTCAGTGGACCGTCAACGCCTACATGCTCACGCTCGCCGGACTGATCCTGCTGGGCGGGGCCCTCGGCGACCGCTACGGCCGGCGGAAGGTCTTCGTCGTCGGCGTGGTGTGGTTCGCGGCCGCCTCGCTGCTGTGCGGGCTCGCCCCGAACGCGGGCGTGCTGGTCGCCGCCCGCGCCCTCCAGGGCGTCGGCGGAGCCCTGCTCACCCCCGGGTCCCTCGCGCTGATCCAGGCGACCTTCCACCCGGACGACCGGGCGCGGGCGGTGGGGCTGTGGTCGGGGTTCGGCGGTGTGGGGGCGGCGATCGGTCCGTTCGTCGGCGGCTGGATGGTCGACGGGCCCGGCTGGCGGTGGGTCTTCCTGATCAACGTGCCGCTGGCGGCGCTGTGCGTGCCGGTGGCGTTGCGGCACGTGCCCGAGTCGCGCGACGAGAGTGCCCACGGCCGGTTCGACATGACCGGTGCCGCCCTCGGCGCCGGTGCGCTCGCGCTGCTCACCTACGCCCTGATCGTGGAGGCGTGGTGGCCCGGCGCGCTCGGTGTCGTGGCCGGTGCCGCGTTCGTGGTGGTGGAGCGGCAACGGGCCGAGCCGATGGTGCCGCCCTCGATCTTCGCCTCCCGCCAGTTCACCGCGGTCAACCTGGTGACGCTGTGCGTGTACGCGGCGTTCGGCGGTTTCTTCTTCCTCGCCGCGCTCCAGCTCCAGGTGGTGTCGGGGTACAGCGCGCTCGGCGCGGGTACGGCCCTGCTGCCGACGACGGTGCTCATGCTGCTGCTGTCGGCGAAGGCCGGTGAGCTGGGGGAGCGGATCGGGGCGCGGATCCCGCTGACCGTGGGCCCGCTGCTGTGCGCGGCCGGGATGCTGCTGATGCTGCGGGTGGGGGAGGACGCCTCGTACGTACGTGACGCGCTGCCGGCGCTGTTCGTGCTCGGCCTGGGCATGACCGTCCTGGTGGCGCCGCTGACCGCGACCGTGCTGTCGTCCGTGGAGGTCTCCCGGGCGGGCCTGGCGAGCGGGATCAACAACGCGGCGGCGCGGGCGGCGGGGATGCTGGCGGTGGCGGCCCTGCCGATGCTGGCGGGAATGGGCCCGGAGGCGTACCGGTCGGCGGCCGAGTTCGGGGAGACGTTCCGGCGGGCGATGCCGATGTGCGCGGGGCTCCTGGTGGCCGGTGCGGTACTGGCGTGGGCGACGGTCCGGGCGCCGGCCGCGGCCGCGGAATGCCACCCCGGATGCCGCGTCCACTGCGGAGTGACCTCGCCACCGCTCGACCCGGGCGGGCAGGAGGGGTCCGCGGGTCGGCGAGGCGGGGACGAGGGTGAGGGCTCCGGAGGGCGGTGAGCGGGGACGAGGGTGAGGGCTCCGGAGGGCGGTGAGGCGGAATCGACGGAAGACTCAGGGGGCCGGTGAAGCCGGGATGAACGGGAGGGCTCCGGGGGCCGGTGCGGTGGGGCGCTGAGGCAGACTGGGGCCATGGCCATCCACGAGAACCTGCTGGGGGGACCTCCCCCCACCCACCTGCCCGACGATCCCGAGCCGCGCGAGCTGCTCGCGAACGGCACGGCACCGGCGGACGTCGCCGCGAAGTACCCGACCTCCTCGCTGGCCTGGGCCCAGCTCGCCGACGAGGCGTACGAGGGCGGCCGGGTCATCGAGTCGTACGCCTACGCCCGTACCGGGTACCACCGCGGCCTGGACGCGCTGCGCCGCAGCGGCTGGAAGGGCCACGGCCCGGTCCCGTGGGAGCACGAGCCGAACCGGGGCTTCCTGCGGGCGCTGCACGCGCTGGCGCGGGCGGCCGGCGAGATCGGTGAGAAGGACGAGTACGAGCGCTGCTCGACGTTCCTGCGCGACTCCTCCCAGACGGCGGCCGACACCCTCGGCTGAGGCGCGGTGACCCCGGGGGCGGGCCCCGCCCCCGGGGTCGCACCCCGGCCCTCGGGCCGCCCGCCCCCCCACCCCCCGGCGTGCCGGAGGAAACCGGTCATAGTTCCGCGAGCGTTCGAGAGCCGTTCGAAAGGACGGTTACGATCCTCCGGACCGTTGTACCGATCCGCCGGCACAGAGGCCCCACCCTCTCCCCCCATCCGGCCGACGCAGGGGAGAAGTCTGTCTTGGGCAAGCGTGCCGCCGCACCCACAGGACGACGACGAGCGCCGAGCCGCGGACGCGGCCGGGGGCGGTCCGGACGGCGTCCGGTGGCGCGGCTGCTCTTCCTCGCGCTCGGTCTGGTCGTGCTCTCCCTCGGCGGCGGCGCCGCCCTCGCCCACTTCCACGGCGGCGGGGACGCCGCCACCGCCGCCGGGCCACCGGAGCCGGCCAGCGAGACGACCGGCGAGACGACCGCCCCGCGAGCCATCCCGCCGAAGCCGAAGCCCACGCCGACGCCTCCCCCCAGACCCCCGTCCAAGCCCAAGCCGAGCACGAAGCCCACGCCGAAGAGGACGACGGTCCCCGCCTCCGGCGCGGGCACCTTCACCACCGCCCGGTCCAGCGGCGACCCCGTCGGCACCGGTGGTTCGCTGCGCCGCTACCGCGTCCAGGTCGAGGACGGCATCGACCTCTCCGCCCGCGAGGCCGCCGCCGAGATCCAGCAGATCCTCGCCCACCCGCGCGGCTGGGCGGCGCACGGCCGTGGCCGGTTCCAACTGGTCGCGGAGAACGCCGACTTCGTCATCCGGATCGCCACACCCGCCACCGCCGACCGGCTCTGCCTCGCCAACGGACTCGACACCCGCGGCGAGCTGAACTGCGAGACGACCACCGGCGTCGTGGTGAACCTCAGGCGCTGGATGCTGGGCTCGCCGCAGTTCGCCGGGCCGCCCTCCGAGTACCGGCATCTGATCATCAACCACGAGGTCGGCCATGAGATCGGGATCCGGCAGCACATGGGATGTCCCGGGCCGGGGCGGCTCGCGCCCGTGATGATGCAGCAGATCAAGGGACTCGACGGCTGCCGTTCGAACGCTTTTCCGTATGACGAAGACGGCACCTACATCACCGGTCCGATCGTGTCATGATGCGCATGGGACCGCGTGCCCGCAGCGCGCGGACCCGAGGGGACCGGGGCTCCACTGCCACACGGAAGGAGCGGACCGCTACCCGGTAGTACGTATCGAGGAGACAGAAATGTCCACCTTCCCCGATGCCTCCGGAGCCGGTTCGGTCGATGACCCGAACCTCGACTTCGCGGGCACGACGCCGTACGAGGACTATGTCCAGGCGGACGTTCTCACCCACCTCCAGCATCTGCGCTCCGACGATCCGGGCGAGATGGTCTTCCTGGTCACCACCCAGGTCATGGAGCTGTGGTTCACCGTCATCGTCCACGAGTGGGACACCGCGAGCCGCGCGCTGCGCGAGGACCGCATACCCGTCGCGATGGACGCGCTCAAGCGGTCCGTGCGCGAGCTGGAGGCGCTGAACCACTCCTGGCGGCCGCTCGCCCAGCTCACCCCGGCGCAGTTCAACTCCTACCGCGGCGCCCTCGGCGAGGGATCCGGCTTCCAGTCGGCGATGTACCGGCGGATGGAGTTCCTGCTCGGCGAGAAGTCCGCGTCGATGCTGGTGCCGCACCGCGGCGCGCCCCGCGTCCACGCGGAGCTGGAGAAGGCGCTCCAGGAGCCCAGCCTCTACGACGAGGTGCTCAGGCTGCTCGCCCGGCGCGGGCTGCCGGTGCCGGCCGCCGCCCTCGACCGCGACCTCGCCAAGAAGTACGAGCCCTCGCCCGAGGTCGAGCAGGTCTGGGCCGGGATCTACGCCGAGCCCGACCAGAACGGCGAACTGGTCCGTCTGGGCGAGGCGTTGAGCGATGTCGCCGAGCTGGTCTGGCGCTGGCGCAACGACCACCTGGTCGCCACCCGCCGGGCCATGGGCTCCAAGACGGGCACGGGCGGTTCGGCGGGCGTGGCCTGGCTGGAGAAGCGGGCGCAGAAGAACGTGTTCCCCGAGCTGTGGACGG
Source organism: Streptomyces sp. NPDC093600 (assembly GCF_044764755.1). NCBI lineage: Bacteria > Bacillati > Actinomycetota > Actinomycetes > Kitasatosporales > Streptomycetaceae > Streptomyces > Streptomyces sp. NPDC093600. Next base: position 70,840 of record NZ_JBIWIU010000009.1, read on the forward strand.
CGCGCAGCCATGTCTGAGCCCCTGGAGACCCGGGAGACCTTGCGCGAGAAGGCGCTGCGCCTGGACGCCCACGACGGACTCGGCAAGCTGCGCGAGAAGTTCGCCCTCGACGAGGTGACCTACCTCGACGGGAACTCGCTCGGCGCCCTGCCCGCCCACGTCCCCGCCCGGATGGCCGACGTCATCACCCGCGAGTGGGGCGAGCTGCGCATCCGGTCCTGGGACGAGAGCGGCTGGTGGACCGCGCCCGAGCGGATCGGCGACCGGATCGCCCCGCTCGTCGGCGCCGCCCCCGGCCAGGTCGTGGTCTCCGACTCGACCAGCGTGAACGTCTTCAAGGCCGTCGTCGGAGCCGCCCGGCTCGCCGGTGAGGGCCGGGACGAGATCCTCGTCGACGCGACCACCTTCCCCACCGACGGGTACATCGCCCAGTCCGCGGCCCGGATGACCGGTCACCGGATCGTGCCGGTCGCACCCGCCGACGTCCCCGGCGCCGTCGGCCCGCGCACCGCCGCCGCGCTCGTCAACCACGTCGACTACCGCACCGGCCGGCTGCACGACCTGCCCGGCATCACCGCCGCGCTGCACGCGGCGGGCGCGCTCGCCGTGTGGGACCTGTGCCACAGCGCGGGCGCCCTGCCGGTCGGCCTGGACGAGCACGGAGTCGACCTGGCCGTCGGCTGCACCTACAAGTACCTGAACGGCGGCCCCGGTTCGCCCGCGTACCTGTACGTCGCCGAGCGGCACCAGGCCGCCTTCGATTCCCCGCTTCCCGGCTGGAACTCGCACGCCGACCCGTTCGGGATGACACCGGGCTACGAGGCGGCGGCGGGCGCGCTCCGCGGCCGCGTCGGCACCCCGGACATCCTCTCCCTGATGGCGCTCGAAGCGGCGCTGGACGTGTGGGACGGTGTCGCGATCGAGGACGTCAGGGAGAAGTCCCTCGCCCTGACGGACTTCTTCATGGAGTGCGTACGGGAGTACGTCCCGGCCGGCCGGGTCACGTCGCTGACCCCCGAGCCGCACGGTGAGCGCGGCAGCCAGACGGCCCTGAGCTGTGCCGAAGCGCCCGCCGTCATGGCGGAGTTGATCCGGCGCGGAGTGGTCGGCGATCTGCGCCGCCCGGACGTGCTGCGGTTCGGTTTCACACCGCTGTACGTCGGCTTCGCCGACACCGAGCGGGCCGCGCGCGTCCTCGCGGACGTTCTCGGGGACGTGCCCGCCTCCTGAGGCCGGAAGGTCGGATGATCGCTTGATCTGCGGGGGCCGTACTCCTGGTACCGTCCCCGCAGGTCAGGCCAATTCGGCCCCGACACCGAGAGGTTGGAACAGCATGCCGGACCCCGCCGCGCGCGACGCCGCCGAAGAGGCATCGGCCTTCTCGCACCCGGCCGTCGCCCCGGACGCCTCCGCTCCGTACGGCGAACACCCCGACCAGGTCGTCGACTTCTACGCCCCGCGCGACGGCCGGCTGCGGGCCCCGCTCGTCGTCGCGCTGCACGGCGGCGCCTGGCGGGCACCGTACGACCGGAGACACCTGACCCCTTTCGTGGACTTCCTGGCCCGCCGCGGCTTCGCCGTCGCCAACGTCGAGTACCGGCGCGGCAGCGACATCCCCCGGCAGGGCGGTACGGCACCGGTCGCCGGGCGCTGGCCCGAGACGTTCCACGACGTGGCCGCCGCCCTGGACGCCGTACCCGCGCTGGCCGAGGAGCACCTGCCGCAGGCCGACGCACGGCGGATCGTGCTCACCGGCCACTCCGCGGGCGGCCACCTGGCCCTGTGGGCGGCCGCCCGGCACGTCGTCCCGGCGGACTCGCCCTGGCGGCTGCCCGCGCCGCCCGCGCTGCGCGGGGTGGTGGCCCTGGCCCCCATCGCCCACTTCGACCGGGCGGTGGAGCTCGGCGTGTGCGGCGACGCGGTGACCCAACTCCTCGGCGGACAGGGAGAGTTCGACGTGCGGGCGCGGTACACCGACCCCGCGCTGCTGCTGCCGACCGGGATTGCGACCACGGTCGTCCAGGGCCGGGACGACATCGTCGTCCCGCAGGCCGTCGCCGAGGCCTATGTGGAGGCGGCGGCGAAGGCAGGGGAGATGGTCGGCTTCACGCTCCTCCAGGACGTCGGTCACTTCCCGCTGATCGACCCGGCGGCGGACGCGTGCGCGGTGGTGGCGGAGGAGATCGCCCAGCTCGCCTTCTGAAATCACCCGGCTCGGCCCCCGCCGGGGCAGGGCGCGGAGGAGGCCGGTAGTACTCAGGAATGACGCGGAAGGATCCCCATTCCTGGTGACGACCGGGTCACCCGGGCCCGCCTACCGTTGACGCGTGACCGAGACCCGTGAAACGAGCCGCAGCCCCGAGTTCCGCCTGGCCCAGGGCGCACTCGGCGGGCTGCGCAAGGACCTCTTCCACAACGCCTTCGCCTACCGGCCGCTGCTGCCGTCGCCGCCGGACGGACGGCTGCTCCGGCGGCTTCCGGAGCGGATACGGGGCCGGATGGCGTGGGCCCCGCACGCCGCCGTGGCCGTCTGCGCCTTCTTCGTCTTCCTGATCGGCGCGGCGGTCGCCGACGGGTCCGCGCCTCCGCTGATGGTGGTGTACGCCTTCCTGCCCGCGGTGATCGTGCTGCTCACCCTGGTCCGCCCGGTCCTCGCCTTCTGGGCCTCGCTCGCCTCCACGCCCTTCCTCGCGTACATGGGCGAGTCCGGCGACGGCTGGCCCTGGGCGCCGAACTCCTTCGCCGCGCACGTCGTCGTCCTGACGGTGGTCGCCGCCCGCACCCGGCCCCGCACCGCGGCCTGGATGTGGGTGCTGACCTGCGGGTACGCGGTCTTCGCCGAGTTCTTCCTCGGGATCGGCTACAGCACCGACGCACCGCAGCTCCTCTTCTTCGCCGCGCTCGCCCTGCTCGTCGTGACCGTTCTCCAGGTCCGCCGCCAGGCCGAGGAGCAGGTCACCGCCCAGCAGACCGTGACGGCCCACGAGCGCTCCCGCCGCACGCTCCTGGAGGAGCGCACCACCATCGCCCGCGAGCTGCACGACGTCGTCGCCCACCACATGTCGGTGGTCGCCATCCAGGCCGAGGCCGCCCCCTACCGGGTGGAGAACCCGCCGCCGGAGCTGGAGCAGGCGTTCGTCACCATCCGCGAGAACGCCGTCGCGGCCCTCACGGAGCTGCGGCGCGTCCTCGGAGTCGTACGGGCGGAGGACTACGAGGCCCCCGACGCCCCGCAGCCCACCCTCGCCGACCTGGAAGGGCTGGTCGCCAACGTCCGCGACGCCGGGCTCGACGTCGAGAAGACGGTTACGGGCGCGGTGCGGGAGCTTCCGCAGGGCGTCGAGCTCTCGGCGTACCGGATCATCCAGGAGGCGCTGAGCAACGTCCTGCGGCACGCGCCCGGCGCGGCGGCGAAGGTCGAGGTCAGCTATGTCCTCGGCGGGCTCGGTCTGCGCATCGTCAACGGCCCGGCGCGCGGCCTGGTGAAAGCCTCGCCGGGTGCAGGCCACGGCATCACCGGCATGCGGGAGCGTGTGACCATGCTGAGCGGCGAGATGACGGCCGAGCCGACCGAGGACGGCGGCTACGAGGTGACGGCGTTCATCCCCGTGACGCGAGAGGGAACCGAACAGTGATCCGCGTACTGATCGTCGACGACCAGATGATGGTCCGCGAGGGCTTCTCGGTGCTGCTCGGCGCCATGCCGGACATCGAGGTCGTCGGTGAGGCCGTCAACGGCCGGGAGGCGATCGCGCAGGTGGCGGCCCTGCGCCCGGACGTGGTCCTGATGGACATCCGGATGCCGGAGCTGAACGGCATCGAGGCGACCCGCGAGATCGTGGCGGCGGACGCGGACGCGAAGGTGCTGGTCCTGACGACCTTCGACCTCGACGAGTACGTGTACCAGGCGCTGCGCGCCGGAGCCTCGGGCTTCCTGCTGAAGGACGCGTCGGCACGGCAGCTGGCCGACGGGGTACGGGTGGTGGCGGCCGGCGAGGCGCTGCTGGCGCCGACCGTCACGAAACGGCTGATCACGGAGTTCGCGAAGGCGGCCGAGACGCCCAGGCAGCCGCCGTTGTCGCAGGTCGGGGAGTTGACCGAGCGGGAGACGGAGGTCCTGGTGCTGATCGCCCAGGGCCTGTCGAACGCCGAGATCGCGGACCATCTGGTGGTGGCCGAGTCGACGATCAAGACGCATGTGAGCCGGATCCTGGTGAAGCTGGGGCTGCGGGACCGTACGCAGGCGGCGGTCTTCGCGTACGAGGCGGGACTGGTGCGGGTCGGCGGGTGACGCGGGACTGGTGCGGGCCGGCGGGTGACGCGGGTAGCGTCCGTCCATGGACGCTGCCTTCGACCCCTGGTCCCCCGCCTTCGTCGCCGACCCGTACCCCGCCTACGCCGAGCTGCGGGCCCGGGGCCGCGCGCACTGGTACGCGCCGACCCGGCAGTGGCTGATCCCGCACCACGAGGACGTGTCGGCGCTGCTGCGGGACCGGCGCCTGGGCCGTACGTACACGCACCGCTTCACGCACGAGGAGTTCGGCCGCCAGGCGCCGCCGGCGGCGCACGAGCCGTTCCACACCCTGAACGACCACGGTCTGCTCGACCTGGAGGCCCCGGACCACACGAGGATCCGGCGGCTGGTGTCGAAGGCGTTCACGCCGAGGACGGTGGAGCGTCTGGAGCCGACGGTACGGCGGCTGGCGGCCGCGCTGGTCGGCGGCCTGGTGGACCGGGGCGGCGGTGACCTGCTCGCGGAGGTGGCCGAGCCGTTGCCGGTGGCCGTGATCGCGGAGATGCTGGGCATCCCGGACGACGACGAGGAGCGCGGCCGGCTGCGGCCCTGGTCGGCCGACATCTGCGGGATGTTCGAGCTGAACCCGTCGGAGGAGACGGCGCGGCGGGCGGTGCGGGCGTCGCTCGAGTTCTCGGCGTATCTGCGGGAGCTGATCGCCCGGCGGCGGAAGGAGCCCGGCGACGACCTGATCTCGGGTCTGGTGGCGGTGGAGGAGCTCACCGAACAGGAGATGGTCTCCACGTGCGTGCTGCTGCTCAACGCCGGGCACGAGGCGACGGTCAACACGACCGTGAACGGCTGGTGGACGCTGCTGCGGCACCCGGAGCAGCTGGCGGCGCTGCGGGCCGAGCCCGAGGAAATGTTGTCCACAGCTGTGGAAGAACTGCTGCGGTACGACACCCCGCTGCAGATGTTCGAGCGCTGGGTCCTCGACGACATCGAGATCGGCGGCCAGGTGATCCCGCGCGGCTCGGAGGTCGCCCTCCTCTTCGGCTCGGCCAACCGCGACCCGGCGCGCTTCGGCGCCACGGCCGACGCACTGGACCTGCGCCGGGCCGACAATCCGCACATCACCTTCGGCGCGGGCATCCACTACTGCCTGGGCGCCCCGCTGGCACGACTGGAGCTGACGGCGGTCTTCGCGGAGCTGCTGCGCCGGGCACCACGGCTTCGGGCGGCGGCGGAGCCGCGCTGGAAGCCGGGGTACGTGATCCGGGGGTTCCACGAGCTCCTGGTGGAAGTCTGAGCCCGGCGGGGGATCAGGCCCCGGCGTGAGTCGGCGCCTTCGGCAGCACCAGGCCCCACGCCTCCGGGCGGACCGCCCAGGTCCGGCGGCGCACCGGGCCCGACACCACGGAATCGGCCCGGTAGCGGAAGTCCGGACCGGAGACGGTGAGGGTGCGGGCGCTCGCGTGGACGGCGGGCCCGGACGGCGGGCGCACCGTGACATCCGCCACTCCGCCCAGCGAGCGGACCGTCACCCCCTCCACCGGCGCGTCCACGTCGCTGAGCAGGACGCCGTCCGCCTCCACCCGCAGCCGGTGGGTGCGCACCACCAGCTGCGCGGGGGACGGGCGCACCAGCGTGCGGACCAGGGAGCGGCAGGTGCCCCACACGGACGGCGGGGCGAAGGCCAGGGAGTCGCCCGGCACGGCGGGCACGTCCAGGTCACCGAGGACGACCCCGTCGCTGTCGTCGACGAGCAGGTCGAGGCGGCGTACGGCCCCGTCCAGGACCGCGCGGGCCGCCGCCACCGCGCTCTGCGGCACGCCGAGGGCGTGCGTCACTTCGAGGGAACCGGGAGCACCGATCGGAACGAGGGCGAGCATCCCGTCCGCGAGGTCACGCTCCCGGTGCAGAAACGTCACGGTACGTAGCAGCGCACGGTCGTCCCCTATCACCACAGGGCGGCGCGAACCCCGCCGCGCCAGGGCCCGGAAGAATTCTTCCGGGGTGTCCGGCAGGCAGATCTTCGCTTCCGCTCCCGCACACAGCACATCTTTCGCGATCCGTACGGACTCGCCGTCACTTCGGCGGGCGACCGGGTCGATGACCACCAGCAGCTGGTCGTGAGCCGACACCTCGGTCCTTCCTCGGGTAGCATCTTTGTGCAAGAGCCCCTTGCGCTATTGCGCCAGGGGCTTCGTCTATTCCGGGGCACACCGGTGAGGCGGCGGAAGCCCGCTGACCTTGACATGCCCCGCCCGGAAGGGGTGTACGCCTGTGCCCGCACTTGTGCTGCTCGGTGCTCAGTGGGGTGACGAGGGCAAGGGAAAGGCCACCGACCTCCTCGGTGGATCCGTTGACTATGTGGTGCGCTACCAGGGCGGCAACAATGCCGGCCACACGGTCGTCGTAGGCGACCAGAAGTACGCGCTGCATCTTCTCCCTTCCGGAATCCTCTCCCCGGGGTGCACCCCGGTGATCGGAAACGGTGTCGTCGTCGACCCGGCGGTCCTGCTCTCCGAGCTGAGCGGGCTGAACGAGCGCGGCGTCGACACGTCCAAGCTCCTCATCAGCGGAAACGCGCATCTCATCACGCCGTACAACGTCACCCTCGACAAGGTGACGGAACGGTTCCTCGGGAAGCGCAAGATCGGCACCACCGGTCGGGGCATCGGCCCGACCTACGCCGACAAGATCAACCGCGTCGGCATCCGGGTCCAGGACCTCTACGACGAGTCGATCCTGACCCAGAAGGTCGAGGCGGCGCTGGAGGGCAAGAACCAGCTCCTCGCCAAGCTCTACAACCGTCGCGCGATCGACGCCGCGCAGATCGTCGAGGAGATGCTCCAGTACGCGGAGCAGATCAAGCCCTTCGTCGCCGACACCACGCTGATCCTGAACCAGGCGCTGGACGACGACAAGGTCGTGCTCTTCGAGGGCGGCCAGGGCACGCTCCTGGACGTCGACCACGGCACGTACCCGTTCGTCACCTCCTCGAACCCGACCGCGGGCGGCGCCTGCACCGGCGCCGGCGTGGGCCCGACGAAGATCAGCCGGGTCATCGGCATCCTCAAGGCGTACACGACCCGCGTCGGCGCCGGTCCGTTCCCGACGGAGCTGTTCGACGAGGACGGCGAGGCGCTGCGCCGCATCGGCGGCGAGCGCGGTGTCACCACCGGCCGTGACCGCCGCTGCGGCTGGTTCGACGCGGTCATCGCCCGGTACGCCACCCGCGTCAACGGCCTGACCGACTTCTTCCTCACCAAGCTCGACGTGCTGACGGGCTGGGAGCAGATCCCGGTCTGCGTCGCGTACGAGATCGACGGCAAGCGCGTCGAGGAGCTGCCGTACTCGCAGACGGACTTCCACCACGCGAAGCCGATCTACGAGATGCTGCCGGGCTGGACCGAGGACATCTCCAAGGCCCAGACCTTCGCGGACCTGCCGAAGAACGCGCAGGCGTACGTGAAGGCCCTGGAGGAGATGTCGGGCGCGCCGATCTCCGCGATCGGAGTCGGCCCGGGCCGCACCGAGACGATCGAGATCAACTCGTTCCTCTGACGGGTGGCGGGTGACCACGGAAGCCGGTGGGGTCTCCTCACCGGCTTCCGTGCACCGCTACGGTTCCTCCGAGGGTACGGAAGGGGGAGGCGATGGCTGCGAGGAAGCCGCCGACGGAGCGTCAGCGCCGGCTGGGCGCGGAGCTTCGCAAGATGCGGGAGCATGTGGGCCTGTCGATCAACGAAGCCGCCGTGTTGCACCGCACCGACCGGACCACGGTCAGCAACACCGAGTCCGCGCGGTCCGGTGTCAGCAGTGACCGCGTGCGGGTGTGGGCCGCCAACTACTCCTGCCCCGACGCTCGGTACGTCGACGCCCTCGCGGAGATGGCCAGGGAGCGCGGCACGTACTGGTGGGACGAGTACCGGGCTTCCCTTAGCCCGGCGCTGCTCGACCTCGCCGAGATGGAGCACCACGCGGTCGCCCTCCGCTCCGTGCAGATCACGCACATGCCGGGGCTTCTCCAGCACAAGGACTACATCCGCGCGGTCTTCCAGGAGGCGGTGCCGGCCCTGTCGCCGGAGAGCCTGGAGAGGCTGGTCGCCTTTCGGGCCAGGCGCAGTGAGGTCCTCGACCGGCCGGAGCCGCCGGAGTGTACGTTCGTGATCCACGAGACCGCACTGCGGATGTGGTTCGGCCATCGGACCGTACTCGCCACGCAGTTGGACCACCTGCTGAAGCAGTCCGAGCGGGGCAACGTCACGCTCCGGGTGGTGCCGTTCGCCGCCGGCGGGTTCGCCCACGCGGGAAGCTCGACCCTCTACGCCCATGGGCCGGTCCCCGCGCTCGACACCGTGCAGATCGACGTTCCCACGGGTCAGGCATTCCTTCACGCGGAGACGCACCTCGTGAACTACCGTGCGGTGCTGGATCGCATAGAGCAGCGTGCTCTCAGTCCGGACCGCTCTCTGGACTTCGTCCGCGACGTGGCACAGCAACTATGAAGGCGTGAGACCCATGGACATCCAGTGGCGTAAGGCATCGTTCTCGACGGACACCGGCAACTGCCTCGAACTCGCGTCACTCAATGGCGACATCCTGGTGAGGGAGAGTGACCAGCCGGACGTGGTGGTGACGACCTCGCGGGAGAAGCTCCGGGCCTTCCTGGAAGGCGTGAAGGCGGGCGAGTTCGACGACCTCGTGTAGCCGCCGCCTCTGCCGGGCCCCTCATCTGGTCGCAGGTGGGGGGCTTTTCGTGTGCTCACTCTGTGGCATATGCCGATCACGGCTGGTTGACGCAACATGTTGTCTCAAGCCGCATGCGGGGCTACGGTTCTCGTAGTGCTCGTCAACTGGCGGCGCAGTGCGCCGGGTTGCGGGCATGCAAAAGCCCCGGAGGTGTTAACGGCACCCCCGGGGCATGGCCAACGCTTACCAGGAGCGTCAGCATGAACCACCGTATCTGGTCCGCCCTGTGGCGAACCCTCGCCCGACTCCTCGCCCCGCCCGCCGCCGCGAGCGCCACCCGTACGACCACCGGCCGGTGCCTGGTCGTCCGTCGTACCGGTCCCCTCCGCGTCCCCGCCCTGCCGCGCGCGGCGACCGGCGCCGACGCCCCCGTCATGGACCCGGGCGGACCCCTCGTGCGGCCGTACCTGCTGGCTCACGAGCAGCGGGCCCGCCGTACCGCCCTCGCCCTGGCGCTGGACGGGGTCGATGTCGGACCCTGGGTGATCCACGGGCGGCTGGTCGGGGCCGGGGGGACCGTCTGATGGGCACTCCTACGTCCGGACTCCGGATCAGCCGGGTCCCCAGCAAGCCCGTACTCCGTGACGCCGACGGCAGCCTCTCCATCCCGCTCTGGCTCCAGCGCGATGGCCAGTTCGACACCGACGTCGCCCTGCGGCTCACGCCCGGCGAGGCCGAGATGCTGCACGCGCAGCTCTGCTTCGCCCTCGACGGCGAGCCGGTGACCACGCCCCGCGCCCAGACCCCGGACTGCCGCAAGACCGCTCTGGGGCCCACGAGCGGATGGAGGCTGTAGCGCCGTAGCGCGCCCTGTACGAGTCCCGGGCCCCGCCCCTCAGCGGCGGAGCCCGGGAGCCGCACCGGCGACGCCTCTCGTCGCGCCGCCCATACACTCCCTCACGGACATCGCCTCACCACGACGGAGACCGGCATGCCTGAACAGCACCTCACCTTCCACATCCTCTACACGCCCGACGGGGGCGGTTACAACGCCTTGGAACCGGTGACCGGCACGACGAGTTGGGGCAAGGACCTCGCCGAGGCCAAGACGATGATCGCCGAGGCCCTTGAGCTCTACCTGGCCGAACTGTCACCTGAGGAGGCCGCGGAGATCGCCGCCCGCCAGGCTGACGCGTGGTCCGGTGATGTCGACGTGACGGTGAGCGCTGCCTGATGCCACCGCTTTCCGCAGATCTCTTCCGATCGGCTCATCAAGGCCTTGGAGCGGTTGGGGTTCACCCGCAGGGCAGACAAGGGGTCGCACACCGTCATGCGGCGCGGAAGCATCGTGTGTGTCGTGCCGCATCGAAATCCGGTTCCACGCGGCACTCTCACGAACGTACTGCGCCAGGCCGGGGTCACCGCGGAGCAGCTCGTCGACGCCATGTGACCGTCAGCCGGACAGGCCGGCCGGCCCGCGCCTGAGGGCCCGTACCCCCGTCGGGGTGCGGGCCCTCACGCGTGCCGATCCCTCACGCGTCCAGCTTCGTGTCCCGGCCCACCTTCTCCCAGGTCTCCACGTCCGACCGCACCTGGTCCAGGTGGCCCAGGATCGTGTCGATCGAGTCGTCGCCCAGTGCGAGGCGCAGCGGAGTCCTCTCCGCGTTCAGGGCCGACAGGACCGCCTTCGCCGCCTTCGCCGGGTCTCCGGCCTGTGTGCCGCCGCCGGACTCCACGTAGCGGCGGGTCGCGCCGACCGTGGCCGCGTAGTCCGGGATGCCGTCCCCGCTCATCGTGTGGTTGCCGAACAGGCTCGTGCGGAAGGCGCCCGGCTCCACGATCAGCACGTCGATGCCCAGCGGGCGCACCTCGTCGGCCAGCGCCTCCGACATGCCCTCCAGGGCGAACTTCGTGGCGCTGTAGGCGCCGAACCCGGCCATCGACATCTGTCCGCCGACGCTGCTGAGCTGCACGATCGCGCCCGAGCGGCGGGCCCGCATGTGGGGGAGGACCGCGCGGGTCAGGGCCCACGGGCCGAAGACGTGCAGGTCGAAGAGGGAGCGCAGCTCGGCGTCGCCGGTCTCCTCGACCGAACCGACGTGCGTGCGCCCGGCGTTGTTCACCAGGACGTCGATCCGGCCGTGCCGCTCGGCGACCTCCCGCACCACCCTGTCGATCGCCGCGCCGTCCGTGACGTCCAGGGTGACCGCGTCGACCTGGTCGGGGTGGGCGGCGACCAGGTCGTCCAGCGTCTCGACGCGGCGGGCGGCGGCGACGACGACGTCGCCGGCGTCGATCGCCACCTCGGCGAAGGCGCGCCCGAAGCCGCTGTTGGCGCCCGTGATCAGCCAGACCCTGCTCATGTCCGTACTCCCTCGTTCGTTCTCTCGATGGCTCAACCAGCTTGCACCGCAAAGGCGTTGTGCGTCCAAGACCTGTCGTGATAGCCCATGGTCATGACCATGGACGTGCACGGGCGCGAGCTGCGGTACTTCGTCGCCGTCGCCGAGGAGCTCCACTTCACCCGGGCCGCCGACCGGCTGTTCGTCTCCCAGCCGGCGGTGAGCAAGCAGATCCGGGTCCTGGAGCGGCAGCTCGGCGCGCCGCTCTTCGACCGCGACCGGCACGGCGTGCGGCTCACCGCCGTCGGTACGGCCCTGCTGCCGCACGCCCGCGCGGTGCTCGCCGCCTGGGACGAGGCGTGGGCGGCGGCCCGGCGCGCCGGGGAGGCCGCGAGCGCCACGCTCGTCGTCGGGATGAGCACCAGCCCCGGCCGGGGCGGGCTGCTGCCCGCCATCCGCTCCCGCTTCACCGAGCTGCGCCCCGACGCCCGGCTGAAACTGCGCCAGGTGGGCTGGGAGGACCCGACCGCCGGCCTCGCCGACGGAACGAGCGACGTGGCCTTCGTCTGGCTGCCGCTCGCCGCTCCCGAACGGTTCCGCTGGATCGTGGTGGCGACCGAGCCACGCCTTGTGGCCCTGCCCGAGACGCACCCGCTCGCCGGCCGGGCGAGCGTCGACTTCACCGAGCTGCTCGACGAACCCTTCCTCGCCCTGCCGGCGAGCACACCCGAACTGCGCGACCACTGGCTGGCCATCGACGCCCGGGACGGCCGCCCTCCGGTCGTCGGGGGCGAGATCGCCAGTACGGACGAGACGTACGAGGGGCTCGTCGACGGCCTCGGCATCTGCCTGGTGGCCGCCGGCAACGCGCCCCTGCTCACCCGCGGCGGCGTCGTCACGCTTCCCGTGCACGGCCTGACCCCGAGCCGCTTCGCCCTCGCCTGGCGCGCGGACGACCCCAGCCCGCTCGTCCGCGACTACGCCCGCGCCGCCGCGCTCGGCGCCAACGGCGGGGCGGGCGGCACCGGCACGGTCGGTCACCGGTCGCCGACGGCCGCCGCGCAGTCGTACGCCTCGGCGCCTGACGGTCAGCGGCGGTAGTACTCGCCCGGCTCCCCGTCGGTCATCGGGTAGAGGAGCAGCCGCTCCCGGCCCTTCCAGCGGTCCACCGCCACGTATCCGGACAGGCCGGTCCGCTCGCAGTCGCGGTCCGAGGAGTCCGGGTCCGAGGTCCCCGGGCCGATGATCAGCGGCGTACCGGCGCCGGCGAGCAGGGACGTGAAGGAGCAGTTGACCGTGTCGGCCGTCGGGTTCCCCTCGTCGTCCAGGCGGGGGAAGCCGCGCTGGATACGGAAGAGGGGGGCGCCGACGGGGCCCTGGGTGACGGTCACCTCGTCGGTGTAGCGGTCGGCGTTCGGCCCGTACACCAGTGGGTCCGGTTCCGACTTCCAGACGCCGACGAACGCCGCCGGGACGACGTCCGTACCGGCCTTCGCCTTGCGGAACGTGGCCTTCGCCGCACCCGAGCTCCACTCCAGGACGTCCGGCGAGCGCAGCGTGAGGGTCTGGTGGGCGGCGGCCGTACAGCGCTGGGCGGGCGCGCTCGTCGTCACGCTGGACTCGCCGAGGACGACCTTGTCCTCGTCGGCGGAGACCAGCCGGGAGCGCCCCATGCACAGCCGCTCCTCGGTGACGTGGACGTAGACGACGCTCTTCGCCCCCGCCGCGCCCTGGGCGATCTCGATCCGGGAGGTCTCCCGGGGGTGGTCGGCCGAGCCCCGCAGCACGCCCTCCCAGGCGCCGAGGAACGCGGCCGGCACGATGCCGGCCGGCCGGGCGGAGACGTCTCCGGTCTCGCCCCGGGCCCGGTTCTTCTGCCCGTCGGCACCGGTGGCCGGGTCCGGCCAGAGGACATACGTGAGGCAGGCCGCCGCGGCGACGGCGAGCGCGGTGGCGCCGGCGACGACCGGACCGGCGCGGCGGCGCGGTGGCTTCGGAGCGGGTACGGGAGTGGGATCGCCCGCGGAGCCGGTACCGGAGGACAGCGCGCCCCCGATCGCAGCCCCTGACCCGGCCCCTGTCCCGGCCGCGCCCGATCCCGCTCCCGTGCCCGTTTCCGCCGACGACTCCGCCGACGTCTCCGTCTCCGTCTCCAGGAGCCGGGCCGCGTGCCGGCCGAGGCGGGCCAGCAGGTCGGCGGGGAGCCAGGGCTCGGTGACCGTGATCGTCTCGGCCAGCTCCGCGGCCGTGGGCCGGGCGGCCGGATCCTTGGCGAGACAGGCCCGTACGAGCCCGGTGAGTTCGGGCGCGATTCCGGTCAGGTCCGGCTCGTCGTGGGCGATGCGGAACATGGTGGCGTGGACGCCGCTGTCCGCCGTACCGAACGGGGCGCGGCCCGTCGCCGCGTAGGCGAGGACCGAGCCGAGCGAGAAGATGTCCGAGGCCGAAGTGAGCTTCTCCCCGCGAACCTGCTCGGGCGACATGAAGCCGGGGGACCCGACCACCGCGCCGGTGCTGGTCAGCCCGCCGTCGGTGACCGTGTCGACGGCGCGCGCGATGCCGAAGTCGATGATCTGCGGGCCGTCGACGGTGAGCAGGACGTTGGAGGGCTTGAGATCGCGGTGGACAAGCCCGGCGGTGTGCACATGGGTGAGCGCCCGGGCGAGCCCTGCCGCCAGCGCCCGTACGCTCGCGGCGGGCAGGGGCCCCGGCTCCTCCCCCACGACCTCCCGCAGCGAGGGCCCGGGGACGTAGCCGATCGCGACCCAGGGCGGTTCGGCCGCCGTGTCCGAGCCGAGCACCGGAGTCGTCCCCGTACCGCCGACCCGCTCCAGGGCCGCGACCTCGCGGGCGAACCGGCGCCGGAACTCCTCCTGCGCGGCGAGTTCCGCGTGCACGACCTTCACCGCGACCGTCCGCCCGCCGGCCGAACGCGCCAGGAACACCCGGCCCATGCCGCCGACCCCCAGACGGCCGAGCAGACGGAACGGGCCGATGCTGACCGGGTCTTCCGCGTTCAATGGCTCCACGTCGAAAGAGGATGCCAGACGGCCCCGGCCGTCTCCCGCCGGTTCTCGCCCCCGCCGTCTCCCGCCGGTCAGTCCTCACCGCAGATCCGCAGGCCCTTCGGCGTGGCGCACGGCAGATGGCCGTGGGTGCGGATGATGTCCTGGCCGCCGCCCCGGCTCATATAGGTGAGGAAGCCGGCGGTCAGCGAGTCGGCCGGCGGCTGCCCCCAGGTGTAGGCGTACTCGATCTCCCGGTACGGGTACGTCGACTCGCCGATCTCGTCCACGTTCGGCACCCGGCCGTCGATGGCGACCCGGTGCAGGCCCTTCAGGCCGCTCGCGGCACGCAGTTCGGTGTAGCCGATGGCCCCGGGCAGCCGGGCGACCGTCGACAGCACCTGCTCGGTGCTGTCGAGTTCGCAGCGCAGGACGGGCGCCTCCGGGTCGTCCTGGTTCTCGCAGTCGCGCGAGGAGTTCGCGGGCTCGTTGCGGCCGAGCACCCGGCGCTGGAAGACCTCGCGCGTCCCGGAGTTGGCGTCCCTGCTCACCAGCAGGACCCGCCGGGCGGGGCCGCCGAGCCGGCTCCAGTCGGTGATCTCGCCCCGGTAGAGGCGGCGGACGTCGTCGAGGGAGAGGTTCTCGACCGGCACGTCGTCGTTGAGGACGAGGGTGAAGAGGGAGACGGCGACCATGCTCTCGCGCAGCTGCGGGTAGCCGCCCGGCTTGCGCCCGTCGGAGAGCGCGATGACGGCCGGGGAGCCCTTCCCGCTGCCGGCCCCGGCCGCGGCCAGCTCCCGTATGCCCGCCGTCGAGCCGTGCGCGTCGACGATGACGGTGGCGCCCTCGCACTGCTGCTCGTACTTCTCCGCCAGATCCCGTACGACGGGGGCGAACGCGGTCGATCCGGTGACGGTGAGCGTGCCGCGGGCGCAGCCCATGGGCGGCGGGGTCTCGTCGCGGACGATGATCGCGGCGAGGGTGACCACGCAGGCGGCGAGGACGAGGGCGATGTTGCGGGCCGCGGGGCTGAACGTCGGCGTCCTGTCGTCCACGCTCCGGCTGTGGTTGCGGTGGATGTCGGTCTCCCTGAGCGTGCCGGTGAGCTCGATCTCGTCGAGGGCGACCCGGCCGGAGAGCAGGACGAGCAGCTTGAAGTACTGCTTGCGCCCGAGCGACACCTTGGGCATCAGGACGGCGTTGCCCTCCCTGCGCAGTCCGGGCTCCGCCTCCAGGTGGCGTTTCACCCGCTCGAAGGCCTGGGGGACGGTGGCGACGACGGCCTGCACGGTCTTGTCGTCGAAGGTGACCTTGAGCCCCTCGAACCCGTCGGAACGGTCGTAGTCCGCGTGGCTGATGTCGCGCAGGCCGTCGTTCTCGATCCGGAGCAGGACGAGGGTGGAGCCCTCGGTGCCCCCGACCTCGCCGACCCGCACGGTCAGGTCTCCGACGGTCTGGTCACCGTCGCGAAGGGGTGTGTTGAGCTGCACGCGGTAGCCGAGCCGTCTGCCCCGCTGCATGAAGCGTTCGTACGCGACGACACCCGCCGAGACGAGGACACCGATGAGCGCGGTGACCATGGCGATGACGTTCTCTGCGGTTATCCACTCCATGGCGGTCATCCACTGCATGGCCGCGACGGTACGGACGCTTCCGCGCCCCCAGGGACGGTGTCGCGGGCCGCCACCGGGAATTCTTCCTTCCTTCAGGTGGCGGCGCTTCTGTTGCTGGGGCTGGGGAGCGTGGGTGTAATGGCCACGAGGGGGCCCGTCGGAGAGGAACCCCATGCGTGTCGTCGAAGTGACCGCCTACGGCGGCCCTGAGGTCCTGAGGATCGCCCGCCGGCCGGAGCCGGAGCCCGGCGACGTCCCGGGCCGGGTACGGGTGCGGCTGAAGGCGGCCTCCGTGAACCAGGAGGACCTGAAGATCCGCTCCGGCGCGCGGGCCGACGCCCTCGACGCCCTCGCTCCGCCGTTCGTCCTCGGCTCCGACTTCGCGGGCACCCTCCTCGACCCGGCGCCCGGAATGCCGGCGGGAACCCGCGTGGCCGGGTTCGTGCCCTGGATGGAGACGGGTGGCCATGGCACGTACGCCGAGATCATCCTGGCCGAGCCGGAGTGGCTCGCCCCGATCCCGGACGACGTGGACTACACCGCGGCGGCGTCGCTGCCGCTGTCCTCCGTGACGGCCCGGCAGGCGGTCGACCAGCTGGGGCTCCCCTCGGGCTCGACCGTGCTGATCACGGGTGCGAGCGGAGTGGTGGGGCGGTTCGCGGTGCAGCACGCGGTGGCGGACGGCCTGCGGGTGATCGCTCTCGGCCTCCCGGGCGACGAGTACGAACTCGGTGTGCTCGGCGCCGCGCACGTCATGCCCGTGCCCCGGGGCGCGCCGCCGGCCGTGGTCACGGGCGTGCTCACGTCCCTCCCGGAACGCGTGGACGGCATCTTCGACGCGGCGCTGATCGGCGCCCCGCTGCTGTCGGCGCTGAAGGACGACGGCGTCTTCGTCTCGGCCTCGCAGGAGCGGATGCCCGGTGCCGAGCGGGGCATCTCGGTCTCGGCGGTGCGGGGCAGGCCGGACCAGGCGCGGTTGAAGGAGATGCTGGAGCAGGTGGCGGCCAGGAAGCTGATGACGCGGGTGGCGGACGTCATGCCGATGGAGGAGGCGGCGGAGGCGCACCGCAGGGTGGAGGCGGGCCACCGGCCGGGCCGGCTGGTGCTGCTGATCTGAGGAGAGGGTCCCGGCGCTCCAGGCGTACGCGCAGGCTTCGTTCGGACCACTAACAGCACGGGTACCCACGGGTACTCTGCGCGGCATGATTCGCGACATGACCGCAGAGGGCGGGGACGGTGCCCCAGAGACGGACCATGCCCCTGAGACGGACGACGCCCCTGAGACGGACGATGCGCCCGGGGCGGACGACGCCCGTGAGACGGACGAGCGGCAGACCCCGGCCCGCCTTCGCGCGCTGCCGAGCCGGCTGCTCGCCCTGACCGCCGCGCGGGCGGACCGTCTCGTCAGCGCGGGTCTCGCGGGCGAGGACGCCCGCAAGTGGCACTACGCGGTGCTCGTCTCCCTCGACGAGTTCGGCCCGACCAGTCAGGCCGGCCTGAGCCGCCGTACCGCCATCTACCGCAGCGACCTGGTCGCCGTCATCAACGAACTCGCCGAACGCGGCCACGTCGAGCGCACGCCGGACCCGGAGGACCGCCGCCGCAACGTCGTCACGCTCACCGCGCGGGGCCGGGAGCACCTCGAACGCCTCGACCGGATCCTCGCCGAGGTCCAGGACGAGTTGCTTGAGCCGCTGTCCCGGGCCGAACGCGCCGTGCTGACAGGGCTGTTGGAGCGGATGCTGCACCGCTGAGCACACCCGGCCACGCGTGTCACGGAATCTGGTCTAGACCTTGACAGGTCCAGACCAAAGACGCTTGTCTGGCCTTCCCCCCACGGAAGGACGAGCGCATGCCGCGACGCCTGTTCACTCTCATGGCCGCCCTCTGTGCGGCGATCGGTCTCGCCGTACTCCTCCCCGTCCACGCGGGCGCGGCTCCCGCGTGCGTGGCGGGCTGGAACTCCTCCAGCGTCTACACGGGCGGCATGACCGCCTCGTACAACGGCCGCAACTGGTACGCGAAGTGGTGGACGCAGAACGAACGTCCCGGCACCGCCGACGTCTGGCGTGACGAGGGCGCGTGCGGCGGCGGTGGTACGACGCCGCCTCCGTCCCCCTCCGGATTCGTCGTCAGCGAGGCGCAGTTCAACCAGATGTTCCCGAACCGGAACTCCTTCTACACGTACAGCGGCCTGACGGCGGCACTCAGCGCCTACCCGGGCTTCGCCAACACCGGCGGCGACACCGTGAAGAAGCAGGAGGCCGCGGCCTTCCTCGCCAACGTCAGCCACGAGACGGGCGGCCTGGTCCACATCGTCGAGCAGAACACCGCCAACTACCCCCACTACTGCGACAGCGGCCGGCCCTACGGCTGCCCCGCCGGCCAGGCCGCCTACTACGGCCGGGGCCCGATCCAGCTCTCCTGGAACTTCAACTACAAGGCCGCCGGTGACGCCCTCGGCATCGACCTCCTCAACAACCCCTACCGCGTCGAGCGCGAGGCGGCCGTCGCCTGGAAGACCGGCCTCTGGTACTGGAACACCCAGAACGGCCCCGGCACGATGACCGGCCACAACGCCATGGTCAACGGCGCGGGCTTCGGCCAGACGATCCGCTCGATCAACGGCGCGCTGGAGTGCGACGGCAAGAACCCGGCCCAGGTCCAGAGCCGGGTGACCAAGTACCAGCAGTTCGCCCAGCTCCTGGGCGTCCCGACGGGCTCGAACCTGTACTGCTGAGCCCCACGACCACGCACGCCACTCGGTTCCCGGGCCCTCGGCAGAGGTCCCGGGAACCGCCGTGTTCGTCAGTACGTGTTGACGAAGCCCCACCAACTACCACCGCTCCTCTGGCAGTAGCCCGAGGTCGCGGGAGTGGCGGCGATGTGACGCCGGACGCCGGCGCCGCACTCGGCCTCGCTGCCGTACGACGACAGGCAGCGGTAGCCCGCACGGGGCGTCGGTGAGGTCGGCGGGGGTGGGCAGGACATGATCACGACATCGGTCACCGACGCCTGTCCCGGCGCGGCCGACGCGGGAGCGGCCATAGCGCTCATCGCGAGCAGGGCACCCACCCCCGCGCTCGCGAACAACATGCGAACCATCATGCTGAGGACTCCTCCGTCGCTTGGGCCCCGGCCTTCCGGGGCCCGACGCGGCGCCACTCTGGCCGCCGGACGGGAACGGGCGAAAGCCCCTCACCTGTCCGGGACACGCACGACCGCGTCCCGGACGCCGCTCGCACCTGTCCGGGAAGCCGTCGTCACCTACTGGTGATCCGCCCCGATCTCGTCCAGCGCCCTGGAGAGCCGCTCCAGCACCCGCGCCGTCTCCTCGAACCGCTCCTGGCCGCCGAGGGCGTCCGCGAGGCGGGATGCCAGGGCCGCGTGGCCCGGGGCGAGGCGTTCGACGGCCGCCCGGCCCTCGGGCGTCGGGGTCAGGAGCTTGGCGCGGCGGTGGGCCGGATTGGGCTCGTACGCGGCGAGGCCACGCTCCACGAGGAGGTCCGCGACGCGCTGCACGCTCTGACGCGTGATGCCCATGGTGCGTGCGATGCCGGCGACGGGCTGCGGTTCGCGCAGGACGGCTCCGAGGACCTGCCACCACGCGGCGGTGAGGCCGACCGGGCGGGCCAGCTCCTCGGACACGGCGAGGAACTGGCCGTTCAGGCGGAAGACGCCGAGGGCCGTGCGGGTGAGGGCGTCCCGCTGCGCGCGGTTCATGCGTTGAGCTCTTCGTACGCCGCCGGGTCCGAGTCGTGGAACAGGCGGTACCAGGCGTCCAGCCGGGCGCCCTCGAAGGCGCCCATCCGTCCGAGCACCTCGCGGGCGAAGGCCACCGGCTCGGTCGGTCCCGCCGTGATCAGGTCGCCGGCGCCGTCGGCGCCCTTGTCGGTGACCGCGTCCGCGTCGACGTAGTGCTCGCCGCCCTTGTAACCGGTCGCGGCCAGATAGAACGAGACGGCGCTGGTGTGCGCGCGGTCGTCGAGGAGGCCCTCGCGGGCCAGTCCCGCCGTGGCGCCGCAGATGGCCGCCACGGGGACGCCCGCGTCGAGGAAGCGGCGGGCCGCGGCCGCGAAGGGGGCGAGGTCGTCGCCGGTGTCCCAGAGGTCGCCGCCCGGCAGGATCAGGAGCGCGCTGTCCTCGGGCCGGAGCTCCTCCAGGGCGAGGTCGGGGACGATCCGCATCCCGCCGATGGTGGCGACGGGGTCCGTGGTCGCCCCGACGGTGCGGATCTCGTGTCCCGCCCGGGCGAGCCAGGCGGTGGCGTGGCCGGGCTCCCAGTCGGCGAGGGTGTCGTAGACGGCGAGGTGGACGGTGCGGGCCATGACGGGCTCCTGCTCGTGTGGATGCCGTTCACTTATGACAGAAGGCTGTCATGTCGACAGAATACTGTCAATGGCGAGACGGCCCGGCAACGTGTCGGGTCCCCCCGGGTCTCGGTGGACAAGATGGCCATGGCCGCTCCGACCTGCGCGTACTTACCCTGGCGCCATGACCCCTCATGTCGAACCCGACCCCCAGGCCGGCGCGGCCGTGAAGGCCGCCGACCGTGCGCACGTGTTCCACTCCTGGTCCGCCCAGGGCCTGATCGACCCGCTCGCCGTCGCCGGCGCCGAAGGTTCGTACTTCTGGGACTACGACGGCAACCGCTACCTCGACTTCACCAGCGGCCTCGTCTACACCAACGTCGGGTACCAGCACCCGAAGATCGTCGCCGCCATCCAGGAGCAGGCCGCGAAGCTCACCACCTTCGCGCCCGCCTTCGCCCTCGACGTACGCTCCGAGGCCGCACGCCTCATCGCCGAGCGCACCCCGGGCGACCTGGACAAGATCTTCTTCACCAACGGCGGCGCCGAGGCCGTCGAGAACGCCGCCCGGATGGCCCGCCTGCACACGGGCCGCCCCAAGATCATGAGCGCCTACCGCTCGTACCACGGCGCCACCTCCACCGCGATCAACCTCACCGGCGACCCGCGCCGCTGGGCGTCCGACACCGGCTCGGCGGGCGTCGTGCGCTTCTGGGCGCCGTTCCTCTACCGCTCGCCGTTCTACGCCACCACCGAGGCGCAGGAGTGCGAGCGGGCGCTCGCGCACCTGGAGGACACGATCGCCTTCGAGGGTCCCGCCACCATCGCCGCGATCATCCTGGAGACCGTCCCGGGCACCGCCGGCATCATGACCCCGCCGCCCGGCTACCTCGCCGGCGTCCGCGAGATCTGCGACAGGTACGGGATCGTCCTCGTCCTCGACGAGGTCATGGCCGGTTTCGGCCGTACGGGCAGGTGGTTCGCCGCCGACCACTTCGGCGTCGTGCCCGATCTGCTGACCTTCGCCAAGGGCGTGAACTCCGGTTACGTCCCCCTCGGCGGTGTCGCCATCAGCGCCGAGATCGCCGCGACGTTCGACAAGCGGCCCTACCCGGGCGGGCTCACCTACTCCGGGCACCCGCTGGCCTGCGCCGCCGCCGTCGCCACCATCGAGGTGATGGAGGACGAGAAGGTCGTCGAGCACGCCGCCCACATCGGCGAGGCCGTCCTCGGTCCCGGTCTGCGCGAACTCGCCGAGCGCCACCCGTCGGTCGGCGAGGTGCGCGGCCTGGGCGTGTTCTGGGCGCTCGAACTCGTCAAGGACAAGGAGACCCGCGAGCCGCTCGTGCCGTACAACGCGGCCGGCGAGGCGAACGCCCCGATGGCGGCCTTCGGCGCGGCGGCGAAGAAGAACGGCCTGTGGCCCTTCGTCAACATGAACCGCACCCATGCCGTCCCCGCCTGCAACGTCTCCGAGGCGGAGGTCAAGGAGGGCCTCGCCGCCCTGGACGCGGCGCTGAGCGTGGCCGACGAGTACACGGTGTGACGGCGTAGACCGCCTTCAAGAGGCGCCAGTGGCCGGGGGCCGTCCGGAGTGCGTTCCGGGCGGCCCCTTCGCCGTACCCGGACTCGGCCTAGCGTGTCCCGGTCCCGGTCCCGGTCCCGGATCCGGATCCGCCCCCGGTCAGCGCCGCCGCGATCAAACCGCCCAACCGCCCCGCGATCGCCAGCGGGTCCCGGTGCTGGAGGAACAGCATCGTGAAGATCGGCCCGGTCACCAGGGCGTGGACGACGTGGACGTCCGGGCGGTCCGGGGGTGGCGGAAGCTCGCCACGGGCGACCGCGCGGTCAAGCAGCCGTTCGACACCGGCCAGTTCACCGACGAGGAACCGCTCGCGGAAACGGGCCCCCAGGCTCGTGTCCGGCCTCATGTCCGCCAGCAGCCCCAGCGCCGCGGCGGAGGACGCCGGGCTGCTCATCGTGACCGCGATCTCCTCGACGAGCGCGGTGACGTCGCCGACGAGGCTGCCCGTGTCGGCCGGATCGAGGGGTTCCGCCGCATGGATCGTGGCGGCGAAGACCATCTCCTGCTTGGTGGCGTGGCGCCGGTAGATCGCGGCCTTGCCGACCCCGGCGCGCTCGGCCACCGCGTCCATGGTGAGCCGGGCGTACCCGTCCCTGGCGAGGAGTTCGCGGGTGGCCTGAAGGATCGCCGCGTCCACCCGAGCGTCCCGTGGTCGTCCTGTTCCGGCTGCCATGACCTCATGTTACGGTACCGATAGTTCCGAAACCGTCGGTTTCGAAAGTGGGGGAGCACGGTCATGGTCGTTCTCGCGGGTCGCATCCTGGTCTTTCTCGGCACGCTGCATCTCGTCCTGCTCCTGGCGAGGAGCGCCGGGCGCGTCGACGACTGGTTCGGCGGGGCCATGTGGTTCCTGAAGGGGGAGGCGTTCTTCGAGCCGTCCGGCGCGGCGAGCGCCTTCTGGATCTCGCTGGGCAGCTTCGCCCTGCCCCTGCTGCTCCTCGGGCTTCTGGTCTCGTACCTCGGAAAGACGGGCGTGCCGGTGCCGCGCTCCATCGGCTGGGGGCTCGCGCTGTGGGGTGCCGTCTGCGCGGTGGTGGTCGTACCGACACCGATGCCGCTGGTCCTCGTCCCGGCGGTGATGCTGATCCGCCGGAAGACGGCGGTCGCGAGCCCGAAGGCGGGGTAGCGGGGCGGTCACGGGCCCGAAGGCGCCGGGTGGCGATCCGGCCGGCCTGTCAGCGCTCTGGACTAGGGTGTCCCGAACCGGACGGAGGGGGCCGACCATCATGCCCGCGAGCGGAGCTGTCACCCGCAACACCCTGCGGCAGCAGATCGCGGACGCGCTGCGTGACGAGGTGCTCGCCGGGCGTCTCCAGCCCGGGGAGGAGTTCACCGTCAAGCAGATCGCCGAGCAGTACGGGGTGTCGGCGACGCCGGTACGCGAAGCGCTCGTCGACCTGTCCGCGCAGGGGCTCCTCGACTCCGACCAGCACCGCGGTTTCCGCGTCCACGAGTTCTCCGTCGACGACTACCGCGGGATGGTCGAGGCCCGCATGCTCGTCGTCGACGGCATCTTCCGGCGCCACGCGCCCGCCACGGCACCGCTCACGGCCGCCGTGCCGGACGTGGGGATCGGGGTCGCGCTCGTCTCCGTACGGCGCCGGGGCGAGGCGGCCGCGCGGGCGGCCCGCGCCGGGGACCTGGACATCCTCATCGGCTACGACATCCGCTACTGGCGCGAGCTGGGCCGGCTGGTGTCCGCCAACGACTACATCGCCGACTTCCTCCACCGGCTGCGGATCCAGGCCTGGGTCTTCTCCGTGCCCTATCTGCGCGCCGACCCGGACCTGCGCGGCTGGCTGTGGAGCGGCCACGTGGACCTGGTCGACGCGATCACGCTCGGGGACCCGGAGGCGGCGGTCGCCGTCGTACAGGCGTACAACACGCAGTCGCTGGAGTGGGCGGACCGGCTGGAGCGGCCCGGCGGCGGCCGGGCGGCACGGCGCTGAGCCAGCCGGACCGGGATGGCGGGTTGACCGGGGGCGACGGGGGGCAGGTCACCAGCGGGTGTGCGACGCGGACCGCGCCGACTACCCTGGCCGTCCCTGCAACTGACGGAGAGCGAGCCTCCCTTGGCCTGTGACCTGTGGCTGGTCCCCCTTGTCGACGTGCTGTGCCACAGCCCCGACAATCCCTTCGCCGAAGAGATCGCCGCCTACGACAAGGCCCTCACCGAGTCCGGTCTGCCCACCGTGCCCGTCTTCGCCTACATGCCGGGGCTCTCCGGTGACGTGGCGCCCGTCGCCGGGTTCGACTACGACGCCCTGCACTTCCTGCGCCGCGCGTATCTGCTGCGGATCTGCGGTCTGCCGGTCGAACCGGTCGACGAGCTGGGTGGGGACTACGAACAGCTCCTGGAGATGTTCGAGGCGACCGCTCAGCAGTCCCACCTCGTCTGGCACTACGACCACGCCGGTGCGTACGTCCCCGTGGACTTCCCTGCCCCGCTCTCCAACGACGAGCTCCTGGAGGGTGGCGGCCCGCTCGGGTCCTCGCACGGGCTGCTGCGCGAGCTGGAGTTCGTCGCGCCCGCGATCGGGATCGACCCGGCCAACCCGCCGGCCGCGCCGCTGCCACCGGAGCGGCCGACCGAGCTGGAGGAACCGGCGGGACCCATTCCGTACGACGACAGTCCGTTCGCCCGGGAGCGCCATGTGTGGCTGGGCCTGCACGCGGCGGCGACCCGGAGCCTCGGACAGGGCTCGATGATCATCCTCAGCTGACTCATCCTCGGCTGACCTGCGCCGTGGAGGGCGCGTCTCAACCCTCGCCGCCCTCCACGGCCCGCGCGGCACGTTCAGCGCGGCTCCGGCCGTGGTCGCCCGGCCCGGCGTCGGTCGACGTGGCTCGGGGGCGCGGCCCGGCGTCGGTCAGCGTGGCTCCGGTGGGCGCTGCCTCGGCATGTTCGGGCGGGTGCCCGGCGGCAGCGGGAAGCGGGCCGGCGGCTGGCCGGCCTCCTGGCGGGGCGCGGGGGTGGCCACCGACTGGAGGGCCAGCGGCGACGGGCCGGAGCGGAACTCCACCATCCAGTCCGCGGTCTCCACCCGTACCAGCTCCGTCACGTCCTCCGAGAAGCGCCGCAGCACCCCCAGGCACCGTTCCGCCGCCTCGCTCGCGGTCCCCTCCGTCGGCCCGAGCACCTCGCGGACGCTCTCCGACGCCCAGTCGAACTGCAGCGTCTGCAGTCTGCGCTGCACCGCCTGCGCCGTCGCCACGCTCCTCATCCAGCCGGACGTCAGCCCGAAGTACCGGTCGCACGCCACACAGGCCGCGCCGAGCAGCAGGGACAGGTACCCCCACGCCGCCGCCCCGTCCGCGACCTCCGTCAGGTCGAGCAGCGGCAGCGCGGCGCCCGCGATGACGCCCAGCGCCGTACCGAGCCGCAGCGCCCGCGCGCAGCGGCGCTTCCAGACGCGGTCGGAGAGATACCACTCCGCCGTGCGAAGCGCCTGGGACTCGACCCAGCGGTACAGCTCGTCCAGCCGTTCCGCGGGCTCGCCCCAGTCGCCGAGCGGGAAGGGCGTCCCGGTCAGATCGCGGCGGACCGGCCCCTCGGGCTGCCCCGGCGGCGGCTGCATCTCCGGCTGCTGGCTCACCGGGGGACTCCTCTGTTCAGCTCAGCGCTCGTGTCCTTCTGTGACATGCGGTGCACGTGGTGCCTGCCCTTCCTACCGCCGAATGGTGGGCTGTGGGCCCGGAATCCCGGGTTTTCCGCCCGCAAGAGGGTCTTGATCAGGTAGAGGAGCCCGCAGTTTCTCACTCGAAAGAGTTGTGGCGGCGGCCCGCGCGGGGACCACGTAGGCTCGGCGTACCGAACATCAGTCGTCGAAATGCCAGGAGTGACCGTGATTCCCGGTGGTGGTCAGCCCAACATGCAGC
The DNA here is from genome assembly GCF_044764755.1 of Streptomyces sp. NPDC093600. Lineage (NCBI taxonomy): Bacteria > Bacillati > Actinomycetota > Actinomycetes > Kitasatosporales > Streptomycetaceae > Streptomyces > Streptomyces sp. NPDC093600. The sequence continues at coordinate 96,506 of NZ_JBIWIU010000009.1, forward strand.
AGCTCCTCCAGCAGGCCCAGAAGATGCAGCAGGACCTCGCGCGCGCCCAGGAGGAGCTCGCCGCGACGGAGGTCGAGGGACAGGCGGGCGGTGGCCTGGTCACGGCGACGGTGACCGGCTCCGGTGAGCTGCGCGGCCTGGTGATCGACCCCAAGGCCGTCGACCCGGAGGACACCGAGACGCTGGCCGATCTGGTCGTGGCCGCGGTCAAGGCCGCCAACGACAACGCCCAGGAGCTGCAGCAGGCCAAGCTGGGCCCGCTGACCCAGGGCCTGGGCGGCATGCCGGGCCTGGGCTTCTGAGCCCCGCGCTCGTGTCCCCGGGGTTTCTGAGCCGCGCGCTCGTGTCCCCGGGCCGCTGAGGCCGCTGAGCCCTGGCTCGCGTCCCCGCGCTGTCCCTGGGCTTCTAAGGCGTCGCTTCAGCCACTACCGTAAGAATCAAGCAGACCCGAGAAGGGCGTTCCGTTGTACGAAGGCGTGGTTCAGGACCTCATCGACGAACTGGGCAGGCTGCCCGGCGTCGGTCCCAAGAGCGCGCAGCGGATCGCCTTCCACATCCTCCAGGCCGAGCCGACCGACGTACGCCGGCTCGCGCACGCGCTGCTGGAGGTCAAGGAGAAGGTCAGGTTCTGCGCGGTCTGCGGCAATGTGGCGCAGCAGGAGCAGTGCAACATCTGCCGCGACCCGCGCCGGGACCTGTCCGTCATCTGTGTGGTCGAGGAGCCGAAGGACGTCGTGGCGATCGAGCGGACGCGCGAGTTCCGCGGGCGGTACCACGTGCTCGGCGGCGCCATCAGTCCGATCGAGGGCGTCGGCCCGGACGATCTGCGCATCCGGGAGCTGCTCGCGCGGCTCGCGGACGGCACGGTCACCGAGCTGATCCTGGCGACCGACCCGAACCTGGAGGGCGAGGCCACCGCGACGTACCTGGCGCGGATGATCAAGCCCATGGGACTGAAGGTCACGCGTCTCGCGAGCGGCCTGCCGGTCGGCGGCGATCTGGAGTACGCCGACGAGGTCACCCTCGGCCGTGCCTTCGAGGGGCGGCGCCTGCTAGATGTATGACGACAGGGCCGACACGGCTCGTGCGCTCGCTCGTGAGCTCAAGGGAGGCACCCTCGATGTCTGACCCCACGCTGCACTCCATCATGCAGGACCCGGACGACTTCGCGGTCCAGATCGCCGACTCGATCGAGTCCTTCATCGTGGCCACCACGGAAGTCGCCAAGGGCGACGAGCCCGACAGCGCGGTGCCGTTCCTGCTCCTGGAGATCTCGCAGCTGCTGCTCGCGGGCGGGCGGCTCGGCGCGCACGAGGACATCGTCCCGGACGAGCGCTACGAGCCGGACACGGGCCCGGACCTGGACGTCGACGACCTGCGTATGCGGTTCGCGGCGCTGCTGGAGCCGGTGGACGTGTTCTCGGAGGTCTTCGACCCGTACGAGCCGCGCAAGGCGCCGGTGCCGTGCCGGATCTCCGACAACCTCGCCGACATCGTCATGGATCTGCGCCACGGCCTGGCCCACTACCGCGCCGGGCGGACGAGCGAGGCCCTGTGGTGGTGGCAGTTCTCGTACTTCTCCAACTGGGGTCCGACGGCCTCCGGGACCCTGCGCGCCCTGCAGTCGCTGGTCTCCCACGTCCGCCTCGACCAGCCGCTGGCCGCGCTGGACGGGCTCGACACGGACGAGGACCTGACGGAGGACGACCTCGCGGAGGAGGCGGGCCGCGTCATGGCGGCGGAGATCGCGGGCCCGCTGGGCCTCGGGACGCTGAAGAAGTAGACGGAACCCTCCTGCCCATCTCGGCAGAGCGTCGACGGGCGACGCCTGAGCGCGGGCGTGGAGGCCGGGGAGCGCCCACCCGCCATGTGACCCCTCCCACAACTCCGCGTACCGCGCCGCCCCTGGGGCAGGGAGTCGACCACGGGCAGTCCGGGCGACCGGCCGAGATCACTGATTGAGCGGGACATCTCAGGATGTGATATACGGTCGGCGATTCCGGGCTGCTCGTTAAACTGAGCCGACCGCAGTGATGACTGCGGCAGAGACCGAGCGAGGAGCGCACGTGGGCCTTGTCGTGCAGAAGTACGGAGGCTCCTCCGTTGCCGATGCCGAAGGCATCAAGCGCGTCGCCAAGCGGATCGTGGATGCCAAGAAGAACGGCCACCAGGTGGTCGTCGTGGTTTCCGCGATGGGCGACACGACGGACGAGTTGATCGATCTCGCCGAGCAGGTATCCCCGATCCCTGCCGGGCGTGAATTCGACATGCTGCTGACCGCCGGAGAGCGGATCTCCATGGCCCTGCTGGCCATGGCGATCAAAAACCTGGGCCACGAAGCCCAGTCGTTCACGGGCAGCCAGGCCGGTGTCATCACCGACTCGGTCCACAACAAAGCGCGCATCATCGATGTCACGCCGGGCCGGATCCGTACCGCCCTCGACGAGGGCAACATCGCGATCGTCGCCGGCTTCCAGGGCGTCAGCCAGGACAAGAAGGACATCACCACGCTGGGGCGTGGCGGTTCCGACACCACGGCCGTGGCGCTCGCCGCCGCGCTGGACGCCGAGGTCTGCGAGATCTACACCGATGTCGACGGTGTGTTCACGGCGGACCCGCGCGTGGTGAAGAAGGCGAAGAAGATCGACTGGATCTCCTTCGAGGACATGCTGGAGCTCGCCGCCTCCGGCTCCAAGGTGCTGCTGCACCGGTGCGTCGAGTACGCACGCCGTTACAACATCCCGATCCACGTCCGCTCGTCCTTCTCGGGGCTGCAGGGTACGTGGGTCAGCAACGAACCGCGAGGGGACCGCAAGGTGGAGCAGGCCATCATCTCCGGTGTCGCCCACGACACCTCCGAGGCGAAGATCACCGTTGTCGGCGTGCCGGACAAGCCGGGCGAGGCGGCGGCCATCTTCCGGGCCGTCGCGGACGCCGAGATCAACATCGACATGATCGTGCAGAACGTGTCCGCCGCCTCCACCGGTCTGACGGACATCTCCTTCACCCTCCCCAAGGCCGAGGGCCGCAAGGCCATCGACGCCCTGGAGAAGGCGAAGGGCGCGATCGGCTTCGACTCGCTGCGCTACGACGACCAGATCGGCAAGATCTCCCTGGTCGGCGCCGGTATGAAGACGAACCCGGGCGTCACCGCCTCCTTCTTCCAGGCGCTGTCCGACGCGGGCGTGAACATCGAGCTGATCTCGACCTCCGAGATCCGCATCTCGGTCGTGACCCGCCAGGACGACGTCAACGACGCCGTGACGGCCGTCCACACCGCCTTCGGACTCGACAGCGACTCGGACGAGGCCGTTGTCTACGGCGGCACCGGCCGGTGACGTGGTCGCGGCCGCTGACGTGCCGCAGTTGAGCCGCAAGCCGACGCTCGCGGTCGTGGGAGCGACCGGAGCCGTCGGTGCGGTGATGCTCCAGCTCCTGTCGCAGCACGCCGACGTCTGGGGCGAGATCCGGCTCGTCGCCTCCTCCCGCTCGGCCGGCCGCAAGCTGGCCGTGCGGGGGGTGGAGACGGAGGTCCTCGCGCTGAGCGAGGACGTCCTGGAGGGCGTCGACCTCGCCCTCTTCCTCGTGCCCGAGGACGTGGCGGCGCGGTGGGCGCCGATCGCCGCCGCCAAGGGCGCGGTGGTCGTGGACACGTCGGCGGCCTTCCGGCTGGATCCGGACGTGCCGCTGGTGGTGCCCGAGATCAACCCGCACGCGGTACGGGTGCGGCCCCGCGGGATCGTCGCCAGCCCCGGCTGCTCCACGCTGGCGCTGATCGTCGCCGTGGGCGCCCTGCACGCCGAGTTCGGGGTCAGTGAGCTGGTGGTGACCGTCCAGCAGGCCGCGAGCGCCGGCGGGCAGGCCGGCGCCGCCGCCCTGCGCCGGCAGCTGTCGCTGGTGGCCGGGACCGATCTCGGCAACCACCCCGGTGACGTACGGCGTGCCGTCGGCGACGACACCGGCCCCTTCCCCGGGCCCGTCGCCCTCAACGTCGTGCCCTGGTCGGGGGTGCCGATGGAGGACGGCTGGTCCTCCGAGGAGCTCCGCGTCCGCCACGAGACGCGCAAGATCCTCGGCCTGCCCGGGCTGCCGGTCGCCGCCACCTGTGTGCGCGTACCCGTGCTGACCGCCCACTCCGTCTCCGTCCACGCGCGTTTCGAGCACCCCGTCACCGTCGGGCGCGCGCACGAGATCCTGGCCACCTCGCCGGGCGTGGTCCTGTACGACGACCCGGCCGCGGGCGACTTCCCCACGCCCGCCGACGTCGTGGGCACGGACCCCACCTGGGTGGGGCGGGTGCGCCGCTCGATGGACGACGAACGGTCCCTGGAGTTCTTCGTCTGCGGCGACAACCTCCGCAAGGGCGCCGCCCTCAACGCCGTACAGATCGCCGAGGCGGTCATCCGGCCGGAGCGCCGCGAGCGTCCGGAAATCGACACCCGGTGACCGTTCGATTTCGTAGAATCTGTGGACGTCCTGTGATCAAGTCGCCAGCGAAGCGCTCTTGAACTGGGACGATGCCATGTTCGAGGATGTTTTTCTCCCTTACTGCAACCGGTGGTCGGGTGGGAAGCGTCTCCGCGTGCGCCCGTGCGGTGTGCCGCGAAACGTGCTGCGAATACGGGGCATTGGGGATGAACGGGTGCGCATGACGGCAAAGGGAACACCGTCGAAAACGGTGGCGTACGCGTACAACCCTGACGGGGGGAAGCGTGTCCAACAGGCGTGGCAGAGGTACTCGACATCGCAGCGGTCGTCCCGCTCCGCGGCGCGGCGGCCGCCCCGCTCAGGGGCCCCGTCGCCGTCCCCGTACGCGGCACCGTCGTGCACCCGCTCCGGCGTCCGCGCCCGGCGGGCGGCATGCCGGTGATCGCACGCACGCCCGCCAGAGCCCGGACGTCCGGAGTGATCGGCATCCCCGCGCCGCGCGACAGCGCTGACGGCACCGTGGCGGCGGGCACCACCGTCGACCACCTGACCGAGACCTACCGCGCCCACTACCGCTCGCTGCTCGGCCTCGCCGCGCTGCTCCTGGACGACACGGCCTCCTGCGAGGACGTGGTGCAGGAGGCGTTCATCCGCGTCCACTCGGCGCGCAACCGCGTCCGGGACCCGGAGAAGACGCTCGCCTATCTGCGTCAGACGGTCGTCAACCTCTCCCGTTCCGCGCTGCGCCGCCGCATCCTCGGACTCAAGCTGCTGTCCAAGCCGATGCCGGACATGGCGAGCGCGGAGGAGGGGGCGTACGACCAGCTGGAGCGGGACGCGCTCATCAAGGCGATGCGCGGGCTGCAGCGCCGGCAGCGCGAGGTGCTGGTCCTGCGGTACTTCGCGGACATGACGGAGGCCCAGGTCGCCGCGACGCTCGGCATATCCCTCGGGTCGGTGAAGGCGTACGGCTCGCGGGGCATCGCGGCGCTGCGTGTCGCGATGGAGGCGACGGCATGAGCTCCGGCGACACGAACCCCCGCCTCGACGGCGGCTCCGGCGGCGTCTTCGGCTCCGGTGGTGCCAGTGGGCCGCCCGACGATGAACGCGACGACATGGGACTGGGACACGGGATTGTGAACGACGGGCCCGACAAGGCGCAGGCCGACGACCTCCTGGGGGGCGACGACCCCTTCGGAGACGACGAGCTCGCGCTTCGACGGCTGCTCCAGGGCGCCGTCGCCGACCTCGAGCCCACCGACGGCGCGCTCGACCATCTGCGCCGCGCGGTGCCCGCGCGACGCGCCCGCAAGCGCCAGGCCATCGTCGGCATCGCCGCCGCCGTCGTGCTGATCGGCACGGCCGTCCCGGCGTTCGTGCACGTCGCCAACTCCGGCGGGACCTCCACCGACCAGGCCGTCAACGCCGGACACGGCGAGCAGGCCCAGGGCGGCACCGGCGCCGAGACCGGGATCGAGGGCGGCGAGAAGGGCGCGGACACGCCGACCGGGACCACCGGCCCCCGCCAGGGCGAGGCCGAGGGCGGGAAGCCCGCGGCATCCGCCTCCGGCGAGACGGGCGGCGCGGAGCCGGGCACGAAGCCGTCCGCCGGCGAACAGCCGGACGCCTCACCCGTGTGCGAGGCCGACCAGCTGGGCGTCAGCTCGGTGTGGGCGGGCGCGCCCGACGCGGAGGGGAAGGTCTACGGCACCTTCCGCATCGCCAACGTCTCCGGCCGCGACTGCGTGGTGAACGGCGCGGGCAGCGTCGGCTTCGCGACCAAGGGAGCGGCCGACCCGTCCAAGATCACGGTCGTCACCCACACGCCAGGGGACGCGGCGAGCGGACTGCCCGACCCCTCGCAGGAATCCCCGAAGCTGCTCCTGGCGCCGGACAACGCCTACGAGGTGAAGTTCGCCTGGGTCCCCAAGGAGACCTGTCCCACCACGGGAACCTCACCCGATCCCACCACCCCGACGGACGCCGGCGGGGCCTCGTCCGGGTCCACCGGATCGACCGACAGCGGATCGGCGAGCAACGACGCGTCGACCCAGCTCGGCGCGGAGGACGGCACCCCGGCCGAAGGCAGCGTCGAGGTCACCCACACCGCGGAACCGGGCGCCCCGGCCGCCGCGACGACGATCCCCCACGCCTGTGCCGGAACGATCTATCGCACGGGCGTGCTGGACGCGTCCTGACCCGACGGCCGGCACCGGCACCCGCCGGGGCGGCACCCGCCGGAACCGGCACCGAAACCCAGCGGCACCGAAACCCAGCGGCACCCGCACCCGTCGGGGCGGCACCCGCCCGGCGGCTACAGGCCCAGCTCCGCGTCCCGCTGGGCCTCCACCTCGCGGCGCAGCAGGCGGAACCACATGAAGACGACGAAGCCGGCGAAGACGAACCACTCCGCGGTGTAGCCGAGGTTCTGGAACGCCTTCAGGTCCAGGGACGTGCCCGCCGCGGCCGCCGCCGGGACCGGGGTCAGGCCGTCGGGGGAGTCGGTGAGCGTCACCCACGCGTCGTACACGTCGTCGCTGACCACGTTGATCAGGGCTCCCGCGCTGATCATGCCGACCTGGCCCTCGGGCAGCCCGCCCGCCGCGTGGACGCCCTTGGTGCCGGCGTTCTCGGACGCCTGGAGGGCGCCCACCACCGTGACCTCGCCGGACGGCGGGGCCGGCGCCTTCGCACCGGCCGGCAGCCAGCCCCGTACCACCGGCAGGGACTTGCCACCGTCCGTCCGCAGCATCGTCAGGACGTAACCGCCACTGCGGCCGTCGAGCTCACGATCCGGCACCAGGAACTGCTCGCCGTACCGGCCGCTCGCCTCCGCGTGCCTGCCGGAGGTCTCCTTGTCCACCGGCAGGAGCTTCTCCAGCGGCTCGGTCCTCAGCGTGCCCGGGTCCGGGGCCCGCTCCGCCTCCCGGTGGGTGTCGACGCGATCCTCGAACTTGCCCATCTGCCAGGTCCCCATGAACAGGCAGAACGGGATCGCCAGCAGGACGAAGACGTTGATCCCCCACCAGCGGGGCGTTCTCAGGAACCGGTACACCCCTCCACGGTACGCAGCCGCCTCACCCCCCGACCGGCCGGGTCCCCAGGTGACGCGCGGCGAAGGCGAGCTCCAGGCGGACCTGCTTGATCCGCTCCTCCACCACCAGGGAGCCGTGCCCCGCGTCGTACCGGTACACCTCGTGGACCGCGCCCCGGGCCGCGAGCCGCTCGACGTAGTTGTCGATCTGCCGGATCGGGCAGCGCGGGTCGTTGACGCCCGCCGAGATGTAGACAGGGGCCGTCACCTTGTCCACGTACGTCAGCGGCGACGAGGCCTCGAAACGGTCCGGCACCTCCTCCGGCGAGCCGCCGAACAGCGTCCGGTCCAGCGCCTTCAGAGCCTCCATCTCGTCCTCGTACGCCGTCACATAGTCCGCGACGGGCACGGCGGCCAGCCCCACCGACCAGGAGTCCGGCTGGGTGCCGAGCCCGAGCAGGGTCAGATAACCGCCCCAGGACCCGCCCGACAGGACCAGCTTCGCCGGGTCGGCGAGCCCCGAGACCACCGCCCACTCACGGACCGCCGCGACGTCCTCCAGCTCGATCAGACCGACCCGGTGCTTCAGCGCGTCCGTCCACTCCCGGCCGTAACCCGTCGAGCCGCGGTAATTGACCCGCACCACCGCGTAGCCGTGGTCGATCCAGGCCGCCGGGCCGGAGGCGAAGGCGTCGCTGTCGTGCCAGGTCGGACCGCCGTGCACCTCGAAGACGGTCGGAAAGGGCCCCTCGCCCTCCGCCGGCCGCTGCACCAGGGCGTGGATGCGGCCGCCGGGCCCCTCCACCCACACGTCCTCCACCGGCACCGAGTCCGGGGCCTTCCGGCCCGGCGGGTCGAGGACGACCCCGCCCGCGGTCGAGCGCACCACCGGCGGCCGCGCGGCCGACGACCACAGGTACTCCACGCTGCCGTCGGGGCGGGCCGTGGCGCCCGACACCGACCCGGCCGGGGTCTCGACCCGTACCAGCGCGCCCGTGGCGATGTCGTACCGCCACAGCTCACTGCGTGCCTCGAAGCTGTGCACGATCAGAAGCCCGGAGCCGTCCGGATACCACTCCGCCGACACGTCGCCCGGCAGGTCGAGCCGGAGATCGGTCTCCTCGCCCGTCGCCACGTCCCACAGCAGCGGCTCCCAGCGGCCCCGCCGCTGATGGCCCACGAGCAGCCGGGTGTCACCGGCCACCGGAGCGAAGCCGAGCACCGCGAGACCCAGCTCCTCCGTGCCACCCCGGGTGTCGTCGAGCTCAGCCAGCACCGAGGAGTCCGCGGCCCGCAGCACGCGCAGCGCCGCGTGCATGGCGTCCCCGTGCTCCGTGTGCTCGATCGCGATCAGGGACCCGTCGTAGGAGAGATCACCGACACCCGCCGACTCCCGGTGCCGGTAGATCTCTATCGGCGCCGAGCCGTCCCGTACGAGATGGACCGTCGATCCCTCCTCGTCCGTCGAGCGGCCCACGACGACCGTGCCGTCCCGGCCGATCGCGAGCCCCGCCGGATAGGAGGGCGCGAGCCCGGGCACCGCCGGCTCGTCCGCGCCGCCCTCGAAGGGCTGGCGCATCCACACCCCGAACTCGTCCCCGTCCTTGTCGGAGAACCACCAGATCCACCGGCCGTCCGGGGACAGCATGCCGTCCGTCGTCCCGTTCGGCCGGTCCGTGACCTGCCGCTGCGTGCCGCTCGCCCGGTCCCAGGCGTACAGCTCGTACGTACCCGTCGCGTTGGACACGAACAGCGAACGGTCCGGCGCCTCCTCGGCCCACTCGGGCAGGGACACGCGCGGCGCCCGGAAGCGCTGCTCCCACAGGGGCATGTCGGCGAAGTCATTGGTCTCAGTCATGGCCCCCATCATGCTCCGTGCCGCCGACAAACCGCTCGCATCGTCCTCAGCCTGTGGATAACCTCCGGCCATGTACTCACCGACCCCCGCCGACTGGCGCGAGACCAACCGGGCCCGCTGGGACGAACGCGTCGCCATCCACGCCGCCAGTGAGTTCTACGACCTCGACGCGTTCCGGGCCGGCAAGGAGGCACTGCGCGACTTCGAACTCGCGGAGGTCGGCGACGTCACCGGCCGCTCGCTGCTCCACCTCCAGTGCCACATCGGCCTGGACACCCTCTCCTGGGCCCGGCACGGCGCCTCGCACGTCGTCGGCCTCGACTTCTCCGAGCCCGCCGTCGAAACCGCCCGCTCGCTCGCCGCCGACCTCGGCCTCGCCCCCGACCGGGCCGCGTTCGTCGCCGCCGACGCCTATGACGCCGTCGAGGCCGTCCCCGACTCCTCGTACGACATCGTCTACACCGGCACGGGGGCGCTGTGCTGGCTGCCGGACATCGACCGCTGGGCCGAGACCGCCGCCGCGCTCGTCGCCCCCGGCGGCTTCCTGTACGTCGCGGAGTTCCATCCGCTCGCCGACTCCCTGGACGACGAGACGGGGACGCGGGTCGTGCACGACTACTTCACCCGCGACGCCTGGGTGGACACCACTCCGGGGACGTACGCCGACGTCGACGCCGCCACCGTCCACAACCGCAGCGTGGAGTGGGTGCATCCGGTCGGCGAGGTCGTGACGGCGATAGCCAGGGCCGGACTGCGGATCGAGTTCCTGCACGAGCACGACGTCTCGCTCGTCCCGCGCTTCGGAACGCTGCGGCGGCGGGAGGACGGGTACTACCGCTTCCCCGCCGACCGCCCGCGCGTCCCGCTGATGTACTCGCTCAAGGCGTCCCGCCCGGAGTGAGGCCGCGCGGTCAACCGCGGGATCTGTCCGCCACCGGCTCCGTCGGTGGCGGCGGCGGTGGTGGCCGCTTGCGTACGAGGGTGGTGGCGACCGCGGCGGCCAGCGCGGTGGCGCCGAGGCCGAGCGCGAGGCCGGAGGGACCGGAGTCGTCGACGGTCTCGGAACGGGTCTCGGGCTGGACTCCAGCCGGACCGGGCTGATCGGCGGCGGCCGGCCCGCCGCCGAGTACGTAGACGAGGGCGAGGACGAGTACGACGGCGGCGGGTACGGCGGTCCGGGGTACCTGCCTGATGTCCATGTATCCAGGGGAACGGACGGCACCGGGCCGGGCCACCCCACGGCCCCCGTTCGGGTCAACGCGCGGTTCGACGGGCGGTCCGGCGGCTGGCGTCAGCGAGGGGCGGTCACCGTCGGGTCGGCCACGGGGATCTCGTTCGACGTGCCGTCCGGCGAGAGCCAGGCCATGCCGATGAGCAGGAAGACCACGAACGCGATGCCCCCGGCCACGGCGGCCGTCTTCCTCGGACGGCGCCGGGAGAGCTCCGCGAGTCCGCTCTCGGCACGCCGCGGCGCCTGCCGACGCGACGGCGGCACGGCCGAGGGTCCGGTCCGGGGTCTCGTCGAGGGTCTGGAGTGCGGTCTCGCCTGGTGCCCGCCCTGCGGCGCCATCCGTGCGGTCGTGTGCGGTACGGGCCGGCTCTGGGGCTGGAGAGGCGGCTGAGGATGTTCGCGCCAGGCCCCGGAGGCGAACCAGTCGGCGATGGCCCGGGCGGTGGGCCGCTGCTCCGGCTGCTTGGCCAGCAGCGTGAGGAGGTACGCCTCGAACGCGGCCGGCAGTCCCACCCCCAGCTGCCGGGGCGGCGCGGGCGGCGTGTCGATGTGCTGGTACAGCAGGGCCGTCGCGGTGTCGCCCTGGAACGGGGGCCGTCCGGTGAGGAGTTGGTACAGCACGCAGCCCAGCGAGTACACGTCGGACGCCGGCGAGGCGGGCTGCCCGAGCGCGCGCTCCGGGGCGAGATAGAGGCCGGTGCCGACGATCTGCCCGGTGGTGGTGAGCGCGGCCGACGGATCGTCGACGAACCGGGCGATGCCGAAGTCGGCGAGCTTCACGGCCCCGCCCGCGTCGACCAGCAGGTTCCCGGGCTTGATGTCCCGGTGCACCACACCCTCGCGATGGGCGGCGGCCAGCCCGGCGGCGGCGTGCGCGGCGATGACGGCGACCCGCTCCGGGGGCAGCGCCGAGGGGCCGCCCGCGTCGGCTGCGAGGCTGGGCCCGTCGACCAACTCCATGACGAGGAACAGCTTTCCGTCCCACGTACCGAAGTCGAAGACGCCCACGACATGCGGATGACTCAGCCGCGCCGCCGTCTGCGCCTCCAGCCGGAACCGCTCACCCGCCGAAGGATCCGACTCGTGCCCGAGCATCAGCTTCACGGCGACGGCCCGGCCGAGGACCTCGTCGGTGGCCTGCCACACCTCGCCCATGCCGCCACGCCCGATACACATCTGAAGCCGATATCGGTCCGCGACCAGCACCTGAGACCCAGCCTTTCGTCGGTCAGCCACCTGACAGGAACACTCCAGAGTAGAGCGACCCGATCACTGCTCCGATCCCGAGCCACCCCTCGGTCCCCCCCACCTCGAAACGAGCCAGGGCCCCGACCCGCTCTCGCGGCCCGGGCCCCCGGTACTCCGACTGCCGAGACGTCAGATCCGGCGCACGCCCCTTCGTCCCGGAGTCCGTGCTGCCACTCCCCTTTGCCAAGGGGCTACTTGTGCGGCCAGCGCGTCCCTGCACCTGCCTGACCCAGCTCAACTCATCTCTTCGCGGGCGACCTTGAGGTCGTCCACCAGGCAGACATCCTGAGACCATTGCCCAGGCCATGCGGCAAGTATCAGATCTTTCGTCTCCGCTTGGCCAGCATGGTCCGCTTCTCGGTGAGGCGGGTGGCTTGAGTGACGACTCCCTCGGCGTCGATGCGGATCAAGGTGACTGTCTGGCCGCGCCAGGGAAACCCATCCTCGACGGAGCTGGTACGACGGAGGGACGAGGCGTTCAACCGACTAGAAGTGATACGCGGAGCACTTGAGGACCCGGCCACGGGTTTGAGTGTTCTGTACGTGACCTGGATCAGGTGATTCGCGACCTCGAGACGAGCGCCGCTTCCGGGAAGGATCAGGATCTGGCGACGTGGGCCCTGGCTGCGGCCGTGTACCGCAGGACCGCCCTCGCGGTGGATCAGAACCGGCTCCCAAGGGGACCTCGGAAACGAGTCAGAGGCCCGACCCGCTCTCGCGGATCAGGCCCCTGACCTGGTACTTCTCTGTCGGGGTGGCGGGATTTGAACCCACGACCTCTTCGTCCCGAACGAAGCGCGCTGCCAAGCTGCGCTACACCCCGATGTCGCTGCTCTGTACTTCACGTCGCGGCGACATCGATTACTTTAGCCCACCGGCGCCCGGAGACGAAATCCGGTTTTCGCTGCCCCGAGCCGCAGGTCGGACGCGGTCCAGACCGATGATCATGAGTCCGGGGCCCCGGAAGGCGAACGCGCGCCCCCCCCTCAGTCCCGCGCCGTCAGTGTCAGCAAGGTCGCCTCCGGTGGGCAGGCGAAGCGGACCGGGGTGAAGCGGTTGGTGCCGCAGCCCGCCGAGACGTGGAGGAAGGAGGTCCGGCCCTCCGCCGTGTGCGTGGACAGGCCCTTGACCCGGTCCGTGTCCAGGTCGCAGTTGGTCACGAGGGCGCCGTAGAAGGGGACGCACAGCTGGCCGCCGTGGGTGTGGCCCGCCAGGATCAGTTCGTAGCCGTCCGCCGTGAAGGAGTCGAGCGTGCGCAGATACGGGGCGTGGACCACGCCCATCGAGAAGTCGGCCGAGGAGTCGGGGCCGCCGGCCACCTGGGCGTAGCGGTCGCGCTTGATGTGCGGGTCGTCCAGGCCGGTGAAGGCGAGCTCCAGGTCCGGGAGCTTGAGCCGGCCGCGGGTGTTCGTCAGGTTCACCCAGCCCGCCGCGTCGAACGCGTCACGCATGCCCTCCCACGGGTTGTGGATCGCGCCGACCACCGGTGCGTTGCCGTTCAGGCCGTGGCGGCCCTGGGTCTTCTCCAGCAGATAGCGGGCGGGGTTGCGCAGCCGCGGGCCGTAGTAGTCGTTGGAGCCGAAGACGTACACGCCCGGGAACTCCATCAGCGGGCCGAGCGCGTCCACGACCTCCGGCACCGCGTCCGTGTCGGAGAGGTTGTCGCCGGTGTTGACGACGAAGTCCGGGCGCAGGCCCGCCAGCGACTGCAGCCACGCCCGCTTCTTGCGCTGACCGCACACCATGTGGATGTCGGAGACCTGAAGGACCCGAAGATCGCGCATGCCGCGCGGGAGGACGGGGACCGTCACCCGTCGGAGCCGGAACGAGCGGGCCTCGAAGCCCGCCGCGTAGACGAGTCCGGCCGCGGCCGTCGCCGTGAGACCTGCCGTGATCTTCAGGGGGATCCCGTACCGTGCGCGCATCCCTCCATCGTCGCAGACGGAGCCGGTTCCGTTGCCGTGCGGGCGGCCACCCGGGGGTGGTCCGCACGAGCGAGCGTTAATGCGCGGGCGGGCAGCGCGCCCCACCTGACACACTTGGCCCCATGACCACGCTCAAGGCCAAGCTGCAGGACGACCTCAACGCCGCCATCAAGGAGCGCGACGAGCTCCGCTCCTCGACGCTGCGGCTCACCCTCGCCGCGATCACGAAGGAGGAGGTCGCCGGCAAGACCAAGCGCGAACTCTCCGACGACGAGGTGCAGAAGGTGATCGCCAAGGAGGCGAAGAAGCGCCGTGAGGCCGCGGACGCCTTCGCCCAGGGCGGTCGCGCCGAGTCGGCCGAGCGGGAGAAGGCGGAGGGCGTCATCCTCGACGCGTACCTGCCGCAGCAGCTCAGCGACGAGGAGCTGGAGCAGATCGTCGCCGCGGCCGTCGCCGAGGCCACGAGTGCGGGCGCCGAGGGGCCGCGCGCGATGGGCGCCGTCATGAAGATCGTGAACCCGAAGGTCGCCGGCCGCGCCGAGGGCGGGCGGGTCGCCGCGACCGTCAAGAAGCTCCTCGCGGGCTGACGCGCCGGGCCCGTTTTTTCTGTACGTACGCGTGAGGGGCGCCCCCCAGACCCGGGGGGCGCCCCTCGCACATGTCCTACGTCGTCCTACCGGCCGTTGCCGCCCCCGCCGTTCCCGTTGCCGCGGCCGTTGCCTCCGCCGATCAGGTCCGGCGGGATGGTGATCTCCGGCAGCCCGCCGCCGCCGTTGCCCGGCTCGCGGTCGCCCGGCTTGTCGTCGCCGCCCGGCCTCCTGTCCTTCTCCTTGTCCTCGGGCTTGTCGCCGCGCGGTACGGAGATGGGGGCGAAGTTCGGCGTCTCGCCGGCGCTGAGCGCGCCGGTCATCGCGATCTTCCAGATGGGGCCGGGCAGGCAGCCACCGCAGACCTTGTCGTAGGTCACGCCGCCGATGACGATGTCGTACATCGAGGTCTTCTCGCCGACGTCGTCGCCGACCCACACCGCCGTGGACAGGTTCGGCGTATAGCCGACGAACCAGGCGTCCTTGCGGTCGTTCGTCGTACCCGTCTTACCGGCGTTGTCGCGGTCGCTCAGACCGGCCTTCGTACCGGTGCCGTCCTCGACGACACCCTTCAGCATCTGGTTGATCGTGTCGGCGGTCCGCTCGCTCATCGCGCGCGAGCACTCGGTCCGCGGCACCTTCAGGTTCTCGCCGGACGCCGTCCTGATCGACTCGATGGCGATCGGCGTGCAGTACGTGCCCCGGTTGGCGAAGGTGGCGTACACGGCGGCCATGTCCAGCGGGGTGGCCTCCTGGCCGCCGAGGGTGATCGACGGAAGCTCCTTGAGCTTCTTGCCGAGCTCCCGCTCGTACCCCATCTTCTTCGCCATCTCGATCGTCTCGCAGAGGCCGGCCATCTGTTCCAGCTTCGCAAAGTACGTGTTGATGGACTTGCCGAGCGCGCTCGTCATGTCCCAGCTGCCGGCCTCGGACTCCAGCTCGTTCTGCAGCACCCAGTCGCCGGTACCGGCCGGGCCGCCGGCGCAGGTGGTGTACGAGTTCATGGGGATCGTGATCTTCCACGGGGTGGCGAAGGACTGCGCCGGGCTCAGCCCCTTCTCCAGCGCCGCCGCGGCCGTGATCGGCTTGAACGTCGAGCCGACCTGGAAGCCGTAGGTGGTGCCGCCCATCTTGCTGCCGACGGCCAGGTTGAGCGTGGTCTGGTGCTGCTTCTGGTCCAGGCCGTACGGGCGGGACTGACCCATCGACAGGATCTTGCCGCTGCCCGGCTCGACCTGGACCACCGAGGCGGCGACCTTGTCGTCCTCGTTGATCTTGGCGACGGCGGCCGCGTTCGCCGCCTCCTGCGCCCGCGGGGCGAGCGTGGTCCTGATGGTCAGGCCGCCGAGGTTCCACAGCTTCTGCCGTTCCTCGGCCGTCTTGCCGAAGACCGGGTCGGTCAGGATCGTCTTGCGGACGTAGTCGCAGAAGAAGCCGGCGCCGTCGACCGCGGTGATGCAGCCGTTCCGCGGCGCCTTCACCTTCAGCTTGATCGGGGTGGCCTTGGCCCGGTCCGCCTCGGCCTGGCTGATGTCCTTCACCTCGGCCATGCGCTGCAGCACCACGTTGCGCCGCTTGGTGGCTTCCTGGACGTCGTTGACCGGGTCGTAGCGGCTCGGCGACTGGACGAGGCCGGCCATCATCGCGGCCTCCTCCAGGCGGAGGTCGGCGGCGGGCTTGGAGAAGTAGCGCTGGGAGGCCGCCTCGATGCCGTACGCCTGCTGACCGAAGAAGGTGATGTTGAGGTAGTTCTCGAGGATCTTCTTCTTCCCCAGCTCCTCCTCGACCTGGATCGCGTACTTCAGTTCGCGCACCTTGCGGCCGATGGTCTGCTGGGTGGCCTGGGCGACCTTCTCGGGGTCGTCGCCCGCCTCCTCCACGAAGACGTTCTTCACATACTGCTGGGTGAGCGTGGACGCGCCCTGTGCCACGCCGCCCGACTGGGCGTTGCGGTTGATCGCGCGCAGCACGCCCTTGAGGTCGACGGCTCCGTGCTCGTAGAAGCGGGAGTCCTCGATCGCGACGATCGCCTTCTGCATGTACGGGGAGATCTTCTCCAGCGGCACGACCTTCCGGTCGCGCGAGTACACGGTGGCGAGGTGGCCGCCCTCGGAGTCGAGGATCGTGGTGCGCTGACTCAGCGGCGGTGTCTTCAGGTTGGACGGGATTTCGTCGAACCCCTCGACCGTGCCCTTCGCCGCCAGCCCCAGTGCCCCGGCCGCGGGCAGGGCGATGCCCGCCAGCACGGCCCCGGCGAGCACGCTGACACCGAGGAACTTCGCGGCCTGCTGGGTCCCGGTCAGACCTCCACCCGAGCGCTTGTTTGCCATGGGGGCAGCCTAATCCGTAGGTGGTGGCGTTCCGCAGGAGCGGGGGCCTCTCGGAGCGTTCGCGTACCAGACCGTGACATCCGCCCACGGTGCTTGGCGTCCGGCGGCCCATGGCGCTTGGTGTACGCGCGCGTGGCGGTGGGCGCGGCGCCGGGCGACGCGCCGGGGGCGTCACCGCTCTCATTTGCCGGACACGCGTACAGGCCTTGGCCTAAGCTGCTCTCAACTGTCACAGCAGTGTGGTCCCGCATCAAAGGGCCGGGCGTGACGTCGGTGTGGACACCCGTGAACCCGAATCGTGGGAACCCATGCCCGAATCCGCCCCATGCGTCACCCGACGTCCCCGGTGACCCCGTCGCGGAAGCGTCATCCGTGCCGGTATGCCGGTTTGGGTGCGCATGTCCCCGGGTCACTCCCCTGGGTGATCTGCCGCGTACGCATAGTCCGTTCGGGCCATTCAAGATTGGGCCCGAAGGGGGTGTTGCGCTGTGCCCACCTTCCGTAACGTCACCAACTGGTAGCGGTGAATATGCCGCTACCGCCGTGGGGGAGCCTCGATTCGGGAGAGGACGGCGCCGGTATGGGCTGGGTAGCTGACTGGAGTGCGCAGGCGGCCTGCCGCACTACCGATCCGGATGAACTTTTCGTGCAGGGCGCGGCGCAGAACAGGGCGAAGGCGGTGTGCACCGGGTGCCCGGTGCGGACCGAGTGCCTGGCCGACGCCCTCGACAACCGCGTGGAGTTCGGCGTGTGGGGCGGTATGACGGAGCGTGAGCGCCGTGCCCTGCTGCGTCGGCGGCCGACCGTCACCTCGTGGCGACGGCTGCTCGAGACCGCGCGTACGGAGTACGAGCGCGGCGCGGGCCTGCTGCCCGTGGCGATGGAGGACGACGCGACGTACGAGGCGTACGCCGCGGTGGGCTAGACCGGGTCGGACCGGGCTGGACTTGGTCGGACCGGCTTACCGAGTCGGGCCGGGCTGGACCGGAGGCACGTCCCGTACCAACTCAGGCCGAACGCATACGTCCGGCCGTGAGCCGATCACCGATGGCCCGCAGGCCGGCGAGATCGTGTACATCGCCGGGCAGCGCGGCCACTTCGGCGACCGCCACCTCAGGGTGGAGCGCGGTGAAGCGGTCGCGTGTGCGCTGTTCGCGTGCGAGGACCTGCATCCGCTCGGCGTGCAGACGGAGCAGCCCCGCGGTCAACTGCTGGACATCCGGGTCGTGCTCTGCTGTGGGGGCAGCCTCGGGTGTCTCAGGTGCTTCGGGTGTCTCGGGTGTTACGGGTCGTGCGGGAGGTACGGCGGCGGTGGCGGTGTCCGACGGCTCCGCGGAAGTCTCCCGGGGGCCACGCCCAGCAGTCTTCCCGGCCCCCTGATCCACAATGCGCCCCTCGTCAAGATTTTCCGCGGCGGCCCGCGCCCGATCGGCCGACAGCCGGGCGGCGCCGCTGCCGTGGACGCGGTTGAGGACCAGACCGGCCAGCGGCATCTCCTCGGCCGCCAGCCGCTCCACGAAGTAAGCGGCCTCGCGCAGAGCGTCCCGCTCCGGCGTCGCGACCACGAGGAAGGCCGTGCCCGGGGCCTGGAGCAGCCTGTACGTCGCGTCCGCCCGGGTCCGGAAGCCGCCGAACATGGTGTCCATGGCGGCCACGAAGGTCTGTACGTCCTTCAGGAACTGACCCCCCAGCAGCTTCCCCAGGGTCCCCGTCATCATCGACATGCCGACATTGAGGAACTTCATCCCCGCCCGGCCGCCCATCTTCGCGGGCGCCATGAGGAGCTTGATGAACTTCCCGTCGAGGAAGGACCCCAGCCGCTTCGGCGCGTCCAGGAAGTCGAGCGCGGAGCGGGACGGCGGGGTGTCGACGACGATCAGGTCCCACTCGTCGCGGGCCCGCAGCTGCCCGAGCTTCTCCATCGCCATGTACTCCTGCGTACCGGCGAAACCGGCCGACAGGGACTGGTAGAAGGGGTTATCCAGGATCGCCCTGGCCCGTTCGGGGTCGGCGTGCGCCTCGACGATCTCGTCGAAGGTCCGCTTCATGTCCAGCATCATGGCGTGCAGTTCGCCGGAGCCCGAGCCCTTGATGCCGTCGACCCTGCGGGGGACGTTGTCGAGCGAGTCGATCCCCATCGACTGGGCGAGCCGCCGCGCCGGGTCGATCGTCAGGACGACCACCCGCCTGCCACGCTCGGCCGCGCGTACGCCGAGGGCCGCCGCCGTCGTCGTCTTGCCGACCCCGCCGGCGCCGCAGCACACGATGATCCGGGTGCCCGGGTCGTCGATGAGCGGATCGAGTTCCAGGGCGGGCGCGGAGTCGAGCCCGTTCCCCGGGACCGGGATAACGTCCTTCGCCGTCACGCGCCCACCCCTTGCTTCCGCAGTTCCTTCGCCAGCCGGTACAGGCCGGCGATGTCCGCCCCGTCCCCCAGGAAGGGAAGTTCGTACGACGGCACGCCGAGCCCGGCGAGGACCGCCCGCTGTTCGCGCTCCAGCTCCACGCGCTGGGCGTGGTCCGCCGCCTGTTCGAGGAGCGGGCCGACCAGCTTCGTACCGCCGCTGACGCCCGCCGCGGCGAGGGTCCTCGCGATCGCGTCCCGGTGGTCTCCGGAGGCCGCCCGTACCGCCTCCTCGTCGAGGACGTGCGGACGGACCATGTTCACGATGACGTTGCCGACCGGCAGCTCCGCTTCCCGGAGCTCCGCGATGCCGTCCGCGGTCTCCTGGACCGGCATCTCCTCCAGCAGGGTCACCAGGTGCACGGCCGTCTCGGGGGACTTCAGCACCCGCATCACGGCCTGCGCCTGGTTGTGTATCGGACCGATCCTGGCCAGGCCCGCCACCTCGTCGTTGACGTTGAGGAAGCGGGTGATCCGGCCGGTCGGGGGCGCGTCCATGACGATGTGGTCGTAGGTGTGGCCGCCGTGCTTCTCGCGCCGGCGGACCGCCTCGCACGCCTTGCCGGTCAGCAGCACGTCCCGTACGCCGGGGGCGATCGTCGTCGCGAAGTCGATCGCGCCGAGTTTCTTCAGGGCCCGGCCGGCGCTGCCGAGTTTGTAGAACATCTGGAGGTAGTCGAGGAGGGCGCGCTCGGCGTCGATGGCCAGAGCGAAGACCTCGCCGCCGCCCGGGGCGACGGCGATCTTGCGTTCCTCGTACGGAAGGGCCTCCGTCTCGAAGAGCTGTGCGATGCCCTGTCTGCCTTCGACCTCCACGAGAAGGGTCCGCTTGCCCTCCGTCGCGAGGGCGAGCGCGAGGGCGGCGGCGACCGTCGTCTTACCGGTACCGCCCTTGCCGCTGACGACCTGGAGCCTGCTCACGCCTTCGAGCCTAACCACTGGCGCCGAAGCCCGGGCCACCGCCGCCCCATCCGAGTCTTGGTCGCCCGTGCGGGAGAGCGGGGGAGACGTCGGGGTCGCCCGTGCGGGAGGCCGGGTGGGGCAGCGGATACAGTCGGCTCCATGACCAAGTGGGAATACGCGACCGTGCCCCTTCTCGTGCACGCGACGAAGCAGATTCTGGACACCTGGGGCGAGGACGGGTGGGAGCTCGTCCAGGTCGTGCCCGGGCCGAACAACCCCGAGCAGCTCGTGGCCTACCTGAAGCGGCCGAAGCCGTGAGCGGGGCCGTAGAGGCCAAGCTGGCCGAGCTGGGACTGACCCTGCCCGAGGTCGTACCGCCGCTGGCCGCGTACCAGCCGGCCGTGCGGTCGGGCGTGTACGTCTACACCTCGGGCCAGCTGCCGATGGTGGAGGGCAAGCTTCCGGTGACCGGGAAGGTCGGCGGAGAGGTCACCGCCGAGGAGGCCAAGGAGCTCGCGGCCACCTGCGCGCTGAACGCCCTCGCGGCCGTGAAGTCCGTCGCCGGTGACCTGGACCGGATCAAGCGGGTCGTGAAGGTCGTGGGCTTCGTCGCCTCCGCCGCCGACTTCACCGGGCAGCCGGGCGTCATCAACGGCGCCAGCGAGCTGCTCGGCGCGGTCCTCGGCGACAAGGGTGTGCACGCGCGCAGCGCGGTGGGTGTGGCGGTGCTGCCGCTGGACGCCCCGGTCGAGGTCGAGGTCCAGGTGGAGCTCGAACAGGACTGACGTCCCGCCGTCCGCGAAGAGCCGGTTCCTCCTGCCCGGGGGGATCGGCTCTCGTGCGTCCGGGGCGGCGGTTCTTGGGGGGGGGGCCCCCCGGGGGGGGGGGGGGGCCGGGGGCGGGGGGGGGGGGGGGGGGGGCCGCGGGGGCGGGGGGGGGGGGGGGGGGCGGCG
>NZ_JBIWIU010000009.1:117414-307016 GCF_044764755.1 Streptomyces sp. NPDC093600
CCGTACGAACACGCTCAAGAAGGCTCCCTGGCCACGGCGGAACGGCGAGTGGTGCGCTCCAGACTTTCACGAGCCCGCCCCCCCCCGGGATCGGCTCTCCTGCGTCCGGGGCGCCGGCTCCTCCTGCCCCGGGGGAATCGGCTCTCGTGCATCCGGGGCGCCCGGCATACGATCCGGCCATGGCGAATGGTCAGTGGTACCCCCCGGAATGGCCCGACCGCATCCGCGCTCTCGCCGCGGGCGAGCTGGTTCCCGCGGCGCCCAGACGGGCCGCCACCGTCCTGCTGCTGCGGGACGGCGCCGAGGGGCAGGGGCCGAGCGTCCACATGCTGCGGCGGCGTACGTCCATGGCCTTCGCGGGCGGCGCGTACGCCTACCCCGGCGGCGGTGTCGATCCGCGTGACGAGCACCCCGTGCGCTGGGCCGGCCCGTCCCGGGAGACCTGGGCCGAGCGCCTCGGCCTGCCGGACCCGGCGCAGGCGCAGGCCGTCGTGTGCGCGGCCGTGCGCGAGACGTACGAGGAGGCGGGCGTGCTGCTCGCCGGGCCGACCGCGGACTCGGTCGTCGGGGACACGACGGGCGACGACTGGGAGAAGGACCGTGCGGCGCTGGTCGCCCGGGAGCTGTCCTTCTCCGACTTCCTCGACCGGCGCGGCCTGGTGCTGCGGTCCGACCTGCTCGGCGCGTGGGCGCGCTGGATCACGCCGGAGTTCGAGCCCCGGCGGTACGACACCTGGTTCTTCGTGGCCGTGCTGCCGGCCGGCCAGCGCACCCGTAACGCCTCGACCGAGGCGGACCGCACGGTGTGGATCCGCCCCGCGGACGCCGCGGCCGGCTATGACCGGGGCGAGCTGACGATGATGCCGCCGACGATCTCCACCCTGCGGGGCCTGGAGCGCTTCGGTACGGCCGCGGAGGCCCTGGCCGCCGCGGAGGACCAGGACCTGGCTCCCGTACTCGCCCAGGCGCGGCTGGAGGGGGACGAGCTGATCCTGAGCTGGCCGGGGCACGACGAGTTCACCAAGCACATCCCGAGCGGGGGCGGGGCCCGATGACGGACGCCGCCGCGCTGCCGGGGCAGCCCAGGGGAGGTGTCCTCTCCGGGCCCGCGACCACCCGGGCCTTCAACGTACTGGCACCCAACCCGTCCGCGATGACGCTCGACGGCACCAACACCTGGATCGTCTCGGAGCCCGACTCCGACCTCGCCGTCGTCATCGATCCCGGGCCGCTCGACGACGGCCATCTGCGGAGGGTCGTGGAGTGCGCCGAGAAGCTCGGCAAGCGGGTCGCCCTCACCCTGCTCACCCACGGCCACCCGGACCACGCCGAGGGGGCGAGCCGGTTCGGGGAGCTGACGGGGACCCATGTGCGGGCGCTGGACCCGGCGTTGCGGCTCGGTGACGAGGGGCTCGGGGCGGGGGACGTGGTCACGGTCGGCGGCCTGGAGCTGCGCGTGGTGCCGACGCCCGGCCACACCTCGGACTCGCTCTCCTTCCATCTGCCCGCCGACCGGGCCGTCCTGACGGGCGACACCATCCTGGGGCGCGGTACGACGATCGTCGCTCATCCCGACGGGCGGCTCGGCGACTATCTCGACTCCCTGCGCCGGCTGCGCTCGCTCACGGTCGACGACGGGGTCCGTACGGTGCTTCCGGGTCACGGACCGGTGCTTGAGGACGCGCAGGGGGTGGTGGAGTTCTATCTCGCCCACCGCGCCGGCCGGCTCGCGCAGGTCGAGACGGCCGTCGAGAACGGCCTGACGACCGCCTCGGAGGTCGTCGCCCATGTGTACGCCGACGTGGACCGCTCGCTGTGGCCGGCCGCCGAGCTTTCCGTGCGGGCGCAGTTGGAGTATCTGCGCGAGCACGGCCTGATCTGAGCGCCGGACGCGGGGGGTTGGGTATCCGGCGCGGGGGGGTAGGGCGTCGGGCGCGAGGGTGGAGCGCAGGGGGCGGGGAGCGGGGGGCCGAGCACCCCGAGCAGTGGATCTTTTGGCCCGTGCTTTACGCTCCGCTTACTTCTGACCGTAGTCCTTCGGGGGGCCGCCCATGTTCGTCCTGTCCATCCTGCTGCTCATCGCGGCGGTGGTGCTCTTCTTCGTCGCCCGCGCCAACGACACGCGCGGGCTGAAGCTGGGCGCCCTCGGTGCGCTCATCGCCGGTGTCTTCTCGCTGACGGGCTCCACGCTCTACATCATCAGCGCGTACGAGGTCGGAGTCCCGGTCGCGTTCGGCAAGGTCGGCTCTCCCATGACCTCCGGCATGCACTTCAAGTCGCCGTTCACGGACGTCACGACCTTCTCGACCCGCCCGGTCGACCTGAACCTCTCCGACAAGGACGTGGTCGAGGTCCGTTCCTCGCAGGGCGGTGTCATGTACGCCGAGGTGACCGTGAAGTGGGCGGTGACCCCGGCCAAGGCCGTCGAGCTCTACCGGCTCGCCGGCAGCGAGGACGCCATCCAGCAGCGGCTGGTCTACCCCGACAGCCGGGAGATCGTCCGCAACGTGTTCGCCCGTCACACGAGCGAGCAGGGCTACGCCAGTGACCGCGAGAAGATCAACGCCGAGATCGGTGACCTGATCAAGGAGCGTCTGGCGCCGCGCGGCATCGCCGTCACCACGGTCAACCTGCGCAACGTGAAGCCCTCGGACGCCCTGCAGGGCCAGATCGACCGCAAGATCCAGCAGCAGCAGGCGACCGAGCGCGCGACCGAGGCCGCCCGTACGGCCAAGGCCGAGGCGGACCGGCGCCGTATCGAGGCCGAGGGCATCGCCCGCGCCAACAAGATCCTCAACGACTCGCTGAGCGACAAGGTCCTGCTGAACCAGTGCATCGAGGCGTTCAAGGAGGCCTCGGCGAAGAACCCGGTCTACGCCGTGCCGTGCGGCGGTGGCAGCGGGAACCCGCTGATCGTCGACGGTACGAAGCGGTAGTCACGCCTGTCCGCATACGGAGAAGGGCCGCCCCGGTCGAGGCCGGGGCGGCCCTTCTCCGTACGTACGGATGCTTACCGCGAGCGCTTCGCGAGGCGCTCCACGTCCAGCAGGATCACGGCGCGGGCCTCCAGGCGCAGCCAGCCGCGCTGGGCGAAGTCCGCCAGGGCCTTGTTGACCGTCTCGCGGGAGGCGCCGACCAGCTGGGCCAGCTCCTCCTGGGTGAGGTCGTGGACGACGTGGATGCCCTCCTCGGACTGCACGCCGAAGCGGCGCGACAGGTCGAGGAGCGCGCGGGCGACACGGCCCGGCACGTCGGAGAAGACCAGGTCGGACATCTGGTCGTTGGTCTTGCGCAGCCGGCGCGCGACCGCGCGCAGCAGGGCGGTGGCCACCTCGGGGCGGGCGTTCAGCCAGGGCTGGAGGTCACCGTGGCCCAGGCCGAGGAGCTTGACCTCGGTCAGCGCCGTCGCGGTGGCGGTGCGCGGGCCCGGGTCGAAGAGGGACAGCTCACCGATGAGCTCGCCGGGGCCGAGGACCGCCAGCATGTTCTCCCGGCCGTCGGGCGAGGTGCGGTGGAGCTTCACCTTGCCCTCGGTGACCACGTACAGGCGGTCGCCGGGGTCTCCCTCGTGGAAGAGCGCGTCGCCACGGGCGAGCGTCGCTTCACTCATCGAGGCGCGCAGCTCCGCGGCCTGCTCGTCATCGAGCGCCGCGAAGAGCGGGGCGCGCCGCAGAACGTCGTCCACGAGTTCTCTCCTATGTCGACCTGCTCAGGGGACCTTGATCCCATGATGCCGGACGCACAAAACAGTGCGATCAATCACAACAAGTTTGACGTACCGAACCGCCCGTCCGTACGTCAGGGGCCCGATTGGGTCCTGATCGGCCGTGCCCGGGGCGGATGTCGGTGGTGCCCCTTAGGCTGGCCGGGTGTCCAACTCGCCGGTGAGAGCGCAGGCCAAGGGGGCTGGGAGAGTGTCCGCCAAGGGTGATTCCGCTGTGGGCGAACAGGGTGTGCCGAAGGCGGCAAATGCGGCAAAACGCCCGGCGGGAGGTGCGGTGAAGGCAGCGAAGAAGGCCCTCGGGACGGCGAAGAGCGCGGCGGCGAAGACCCCGAAGCCGACGACGAAGACGGCCGAAGCTCCGGCGGCGAAGACGACGAAGACGGCTGGGGCTCCGGCCGCGAAGACCTCGAAGACGGCCCGGAAGACCGCCGAGGCCCCGGCGACGAAGAGCCCGAAGCCCGCCCCGAAGGCCGCGAAACCGGAATCCCGGCTGGCCATGGTCCGCCGGGCCCGGAAGATCAACCGGGAGCTGGCCGACGTCTATCCGTACGCCCACCCCGAACTGGACTTCCGGAACCCCTTCGAGCTGCTCGTCGCCACGGTCCTGTCCGCCCAGACCACCGACCTGCGGGTCAACCAGACCACCCCCGCCCTCTTCGCGAGGTACCCGACGCCGGAGGACCTGGCCGCCGCCGTTCCGGAGGAGGTCGAGGAGCTCATCCGCCCGACAGGCTTCTTCCGCGCCAAGACCAAGTCGATCATGGGCCTCGCCGCGGCCCTGCGCGACGACTTCGGCGGCGAGGTCCCCGGCCGGCTCGACGACCTGGTGAAGCTGCCGGGCGTCGGCCGCAAGACCGCCTTCGTCGTCCTCGGCAACGCCTTCGGCGTTCCCGGCATCACGGTCGACACCCACTTCATGCGGCTCGCCCGCCGCTGGAAGTGGACCGACCGGGACGACCCGGTCAAGATCGAGGCGGAGATCGCCGAGATCTTCCCCCGGAGCGAGTGGACGATGCTCTCCCACCGGGTGATCTTCCACGGCCGCCGGATCTGCCACGCCCGCAAGCCCGCCTGCGGCGCCTGCCCGATCGCCCCGCTCTGCCCGGCGTACGGCGAGGGCGAGACCGACCCCGAGAAGGCCGCGAAGCTCCTGAAGTACGAGAAGGGCGGCTATCCGGGCCAGCGGCTCAACCCGCCCCCGGACTACCCGGGCCGCCCGGCGCCGCCGGCCGCGGGCGTGGCCCCGGGCGCGGGAGCGTGACGGGGCCGTGCGGGAACGAAGCCATGCTCCGATCGCGTTGTGAAACACGGGGGTGCCTATGACGCGCACTGACGAAGAGACAGCGGCCGGCACGACGCACGGCGTCGGCACCGGCGGCCTGCTCAGCCGGGCGGGACTGCCCGGCTGGCTGATCCCCGTCGACCGGGCCGCCCGCACCGTCCGGCCCGAGCAGCTCAGCCGCTTCCTGCCGCCCGCGAACGGCGCCGGACGCCAGTCCGCCGTGCTCATCCTCTTCGGTGAGGGCGAGCGCGGTCCCGAGCTGCTGCTGATGGAACGCGCCGGCAGCCTGCGCTCGCACGCCGGACAGCCCTCCTTCCCCGGCGGCGCCCTCGACCCGGAGGACGGTGATCCGGCCGACGGCGGCCTGCTGCGGGCCGCGCTGCGCGAGGCCGAGGAGGAGACCGGCCTCGACCCCTCCGGTGTCCAGATCTTCGGGGTGCTGCCCCAGCTCTACATCCCGGTCAGCGGCTTCGTCGTCACCCCCGTGCTCGGCTGGTGGCGCGTCCCCAGCCCGGTCGGAGTGGTCGACCCCGCCGAGACCGCCCGCGTCTTCACCGTCCCCGTGGCGGATCTCACGGATCCGGCCAACCGCGCGACCGCCGTCCATCCCAGCGGCCACCGAGGCCCCGCGTTCACGGTCGCTTCCGCTCTGGTCTGGGGTTTCACGGCCGGAGTGATCGACAGGATCCTGCACTACGCGGGCTGGGAGAGGCCGTGGGACCACGCGAAGCAGGTCCCGCTCGACTGGCGGTCATGACA
Organism: Streptomyces sp. NPDC093600; assembly: GCF_044764755.1. Taxonomy (NCBI): domain Bacteria; kingdom Bacillati; phylum Actinomycetota; class Actinomycetes; order Kitasatosporales; family Streptomycetaceae; genus Streptomyces; species Streptomyces sp. NPDC093600. Next base: position 123,180 of record NZ_JBIWIU010000009.1, read on the forward strand.
GGCTGGCCCAGGGCGACCTAAGACGAATCTGCGAGGCTATTGACGGTGAACGTGCTGGACATCCTGCTGCTGCTCGCCGCCGTGTGGTTCGCGATCATCGGCTACCGCCAGGGATTCGTGGTCGGCATCCTGTCGGTGATCGGGTTCCTCGGCGGCGGCCTCGTGGCCGTCTTCCTGCTGCCGGTCCTCTGGAAGCAGCTGACGGACAATTCGGAGGTCACCACCACGGCGACCATCTTCTTCGTGATCGTCGTCATCGTCTGCGCCTCGGTCGGCCAGGCGTTCACCACCCACCTCGGCAACAAGCTGCGCCGGCACATCACCTGGTCACCCGCGCGCGCCCTGGACGCGACCGGCGGCGCGCTGGTCAACGTGGTGGCGATGCTGCTGGTCGCCTGGCTCCTCGGCTCCGCGCTCGCCCAGACGGCGATGCCCACGCTGGGCAAGGAGGTGCGGAGTTCCAAGGTGCTGCTCGGCGTCGAGCGGGTGATGCCCGATCAGGCGTCCGCGTGGTTCTCCGACTTCACCTCCACGCTCGCGCAGAACGGCTTCCCGCAGGTCTTCAGCCCCTTCGCCAACGAGCCCATCACCGAGGTGCGGCCGCCGGACCCGGCGCTCGTCGGCAGCCCGGTCGCCGCCCGCGCCCAGCGCTCCATCGTCAAGGTCGTGGGTACGGCCACCAGCTGCGGCAAGGTCCTCGAAGGCACCGGCTTCGTCTTCGCCGAGCGCCGGGTCATGACCAACGCCCACGTCGTCGGCGGTGTCGACGAGCCCACCGTCCAGATCGGCGGCGAGGGCAGGCTGTACGACGCGAAGGTCGTCCTCTACGACTGGCAGCGCGACATCGCCGTACTGGACGTGCCGGACCTGGACGCCGTGCCCCTGCGCTTCACCGACCAGGATGCCCGCAGCGGCGACAGCGCGATCGTCGCCGGCTTCCCGGAGAACGGCTCGTACGACGTGCGCTCGGCGCGCGTCCGGGGCCGAATCAACGCCAACGGACCGGACATCTACCACCACGGCCAGGTGCGCAGGGACGTGTACTCCCTGTACGCGACGGTCCGTCAGGGCAACTCCGGCGGCCCGCTGCTCACCGAGAACGGAGAGGTCTCCGGCGTGATCTTCGCCCGCTCGCTCGACGACCCGAACACCGGCTACGCACTGACGGTGGACGAGATCCGGGACGACATCGCCCAGGGCCGCACGGCCAACCAGCAGGTCGACAGCAGGGGCTGCGCGCTGTAGCCGGACGGGCGCGGACGGTCGGTCACGTCTGACGCCCACGGACGGTGGGGGGTCGCCGGACGACCGGACGCCGGGCGGGCGGAGGCGGGTGGCTCAGTCGCGGGTGTGCCGGAGCCGGGCCGACACCCAGCGGGCCCGGCGGCGCAGGATGCGCGGGATCCCCATGTCGTCCCGCGCGGCGGAATGGGAGCGGCCCGGGTCCTGAGGGCCACTCCTCTCCAGATAACCCGGCCCAGCGGCCGAGCGGCGGTTGCTTGCCGTGTCACCGTAGTCGTGCGTCCAGCCCATACCCCGACGTGTGCCCGGGGCCCAAGGTCGGTAACCGCCCCGGAGCCCGCCAATTGGAGTATGCGCGGGGCAATTGGCGTTCGGTGGACGGATGTACGTTCGCCGGATCAGCGGTCGGGCTCGGGGTCCTTGAGCCAGTTGATGAGCTCCGTCGAGAACGCCGCCGGGTCCTCTTCGTGCGGGAAGTGCCCCAGGCCGTCGAAGAGCCGCCAGCGGTAGGGAGCCTCCACGTACTCGCCGGACCCCGCCGCGCTGCGCGTCCGCATCACCGGGTCCATGGAACCGTGCAAATGCAGGGTGGGTACCCGCACCGGACGCTTCATACGCCGGTTGAACTGGATCCCGTCCGGCCGCGCCAGCGAGCGGACCATCCAGCGGTAGGGCTCGATCGAGCAGTGCGCCGTCGACGGGATGCACATCGCCCGCCGGTACACCTCGATCGCCTCCTCGTCGGGCAGTCCCGGGCCCGACCAGTCCTGGATCAGCCGCCCCACCAGCGCCCCCTCGTCCGCCACGAGCTGACGCTCCGGCAGCCACGGGCGCTGGAAGCCCCACACGTACGAACCGGCCCGCGACTGCGAGAAGTCCGAGAGCATCGCCGACCGCCAACGGCGCGGGTGCGGCATCGAGGAGACGGCGAGCCGGCGCACCAGCTTGGGGCGCATGACCGCCGCCGTCCAGGCGAGATAGCCGCCCAGGTCGTGCCCGACCAGCGCCGCGTCCGGCTCCCCGAGGGAGCGGATGACGCCGGTGATGTCGAGCGCCAGATTGGCGGGGTCGTAGCCCCTCGGCGTACGGTCGCTGCCGCCCACACCCCGCAGGTCCATCGCCACCGCCCGGAAGCCGGCGTCGGCCAGGGCGGGCAGCTGATGGCGCCAGGTCCACCAGAACTGCGGGAAGCCGTGCAGCAGCAACACGAGCGGGCCGTCGCCCATCTCCGCGATGTGGAAGCGCGCGCCGTTGGCGGCCACGTCCCGGTGGGTCCAGGGCCCATCGATGCGGACGGGGCTGCCGGTGGTGCCGCTGCCGTTGCTGCTCTCAGGGACGGTCATGCCGACGAGCGTCCCACAATCGCGGGCTTCTCCTGGACGGTGCCCGGCAGGACCGCTCGTTCGGGTCGGGGGTGCGGCTTGGCGTTCTGCAGGATCGCGGCCGTCTGCTTGGCCGAGGCGATCGACTTCTCCGGCGGCTTGACCTTCTTGAACTTGGCGTAGGCGATCAGCCCGAGCAGCCCCGCCAGCAGCACGTTCGCCGCGAAGGACAGCAGGAAGCAGACCGAGATGTGCCAGCCGCTCCACGCCTGGATGCCGTAGGCGAGCGCGAAACTCAGCATCGGCAGCGAGAACAGCAGCACCGCCGCCGCAGCCCCGCCGGCGGCGCCGCCGATGGCTCCGCGCTTGACGTCCTGTCGGATCTCGGCCTTCGCCAGCGCGATCTCGTCGTGCACCAGCGCGGACATCTCGGCGGTCGCCGAGGCGACCAGCTGGCCGAGGCTGCGCTCGGCTCCGTTGACCGGGTCGCTCATCGCTGCTCCCTTTTCTCTTCGACGGTCCGACCTCAGATCATGCCGGACTGTCGGCGTCATCGCGCGGTGCCCCCGCCAGTCGCGCCTTCTCGCGATGTTCGGCGGCCTTCCTCTCGTGGATCGCCGCCATCCTCAGGTGGTACTCCGGGTCGTGCTGCTCGTACACGTCCGGGATGCCGTCCTCGTCCTCGTCGCGCTCCTCTTCGGCGAGCAGCGCCTCGTACTTCCGTACCCGCAGCTTGAGCAGGAATGTGGCCAGTACGGCGGCGATCAGGGAGCCGATCAGGACGGCCGCCTTGACCTCGTCGGTCAGGGCCGCGTCGCCCTCGAAGGCCAGCTCGCCGATGAGCAGGGAGACGGTGAAGCCGATTCCGGCGAGGGTGGCGACGGCGAACACGTCCGGCCAGGCCAGGTCCGGGTTGAGCTCGGCCTTGGTGAAGCGGGCGGCGAGCCACGTGCCGCCGAAGATGCCGACCGCCTTGCCGACCACCAGGCCGAGGACGACACCGAGGGTGACCGGCTGGGTGAAGACGTCGCCGATCGACTTCCCGGTGACGGCGACCCCGGCCGAGAACAGCGCGAACAGCGGCACGGCCAGTCCGGCGGAGAGGGGGCGGACCAGATGCTCGATGTGCTCGCCGGGGGAGTGCCGCTCGCCGTCCCGCCGGCTGCAGCGCAGCATCAGGCCCATGGCGACGCCGGCGATGGTGGCGTGGACGCCGCTGTTGTACATCAGGCCCCAGACGACCAGGGCGAGCGGGACGTACACGCACCAGCCGCGGACTCCCGTGCGCAGCAGCACCCAGAAGACGACGAGTCCGGCGAAGGCGCCGCCGAGGGCGGCGAAGTTCAGGTCGCTGGTGAAGAAGACCGCGATGATCAGGATCGCGAACAGGTCGTCGACGACGGCGAGCGTCAGCAGGAACGCGCGGAGGGCGGACGGCAGGGAGGTGCCGATGACCGCGAGTACGGCGAGCGCGAAGGCGATGTCGGTGGCGGTGGGTACGGCCCAGCCGTCCATCGAGCCGCCGCCGGCGGCGTTCGTCAGGACGTAGACGAGTGCGGGCGCGGCCATGCCGCAGAGCGCGGCGATCACGGGGAGCGCGGCGGCCTTGGGGTCGCGCAACTCGCCCGCGACCAGCTCGCGCTTGAGCTCGATGCCGGCGACGAAGAAGAAGACCGCGAGGAGCCCGTCGGCCGCCCAGTGCTCGATGGACAGATCGAGGCCGAGGGCCGCGGGGCCGATGTGGAGATCCCGTACGGACTCGTAGCTGTCGCCGAAGGGGCTGTTGGCCCAGACGAGCGCCGCGACCGCGGCGAGGAGCAGCAGCACGCCACCGACGGTCTCGGCGCGCAGCGCGTCGGCGAGGAACGTCCGCTCCGGGAGCGGCAGCAGGCCGAGGAACTTGCGGTCGGTGGGGGTGCGGTCGGTGGTGGGTGCGGGCGCGGGCACGGTCGAAGGCCTCCGGTCGGTTGGGCAGCACGAAGCACATGCCGACCAGACTTCCCGGCGCACCTAGGTTCTCTTGTCGCGTCACTGACGCTTTCTTTACCTTACCTAAAGAGCCCGGGTGGTGTCCGGTGATCTTCACGGTAGGCGCCGGCGGCGCGTCCGGCCCGTTGTGGACGCACGAAGGCGCCCGCCCCAGGTGGCCTGGAGCGGGCGCCTTCGTGGCCTTTGTGGCTCAGTCCTCGCTGGAAGCGCTCGGCAGCTTCGTCTGGATGAGTGCCATGACGGACGAGTCCGTCAGAGTGGTGACGTCCCCCAGCTCCCGGTTCTCGGCGACGTCACGCAGCAGCCGCCGCATGATCTTGCCGGATCGCGTCTTGGGCAGCTCCTGCACCGGCAGGATCCGCTTCGGCTTCGCGATCGGCCCGAGCGTCGCGCCCACATGGTTGCGCAGCTCGGCGACCAGGCCGTCGGTCTCGCTCGCCGTACCGCGCAGGATGACGAAGGCGACGATGGCCTGTCCGGTCGTCTCGTCCGCGGCGCCGACCACCGCCGCCTCGGCGACGGACGGGTGGGAGACGAGCGCCGACTCGACCTCGGTGGTGGAGATGTTGTGCCCGGAGACGAGCATGACGTCGTCGACCCGGCCGAGCAGCCAGATGTCGCCGTCCTCGTCCTTCTTCGCGCCGTCGCCGGCGAAGTACTTGCCCTCGAAGCGCGACCAGTAGGTGTCGATGAACCGCTGGTCGTCGCCCCAGATGGTGCGGAGCATCGACGGCCACGGCTCGGTGAGGACCAGATAGCCGCCACCGCCGTTCGGCACCTCGTTCGCCTCGTCGTCGACGACGGTCGCGGAGATGCCGGGGAGGGCGCGCTGGGCCGAGCCCGGCTTGGTGTGAGTGACGCCCGGCAGCGGCGAGATCATCATCGCGCCGGTCTCGGTCTGCCACCAGGTGTCCACGATCGGGGTCTTGCCCGCGCCGATGTGCTCGCGGTACCAGATCCACGCCTCGGGGTTGATCGGCTCGCCGACCGAGCCGAGGACACGGAGGCTGGAGAGGTCGAACTTGGCGGGGATGTCGTCTCCCCACTTCATGAACGTACGGATCGCCGTCGGGGCGGTGTAGAGGATCGTCACGCCGTACTTCTGGACGATCTCCCAGAACCGACCCTGGTGCGGGGTGTCGGGCGTGCCCTCGTACATGACCTGCGTCGCGCCGTTGGCCAGCGGGCCGTAGACGATGTACGAGTGTCCGGTCACCCAGCCGATGTCGGCGGTGCACCAGTAGACGTCGGTCTCCGGCTTGAGGTCGAAGACGGCGTGGTGCGTGTACGCGGCCTGGGTCAGATAGCCGCCGGAGGTGTGCAGGATGCCCTTGGGCTTACCGGTCGTACCGGAGGTGTAGAGGATGAAGAGCGGGTGCTCCGCCTCGAACGGCTCCGGCGTGTGCTCGGCGGACTGGCGGGCGACGATGTCGTGCCACCACACGTCGCGGCCCTCGGTGAAGGTGCTTCCCGCCTCTTCGAGGGAGTGGCCGGTGCGGCGGACGACGAGTACGTGCTCGACCTGCGGGCACTTGGCGACGGCCTCGTCGATGGCGGGCTTGAGCGCGGACGGCTTGCCGCGGCGGTAGCCGCCGTCGGCGGTGACGACGAGCTTGGCGTCGGCGTCCTGGATGCGGGAGGCGACGGCGTCGGCGGAGAAGCCGCCGAAGACCACCGAGTGCGCGGCGCCGATGCGGGCGCAGGCCAGCATCGTGATGGCCGCCTCGGGGATCATCGGGAGGTAGACGGCGACCCGGTCGCCCTTGCGGACGCCCAGCTCGGTCAGGGCGTTGGCGGCGCGGGAGACCTCGTCCTTGAGCTCGGCGTAGGTGATGGCGCGGCTGTCGCCCGGCTCGCCCTCGAAGTGGATGGCGACGCGGTCGCCGTTGCCCGCCTCGACATGGCGGTCGACGCAGTTGTACGCCACGTTGAGCTCACCGTCGGCGAACCACTTGGCGAACGGCGGGTTCGACCAGTCGAGGGTCTCGGTCGGCTCGGTGGCCCAGGTGAGCCGCCTCGCCTGCTCGGCCCAGAAGCCAAGCCTGTCCGCCGCGGCCTGCTCGTACGCCTCCGCCGTCACGTTGGCGTGCGCGGCCAGCTCGGTCGGCGGCGCGAACCGCCGCTCTTCCTTGAGCAGGTTGGCCAGGCTTTCGTTGCTCACGACATCTCCCTTTCCCAGGGCGTCCTATGTGCCTATGTGTCCCGCGTCATACCTCATCAGTCCGGGGCCCGAGTGACAAGAGCCTCCAGGAAATTGGTTTAGACCTATAGGGTGGCGGGCGTGAGGTGGCCCCTTCTCCCCGGGCGGCGGGGAGAAGGGGCCACACACACTCACGGACGGGCGCCCGGGAAGGTTCACGGCGGTTCGGGACAGGTTCGGGGCCTCCTGGGACCAGGCCTGGGATCCGGGCTCGGGTCAGGAGCCGGCCCCGGGCTCAGGTCCCGGTCCCGGAGAGGTCACGACGCGCGGGCCTCCTCCAGGGCGGTGGGCGGGACCCGGTCGAACACGTCGTCGTAGCCGTGCGGCTCGTCCGAGTCGGCCAGCAGATACGCCTGCGCCTCCCCGACGTGGAAGTACATGCCGTGCAGGGTCAGGGTCCCGTCGGCCAGCCGCCGTGCCACCGGCTCGTACGCCCGCAGATGCTCCAGTTGCTGGACCACGTTGGTCAGGCAGAGCTGTTCGACGTCGTCGGCGGGCAGCCGTCCGGAGATCCGGGCCCAGGCGTGCCTGCGGCTCGCCATCCGCTCCAGGCTGGGCAGGCCGTGGCGCAGCCAGCGGCCCAGGGGGGTCTGCGGGGCGCCCGGCCCGCTGTTGAGGAGTGCCTGCATGGCGCCGCAGCCGGAGTGCCCGCACACGGTGATCGAGTCGACCCGCAGTACCTCCACCGCGTACTCGATGGCCGCCGCGACCGAGTCGTCCCCGCTCTCCTCGCCGGGCAGCGGGACGAGGTTGCCGACGTTCCGCACGGTGAACAGGTCACCGGGGCCGCTGGAGGTGATCATGCTCGTGACGAGCCGGGAGTCGGCGCAGGTGAGGAAGAGCTGCGAGGGACTCTGGCCCTCGCGGGCGAGCCGGGCGAGCTCGTCGCGCACCAGCGGGGCGGTGTTGCGCTGGAACTTGCCGATGCCGCTCGCCAGTTGGTGACCGGTCGGGCGCCGGGTCTCGTGGGCCGGCTGCTCTCCCTGGCCGCCGCAGTGGTGGTTGCGCCAGGGCATCCAGGGCCGGCAGCAGGAATGGGGCTCGGCTGCGGGTTCGGCGATACGGACCCCGGGCGGGCCGTTCATCTCGACGGTGCCGCCGTGCGCGAGGTGGCCGGCCTGCCAGTCGTGCAGCGCCTCGTACGCCGCGTGGTCCATGAACGACCCCTCCAGCTCCACCACGCAGGAGGAGCCGGGCGGCACCTGGTGCAGGACCCGGCTCAGCCGGGGCACGGCGAGGAAGGTCAACTGCCCGCGCGCGCGGACCCGGTGGACCCCGTCGGTCTCCTCGACGGTGATCCGGGTGCGGGTCAGCCGGTGCAGCGCCACCGTCACGGCGACCGCGATACCGATCGCCACTCCCTCCAGGACGCCGGCGAAGACGACGGCGACCAGGGTCGCCGCGTACACCAGCACCTCGCGATGGCGGCGCACGCTGCGCAGGTGGGTGATGTTGACCATCTGGACGCCGACGACGGTGACGAGCGCGGCGAGTGCGGCGAGCGGGATCAGATCGAGCACCGGGACCAGCAGTACGGCGGACAGGACCACCCACACGCCGTGCAGGATCGCGGAGTTGCGGCTCACGGCGCCGGCCGCGACATTGGCGGCGCTGCGGACCGCGACACCGGTGATGGGCAGCCCGCCGAGCGCTCCGGAGACCATGTTCGCCGCACCCTGTCCGGCCAGTTCGCGGTCGAGCCGCGCCCGGGGGATGCGGGGGCCCAGTGCCGTACGGGCGGCCACCAGTTTGTCCACGGCGACGGCCGAAAGCAGCGATTCCACGCTGCCGACCAGCATGATGGTGAGCACGGCGGCGAGCAGCCCGAGGAGCGGGCCCTCGGGCATTTCGGGGAGGGCGTGGCTGCGCCAGGACGGCAGATCGACCCGCGGCAGCCGCAGCCCGGCGAACGCGGCCACGGCCGTCGCCAGGGCCACCGCCGCGAGCGCGGCCGGGATCTTCCGCAGGGTCCGCCCGGCGCGGCCCGGGAGCTTCGGCCAGAGCAGCAGGACGGCGACGGTGAGGAGGCTGACCGACAGCGCCGCCGGATGGAGGCTGGCCAACTGGCCGGGCAGACCGAGGACGTTGGCCACGACGGAGCTCTGGGGGCTGCCGCCGAGCACGATGTGGAGCTGGGCGAGGGCGATGGTGACGCCGATGCCGGCGAGCATGCCGTGCACGATCGCGGGCGAGACGGCGAGGGCGGAGCGGGCCACCCGCAGTGCGGCGAGGCCCAGTTGGGCGAGGCCGGCGAGGACGGTGATGGCGCAGGTGGTGCGCCAGCCGTAGATCTGGATGAGTTCGGCGGTGACCACCGTGAGCCCGGCGGCGGGGCCGCTGACCTGGAGCGGCGCGCCTCCGAGGCGGCCGACGACGATGCCGCCGACGGCGGCGGCCACCAGCCCGGCCTGGAGGGGGGCTCCGGTGGCGAGTGCGATGCCCAGGGAGAGGGGCAGTGCGATCAGGAAGACGGAGATGGACGCCGACAGGTCGGCGCCCGCGATGCGGAAGCGGCGGCTGCCGCCCGGCGGGCTGTGGGGTCGCTTGAAGCGGGGGCTGGGCGCGGCCCGGTCGGGCGTGCGGTCAGGGGTGCGGTCGGGTGTGCAGAGGGTCATGTTTCCCGTCTCCTCCGGGGCGGCGCGGTCGCGGCTCGTGCGGGACGAACATGGGGGTCGCGGCCGTGGGGCACGGCGTGCAGCGGCGGGATGTGAGGCGCGGTTCCTCGGGCGAGTATCAACGCTGGGTAAATGGATCGTAATGCAGAGTAAAGACTGCGGCATTATTTTCGGGGCAAACAGGGCAATGATTCACCGGTTCCGGTGATAAGTCGGCGGAGTGCCGCTTGTCGTTTCATCTCTCCGGTGGCCGTGGTGCGACGTTGGCGTCGCTCGCACAGGACGCTCGCACGGACCGAGGAGAGGTGGGCGGATGAACGCCGCCGGGAGAACGACCGCCGGGAGAGGGACTGCCGGGAGCACCGTCAGGGCGGGGGGCACCATGCGCGGGAGAGTGCTCGCCGTCTGCGCCCTCGCCGTCGCCCTGATCGCCGGTCTCGCCGGATGCTCGGGTTCCGAGGAGGTCCCGAAGGGCGCTCCGGGCGCCAAGAAGGCCCCTGGGGCGGCGCCGCAGAACGCGGTGCGCCTGATCGGCGACGGATCGACCGCCTTCACCGGTGCCCAGCCCCACCAGCCGACCTGGCAGCGGCTGAAGCCGGGTCAGCAACCGCCGCAGTTCGTCGTGTTCTCGTGGGACGGCGCCGGCGAGGACAGCCAGCGGCTCTTCTCCCACTTCCGCAAGGTGGGCAAGAAGTACGACGCGACCATGACGTACTTCCTCAGCGGCGTGTACCTGCTGCCCGAGGAGAAGCGCAAGCTGTACGAACCGCCACAGCACGCCGCCGGACGCTCGGACATCGGCTTCAACGACACCGAGGGCATCCGTGCCACCGTCCGCGAACTGCGCGGCGCCTGGCTGGAGGGCAACGAGGTCGGCACGCACTTCAACGGCCACTTCTGCGGCAAGGAGGGCGGTGTCGGCAACTGGTCCGTAGAGGACTGGAAGAGCGAGATCCGGCAGGCCAAGTCCTTCGTGAAGAACTGGAAGACGAACTCCGGCCTGACCACCGAGCAGCCCCTGCCGTTCGACTACGACAAGGAGCTGGTCGGCGCCCGCACGCCGTGCCTGGAGGGGCGCGCGAACTTCGTCCAGGCGGCGAGCCAGCTGGGCTTCCGCTACGACACCAGCGGCGTCAACGACCAGATCTGGCCGAAGAAGGACCACGGCCTGTGGGACCTGTCGATGCAGCTGGTCCCCGTCCCGGGCCGCGCCTTCCAGACCCTGGCCATGGACTACAACTTCCTGGTCAACCAGTCCGGTACGACCCAGGGCGACCCGTCCAAGCACGCGTACTGGGGCAACCAGATGCGCGACGGACTGCTACAGGCGTTCAACCGCTCGTACCACGGCAACCGGGCGCCGCTGATCATCGGCAACCACTTCGAGTCGTGGAACGGCGGCACGTACATGCGCGCCATCGAGCAGACGATCGCCACGGTCTGCGTCCAGAAGGACGTGAAGTGCGTGTCCTTCCGGCAGCTCGCGGACTGGCTGGACGCCCAGGACCCGGCGGTCCTCGCCAAGCTGCGCACCCTGAAGGTCGGCGAGGCGCCGCGGGGCGGCTGGGCGGCCTTCCTGGCCCCCCAGCCGTCGGCCCCCTCGTCCTCGGCGCGGCCGGCCGCCAAGCGGAACTGACGCGGGTCCGGCCTGGTCGGCGAGACGCCCCCTAGGCGGGCTGAGTGGCGCTGAGTCCTTCGCTCAACACGAAATCGGGGTCGACCTGCGCGGCCAGGTCGGCCCCGGTCTTCGCATTGCCCCAGCTCTCGGCGTTCTTCAGGTGGAAGTGGACCATCTGCCGCGTGTAGCGCTCCCAGTCGCGGTGGGCGTACGAATCGTCCGCCGCGTCCTGGAGGGTCTGCAGGGCCATCCGGTTGTCCGCCTCCAGGAGTTCGAAGCGGGGCGGGCGGCCCTTCTCCATCGCGCGCACCCAGTCCGAGTGGCCGACCGCCACCAGCAGGTCGTCCCCCACCTCGGCGCGCAGGAAGTCCAGGTCGTCCTCGCACTGCACCTTGTTGCCGACCACCTTGAGCGCGACCCCGAAGTCCCGCGCGTACTCCTTGTACTGGCGGTAGACGGAGACGCCCTTGCGGGTCGGCTCGGCGACCAGGAAGGTCATGTCGAAGCGGGTGAACATCCCCGAGGCGAACGAGTCGGAGCCCGCCGTCATGTCGACGACGACGTACTCGTCCTGCCCGTCCACCAGGTGGTTCAGGCACAGCTCCACCGCGCCGACCTTCGAGTGGTAGCAGGCCACCCCGAGGTCCGACTCGGTGAACGGCCCCGTCGCCATCAACCGGATGTCACCGTCGTCCAGGCGTACGGTCCGGGCGCACGCCTCGTACACCGGGTTGTCCTCGCGGACCCGCAGCAGCCGCGAGCCCTCCCCGGGCGGCGTGGTCTTGATCATCGTGTCGGCGGAGAGGATCCGGGGGTTGGTGCCGCGCAAATACTCCTTGATCAGCGGCAGGTGCGCACCCAACGCCGGGAGCGCCGCCGCCTCCGTCTCATCGAGGCCGAGCGCGGCCCCCAAGTGCTGGTTGATGTCGGCGTCCACCGCGACGACATGGGCTTCATTGGCGGCCAGGTGACGGATGAAGAGCGAGGACAGCGTGGTCTTGCCGCTGCCGCCCTTCCCTACGAAAGCGATCTTCATGTTCACCTAGCGTAGTGCCATGATCGCGTGCCGTGGTCAAGGTGCGTGAAGAAGACCACTCCAACGTGGGGTGGCGGTCCTGGGCGCGTAGCCTCGCTACCTATGAGTACGCACGCCTCTGACCCCCTGGCCGCCCTCGGCTCCCTGCCGGGCGTCGCCGACTCGGTGGACTCCGTACGCAAGGCCGTGGACCGCGTCTACGGCCACCGAGTGATGCGCCGCCGCAGCAACGAGATCACCTCCGAGGCGGCCCTGCGCGGGGCGCGCGGCTCGGCCGCGCTGTCCGGAGCCGACTGGGCCCTCGAGGAGGTCCGCCGGCGCACCGACTTCAGCGGGGACGCCGAGGCGCGCACGGTGGGCGCGGCCTTGCGGCTGAGCGCCGAGGCGGGCCAGCTGCTCTCCATCTGGCGCCAGTCCCCGCTGCGCGTGCTCGCCCGGCTCCACCTGGTCGCGGCGGGGGAGCCCGGTCGCCCGGGGAGCGAGGCCGATTCCGTCGGCAGGCCGCGGCAGGCCGGTGAGACCGTCGACGAGCCGCTGATCGAGGCGCCGCTGCCGGACCCGGCGGAGGTCGCGGGCCGGCTCGACGGCCTCTCGGAGCTGATCATCGCGGGCGGTACGGCCCCGGCGCTGGTGACGGCGGCCGTGGTGCACGGCGAGCTGCTGGCACTGCGCCCCTTCACCTCGTACAACGGGCTGATCGCGCGGGCCGCCGAGCGGATCGTCCTGATCGGCAGCGGTCTGGACCCCAAGTCGATCTGCCCGGCCGAGGTGGGACACGCGGAGCAGGGCCGCGCCGCCTATGTCGCGGCGTTCGAGGGGTATCTGTCCGGGACGCCGGAGGGGATGGCCGCGTGGATCGCCCACTGCGGGCGGGCGGTCGAGCTTGGGGTCCGGGAGTCGACGGCGGTGTGCGAGGCGCTCCAGCGGGGCGCCGCCTGAGGCGGAGGCTCTCCGGAAACGGATGCTCTGCGGGAGCGGAAGCTCTCCGGAAAGGGTTGCGGCGGCACCAGCACTGGTGCCGCCGCTGGCACGTCTGCCGAGTTACCAAGCGTCCTCGATATGTGCCCATCAGGCGGGGATCTTCGCCCTTCGCCTGGTGCGGCTGGCCCGTAATCGACGGGTCGACGTCGCGTGGGTGCTCGGCTTCAGTGCTCGGTCCGTGGGGCCTTCTTGCTCAACAGGTGATCCTCTCGGATGTCCTAGGTCTCGCGGGCCTGATTCCTTTCTACTCCTGTCGGAGTCGAAGCGAAAGTGCTGGCTCCACTTCTTTTCTTTCAGCTCAAATGCGGGCAAAGCGATCGGCAAGAGCGGCGTGCCGCCGCCGGTTGGCGTACCAGACGAGACCGGCGGTCGCTGCGGCCGCGCCCACCGCCGCGGCGGCGACGAGTGCGGGACGCGGCGGCATCCTGAACCCGGGCAGCCGCTGCTTGAGACGGACCGGCTTCTCGAAGACCAGGATCGGCCAGTCCCGGGCGATGGCCTCGCGGCGCAGCGTCCGGTCGGGATTGACGGCGTAGGGGTGGCCGACCACGTCGAGCATCGGCACGTCGGTCGCCGAATCGCTGTAGGCGTAGCAGCGCGAGAGGTCGTACCCCTCGGACTCCGCGAGCTCCCGGATCGCCTCCGCCTTGGTGGGGCCGTAGGCGTAGTACTCCACCTCGCCGGTGAAGCAGCCGTCGTCGCCGACGACCATGCGGGTCGCGACGACCCGGTCCGCGCCCAGCATCTCGCCGATCGGCTCGACGACCTCGGCTCCGGAGGTCGAGACGATCACGACGTCACGGCCCGCGGCGTGGTGCTCCTCGATGAGGGAGGCCGCCTCGTCGTAGATGAGGGGGTCGATCAGGTCGTGCAGGGTCTCGGCGACGAGCTCCTTGACCTGTGAGACGTTCCAGCCTTTGCAGAGCGCGGAAAGATATTCGCGCATCCGCTCCATCTGGTCGTGGTCGGCGCCGCCCACGAGGTAGACGAACTGGATGTAGGCCGTCCGCAGGACGGCACGGCGGTTGATCAGTCCGCCTTGGTAGAAGGACTTGCTGAAGGTCAACGTCGAGGACTTCGCAATGACCGTCTTGTCCAGGTCAAAGAAGGCGGCTGTGCGCGGCAAGGAGTGGTTTTCCACGAGCCTGAGCATATGTGCCCGCCATTCGGCGTACGCTCGGGCGTGTGGGTTTGCCTGAGAGGCCTCTCGGGTACACCATGGAAGTCACGGATCGTTCGCGACCGTGCTAACCCGGTCCGGCTCCTCCCCCCCCGAGTCGGCCGGAGAGACGACCCCCGCTCTCCCCCCCGGCGGGGGTCGTCGCATGTCCGGACGCGTTTTCGTCCCTCGGGCACTCATTCCCTCTCCCTCGCGGTCGCTCGTGTCGGCCGTGCGGCCGTGAAGTCGCACCCCCTCGATTCGTCACTCACTGTAACTGTCGGGATGCTCTCCGGGAAGCACCGGTATGGGGGACGAAGTTATTCACAGCGCCTGAGTTATCCACAGTTTTAGAGGAAGATCCCCACGATTTCCCGTTCGGCCCCACGGTGATTCCTGCCGCGAAGTTCGCGGACAGCGGGAATCAGCGATCCCGTCCCCGCCACCGGCGCGGACGGGATCACACCGACAGGGGGCGTGTGCTGTGGCGGGATCCATGACGAACGGGACTTTCGGGTCCGCGCGGTCTTCCAGGTCTTGGCGGTCTTCGAGGCATTGGCGGTCCGCGGGGTCTTCGCGAGCCCCGGACGCCGGAGGCTCCTCGGCGCTCCCGGCCTCCACGGCTTTCACGGCCGCTGTGGCCTCCTCCAACCCCTCGGCCTCCTCCCGTACGGCCGGCGGCGGGAGCGTGGACGAGGGACGCCGGGCGGGGCCGCTGATCGTGACCGAGGACCTCGCGCTCCTCGACGACCTGCTCAGACTGTGCGCCGCGGCGGGGGCCGAGCCCGAGGTGCACCACACGGTGCCCGAGCGGCGGGCCGGCTGGGCCGAGGCCCCGCTCGTCCTGGTCGGCGACGATGCGGCGGTCCGCTGCCGAGGGGCCGTGCGCCGCCCGGGGGTGATCCTCGTCGGCCACGACCAGGACGACCCCGAGGTGTGGCGGCGGGCCGTCGAGATCGGCGCGGAGTGCGTGCTGCGGCTGCCCGACGCGGAGAGCTGGCTGGTCGACCGGATCGCCGACGGAGTCGAGGGCGTCGGGCGGCAGGCCCTGACCGTCGGCGTCATCGGCGGCCGCGGCGGGGCGGGCGCGTCGACGCTGGCCTGCGCCCTCGCCCTGGCGGCCGCCAGGATCGGCCGGCGCACCCTGCTGGTGGACGGAGACCCGCTCGGCGGGGGACTCGACGTCCTGCTCGGCGGCGAGCGGACGGAGGGCCGACGCTGGCCCGACTTCGCCGCCTCGCAAGGGCGGGTGGCCGGCGGCGCCCTGGAGGAATCCCTGCCGTCGGTGCGGGGGCTGCGCGTGCTCAGCTGGGACCGCGGCGACTCCGTCCTCGTGCCGCCGGAGGCGATGCGCTCGGTACTCGCCGCGGCGCGCAGACGGGGCGGCGTGGTCGTGGTCGATCTTCCCCGCAGGGTCGACGAGGCGGTGACGGAGGCCCTCGCCCAGCTCGACCTCGGCCTTCTCGTCGTACCGGGAGAGCTGCGGGCCGTCGCGGCGGCCCACCGGGTCGCTTCACTGGCGGGGATGGTGCTGCGGGATCTGCGCGTGGTCGTGCGCGGGCCGTACGCGGCGGGGCTCGACGAGCGCTGGGTCGCGGACGCGCTGCGGCTGCCGCTCGCCGGCGAGCTCCCGCACGACGCGGGCCTCCCGGCGGCCCTGGACGCGGGCTCGCCGCCGGGCGCCGAGGCGCGGGGACCGCTGGGCCGGTTCTGCGGCGAGTTCTGGGAGCGGGCGCTGGCCGCGGAGAGCGCGTCATGAGCGGCGCGGCGCGGGACACGGGTGGCGCCGGCATGCTGGAGGCCGTGCGGCAGCGGCTCGCGGAGAGCGGGGCCGAACCCACACCGGCGAGGGTGGCGGCGGCGCTGCGGGCGCAGGGGCGGCTCCTCGGCGACACCGAAGTCCTGGGCGCGGCCGAGGCGTTGCGCTGCGAGCTGGTCGGCACGGGGCCGCTGGAACCGCTGCTCGCCGACCCGGCGGTCACCGATGTACTGGTGTCGGCCCCCGACCGGGTCTGGGTCGACCGGGGTGGCGGCCTCGAACTCACCGGTGTCGCGTTCTCGGACGCGGCGGCGGTACGACGGCTGGCGCAGCGGCTCGCGGCGGTGGCGGGACGGCGCCTGGACGACGCCCGGCCGTGGGTGGACGCCCGGCTGCCGGACGGCACGCGGATGCACGCCGTGCTGCCGCCGGTCGCCGTCGGCTCCACCTGTCTGTCACTCCGGGTGGTGCGGCCGAGGGCCTTCTCCGTGGGGGAGTTGACGGCGGCGGGCACCGTCCCGCCGGGCGGGGAGCGCGTGCTGCGGGCGCTGATCGACGCCAGGGTCTCGTACGTGATCAGCGGCGGCACCGGCTCGGGCAAGACCACGCTCCTCTCCACCCTGCTCGGCCTGGTCGGCGACGGGGAGCGCATCGTGCTCGCCGAGGACTCGGCCGAGCTGCGGCCCGACCATCCGCATGTGGTGCGGCTGGAGGCCCGGCCGGCCAACCAGGAGGGCGCCGGCCTGGTGACCCTGCGGGATCTGGTCCGGCAGGCGTTGCGGATGCGCCCCGACCGGCTGGTGGTCGGCGAGGTACGCGGCGGGGAGGCGGTCGATCTGCTGGCGGCTCTCAATACGGGTCACGAAGGCGGCTGCGGGACCGTCCACGCCAACACGGCGGCGGACGTCCCGGCACGGCTCGAAGCGCTCGGCACGGCGGCGGGGCTCGACCGGGCGGCGCTGCACAGCCAGTTGGGGGCCGGGCTCTCGGTGGTGCTCCATCTCGTACGGGACCGGGCAGGCGGGCGGCGGATCGCCGAGGTTCATGTCCTCGAACGGGACCGGGACGGGCTGGTGGTGACGGTACCCGCGCTGCGGTGGGGAGCGGGCGGGTTCGAGCGGGAGCGGGGCTGGGAGCGGCTGCGGTCGCTGATCGGGGGTGAAGCGTGGTGAGGGAGCCATGGGTCGTGGCGCAGGGCGCGGCCGTCCTGTGCGCCGGGGCGGCGGCGTGGCGGCTGGCCGAGTACGAGCGGGGCCTGCGCAGGGCACGGGTGGTGCTCGCGGGCGTGGCGGCGCCGGGCGAGCCGGACCGTGAGCCGCCGTGGCGGACGGTCGTCGCGCGCTGGTGGGGCGTGGTGCGGGGCCGGCGCGAGTGGCTGTGCCTGCCGGTGGCGGTGGTGGTCGCACTCCTCGGGGAGTCGCCGCTGCCGCTGGCGGTGGGGGCCGTCGCGGTGCCGCTGGTGGGGCGGAGGCTGCGGACGGCGGCGCTGCGGGGGCGGCGGGAGCAGCGGGCCGGCGGCGTCGTGGCTCTGTGCGGTGCGGTCGCCGCCGAGCTGAGAGCCGGGCGGCAGCCCGCGCAGGCGCTGCTCTCCGCCCTCGCCGAGGCGGGGGCCGCCGGTGCCCTGGGGCCGCGTGAGGAGGCCGCGGTGCTCGCGGCCGCCCGGTTCGGCGGGGACGTGCCGGAGGCGCTGCGGCGGGCCGCCCGGCAGGACGGGGCCGACGGTCTGGCGGGGATGGCGGCCTGCTGGCAGGTGGCGGTGGACGGTGGGGCGGGCCTGGCCGCGGGGCTCGACCGGCTGGAGGCCGCGCTGCGGGAGCACCGCGACCAGCGGGAGCGGATGAAGGCCCAACTGGCCGGCGCCTGGGCGACCGTGGCCGTCCTGGCGGTGCTCCCGGTGGTGGGTCTGGCGCTCGGCACGGCGCTCGGCGCGCGTCCGCTGCACGTGCTGCTGCACACACCGATGGGTCTGGGCTGTCTGGTCGCGGGTGTGGCTCTGGAGGCGGCCGGCCTCGGCTGGGCCGCGCGGATCGTACGAGGGGAGCGGGTGTGACGGGGTCGGCGGGGGACACCGGGGCCCTGGGGGAGCTCTTCCGTGGACCGGGGTCGGTGGGCGTGGTGGTCGCTGCGATCGCGTGGGTGGCCTGGGCCGCTCGGGCGATGGCCGACCGGCGCGAGCGACGGACGCGGAAGCGGATCTCGGCCCTTCTGGAGCACGGGTCCACGGCTGGGCGGTCGCGGAGGGCGGAGTTCCCGGCCTGGTCGCGGACATGGGCCGCACCTTTGGCGGCCGCCGTCGCGGGCTGGGCGTTGTTCGGCGGGGTCGTCGGCCTTCTGGCGGGCGTCGGGGCGGCCTACGCCGTACGCAGGCGGTCCGTGCGACGGGCGGCGACGACGGGCGACGACGGGGAGGCGGCGCGCCAGTTGCCGCTCGCCGCCGATCTGCTGGCGGCCTGTGCCTCCGCCGGCGCCGGGCCGGGAGAGGCGGCGGAGGCGGTCGGACGGTCGCTGGGCGGGCCGGTGGGCGAGCGGCTGATACGGACGGCTGCCGAGCTACGCCTGGGCGGTGAACCGGCCGACGTGTGGCGGCGGTTCGGTGCGATACCGGGCGCCGAGGGTCTGGCCCGCTGTCTGGAGCGGGCCGGTTCCTCCGGGGCGCCCGCCGCGGAGGCGATCGCGAGGCACGCGGCGGGACTGCGGGCGGAGCGAGCCCGTCGGGCGGCCGCCCGAGCGCAACGAGCACAGGTGCTGATCACCGCGCCCGTGGGCCTGTGCTTCCTGCCCGCCTTCCTGGCGGTGGGGGTCGCCCCGGTCGTGATCGGTCTCGCGACCGGCCTGCTGGGGCGCTGAAAGCCGGAGACGACCGTGACGAACACGAACACGAACACGAACGCAAACACGAAACCTATGGGGGCTGGCATGAGGAACAGGAAGAGCGGGGCGGTCATGGCGTCCCTGCGAACGTGGTGGCGGGCTCGGACGACGGCCCGCTCCGACAAGGGCATGACCACGTCCGAGTACGCGATGGGCACGATCGCGGCCGCGGCCTTCGCCGCCGTGCTGTACAAGATCGTCACCAGTGGGACGGTGTCGGCGGCTCTGGAGTCGGTGATCGGGAAGGCTCTCGATGCGCCGTTCTGACCGGGGCTCCGTGACGGTGGAGGCGGCGTTGGCCCTGCCCGCCCTGGTGGTGTTCACCATGGCCCTGGTCTGGGCGCTCGCGGCGGCCGCCGCACAGATCCAGTGTGTGGACGCCGCGCGGGCTGGGGCGAGGGCGGCTGCCCGGTCCGAGCCGGTGGCGGCGGCCGAGGCGGCCGCCAGGGCGGCCGCGCCCGAGGACGCCACGGTCTCGGTGGAGCGTACGGGCGAGATGTGGCGGGTGACCGTGCGGGCGCAGGCTCCGGGGCCGGGCGGGATGGGCCTCACACTGCGCGCCGGGGCGGCCGCGCTCGCCGAGGACGGCATGGGGATGGTCGGGCCATGAGGAGCGATCGGGGGATGGCGACCGTGTGGACCGCGTTCGCGGCCTGCGTGCTCTGTGTGGTGTTCGGGGCCGTGCTGGCCCTGGGGCAGGCCGTGGCAGCCCGGCACAGAGCGGGGGGCGCAGCGGACCTGGCGGCCCTGGCCGCGGCCGACCGCGCCCTGTGGGGCGAGGAGGCCGCCTGCGCGGCGGCCGTGAGGGTGGCGGAGGCGCAGGGCGCCGCCATTGCGCGGTGCTCGGTGCGGGGGGACATCGCCGATGTGACGGCGGCGGTGCGCCTGGGCCCGTACACACCGGCGGTCAGGGCGCGGGCGGGGCCTCCTGGGGCGCTGCCGGGGCTTCCCGCAGCAGTTCCGTGAGAAGCCGGACGGCGCCGCGCTTGTGGAGCGGATCGTTGCCGTTGCCGCACTTCGGGGACTGGATGCAGGACGGGCAGCCCGCCTCGCACTCGCAGGAGGCGATGGCCTCGCGGGTGGCCGTCAGCCACGCGCGGGCCGTGTGGAAGGCCCGCTCGGCGAAGCCGGCGCCGCCCGGGTGGCCGTCGTAGACGAAGACGGTGGGCAGCAGGGTGTCGGGGTGGAGCGGGACGGAGACGCCGCCGATGTCCCAGCGGTCGCAGGTGGCGAAGAGCGGCAGCATGCCGATGGAGGCGTGCTCGGCGGCGTGCAGGGCGCCTCCGAGGATCTCCGGGTTGATCCGGGCAGCGTCCAGCTGGTCCTCGGTGACCGTCCACCACACGGCCCGGGTGCGCAGGGTGCGGGGTGGCAGGTCGAGCTTGGTCTCCCCGAGCACCTCGCCGCTGATCAGACGGCGGCGCAGGAAGGAGACGACCTGGTTGGTGACCTCGACGGAGCCGTAGCAGAGGCGGCCGGCACCCCAGGGAATCTCGGTGTCGGTCTCCAGGACGGAGATGGTGGTGGTGTCCCGGGCGGTGGTGGAGTACGGCGGGCTCGCCTCCTCGACCAGGGCGACCGAGTCCTTCAGGTCCAGCTGCTTCACCAGATAGGTGCGGCCCTGGTGGAGGTGGACAGCGCCGTCGTGGACGGCGGTGTGGGAGGCGGCCTCGTCGACCGTGCCGAGGAGGCGGCCGGTGGCGGCCTCGACGATCTGGACGGGGCTGCCGCCCCCGCCGCGGATGTCGGTCAGATCGGCGGCCCGCTCGCGGCGGGTCCAGAACCAGCCGCTGGAGCGCCGGCGCAGGAGTCCGGCGGCCTCCAGTTGCGGCAGCAGTTCTGGGACGGCCGGTCCGAAGAGGGCCAGGTCGGCTTCGGTGAGCGGGAGCTCCGCGGCGGCGGCGCAGAGATGGGGGGCGAGCACGTAGGGGTTGTCGGGATCCAGGACGGTCGACTCGACCGGTTGCCGGAAGAGCGCCTCGGGGTGGTGGACCAGGAAGGTGTCCAGCGGGTCGTCGCGGGCGACCAGGATCGCCAGGGCCCCTTCGCCGGAGCGGCCGGCCCGGCCGGCCTGCTGCCAGAGGGAGGCACGGGTGCCGGGGTAGCCGGCGATCACGACGGCGTCCAGACCGGAGACGTCGACGCCCAGCTCCAGGGCGGTCGTGGCGGCCAGGCCGAGGAGTTCGCCGGAGTGCAGGGCGCGCTCCAGGGCGCGGCGTTCCTCGGGCAGGTAGCCGCCGCGGTAGGCGGCCACCCGGCGGGCGAGTGAGCGGTCGACCTGTGCGAGCCGTTCCTGGGCGATGACCGAGATCAGCTCGGCGCCGCGCCGGGAGCGGACGAAGGCGACCGAGCGCACGCCCTGCACGGCCAGATCGGTCAGCAGGTCGGCCGTCTCGGCGGTGGCCGTGCGGCGTACCGGGGCGCCCTGCTCGCCGTGGAGCTCGGTCAGCGGCGGCTCCCAGAGGGCGAAGACCAGCTCGCCGCGCGGGGAGGCGTCGTCGGACACTTCCGAGACCGGCAGACCGGTCAGCCGGCCCGCGGCGACGGCGGGCTCGGCGGAGGTGGCGGAGGCGAGGAGGAAGACGGGGTCCGCGCCGTACCGGGCGCAGACGCGGCGCAGTCGGCGCAGCACCTGGGCGACGTGGGAGCCGAAGACGCCCCGGTAGGTGTGGCACTCGTCGATCACGACATAGCGCAGGGAGCGCAGGAAGGAGGCCCACCTGGGGTGGGAGGGCAGTATGCCGCGGTGCAGCATGTCGGGATTGGTCAGCACGTAGTTGGCGTACTGACGGACCCACTCGCGTTCCTCGACGGGCGTGTCGCCGTCGTAGACGGCGGGCCGGATCCGGTTGCCGAGCGGGGCGGCCAGCTCCCGTACGGCCCGCCGCTGGTCGGCGGCGAGCGCCTTGGTGGGGGCGAGGTACAGAGCCGTGGTGCCTCTGCCGTTGGCCGCCTCGGAGCCGTCCAGGAGCGTGGAGAGGACCGGGGCGAGATAGGCCAGCGACTTGCCCGAGGCCGTGCCGGTGGCGATCACCACGGATTCGCCGTCCAGGGCGCGCTCGGCGGCCTCCGCCTGGTGGGCCCAGGGGTGCTCGATCCCGGCCGACCGGATCGCGCTGATCACTTCCGTACGGATGCGATGCGGCCAGACGGCATGCCGACCCGCCCGGGCGGGCAAGTGCTCCGTATGAGTGATGCGCGCGGCCCGGCTCTCGCCCTGTGCGAGCCGGTCGAGGACCACGCTGGGGGACGGGCGGCTGCCCGTGCTTCCGGCGGGTCCACTGGGGCGGTGATTCTTGGCCATCGGCACCGAGTGTGTCACTGGCATGACGGACAATGCTCCCAAGGCGTCGTGCATGGCTGCAGGTAAGTGATTGAATGCCATCGCGGCTGGCGATGCCGTCCCCCGACTCCGCCCGGGAGACCCGAGGGGCGACCGCCCGATAGCAAGGTGCTGGAGGATCCGTGGACCTGTCCCTGTCGACTCGCAATGTGTCCGGCCCGAGCGGCGACCGTACGGTCGTCGAGGTCGGTGGCGAGATTGATGTGTATACCGCGCCCAAGCTGCGCGAGCAGTTGGTCGAGTTGGTGAACGACGGCAGTTACCACCTGGTCGTCGACATGGAGGGCGTGGACTTCCTCGACTCGACCGGTCTCGGCGTGCTCGTGGGTGGACTGAAGCGCGTGCGCGCGCATGAGGGTTCGCTGCGTCTGGTCTGCAACCAGGAGCGCATTCTCAAGATTTTCCGGATCACCGGTCTGACCAAGGTGTTCCCCATCCACACCACGGTCGACGAGGCCGTCAACGCCACCGACTGAGGTCGGAAGAAGGTCGAGGAGAGCCGGGCCTGCCAGGCCCGGTCCTCCGAGTTGCCCGCCCATCCTTCTCTGAGGGGGACCGCATGGCCACCGTCGAACTCCGCTTCAGCGCCCAGCCCGAGCACGTCCGCACGGCCCGCCTGGTGGCGGCTGCTGTGGCGCGCCGGGCCGGGGTCGACGAGGCGGTGCTCGACGAGGTCAGACTCGCCGTGGGTGAGGCGTGTTCCCGCGCGGTCGGGCTGCACCGCAGCCATGGTGTGACCACCCCGGTCCGGGTCGTGCTGACCGAGGAGGAGAAGACGTTCTCCATCGAGGTCGGCGACGAGGTGCCGGGCGCAGGGGTGGCGGCGGCCGATGCCGTCGGTGTGCCCGGGGCGCGGTCCGCGGCGCCGGCCGAGGAGTTCGACGACGCGGACGGTGAGGACGAGATGGGTCTCGCGGTGATCCGCGGGCTCGTCGACGACGTCGAGGTGAGCGCCGGCGAGGAAGGCGGAGTCCTCCGCATGACCTGGCCGACGTCCCCGGCGGCCGCCCTGCCCTGACGCGGACCCGACACGAAGATCCGACGTGACGGAAAGCGATAAGAGGCCCTGCCGAGCAGGGCCTCTTATCATTTCTCTAGATCATGGATCATGTGTCAATGCTTTTGCCCCATTACTGCGTCCGGTGGGGAAGAGTGAGACAATGGGGAATTCCATTTGCGGCGCCCTGTTTTGATCAGGTTCCGCTCCCTACAATCCGTCCACATCTTGAGCTCGCAACGTCAAGGAGGACGAATGGCGGGGCTCTTCAACCCAGAACTGGCCGGACACCCCACTTCTCTCGCCGCCGCGGTACTCACCGACGGAAACCGGACGATCGTGATCGTCATCGCCGCCGTCGCACTCGCGGCCCTGCTCGTCGCCCAGCTGCTGGTCCGTCAGGTGCTCGCCGCGGGCGAGGGAACCGACGCGATGAAGAAGATCGCGGCCGCCGTGCAGGAGGGCGCGAACGCCTATCTCGCCCGGCAGTTGCGCACTCTGGCGATCTTCGCCGTCGTCGTGTTCTTCCTGCTGATGCTGCTTCCGGCCGACAACTGGTCGCAGCGCGCGGGGCGTTCCCTCTTCTTCCTGGTGGGCGCGCTTTTCTCGGCGGCCACCGGATACATCGGAATGCGACTCGCCGTACGAGCGAATGTGCGAGTGGCCGCCGCCGCGCGGGAGGCGACCCCCGCCCTCGGTGAACCGGAAAAGGATCTGACGGCCGTCTCGCACAAGGCAATGAAGATCGCTTTCCGCACGGGCGGAGTGGTCGGCATGTTCACCGTCGGCCTCGGCCTGCTCGGTGCTTCCTGTGTCGTCCTCGTCTACGCCGCCGACGCCCCCAAGGTCCTGGAGGGCTTCGGCCTCGGCGCGGCGCTCATCGCCATGTTCATGCGGGTCGGCGGCGGCATCTTCACCAAGGCCGCCGATGTCGGCGCCGACCTCGTCGGCAAGGTCGAGCAGGGCATCCCGGAGGACGACCCGCGCAACGCCGCCACCATCGCGGACAACGTGGGCGACAACGTCGGCGACTGCGCCGGCATGGCCGCCGACCTCTTCGAGTCGTACGCCGTGACGCTCGTCGCCGCACTCATCCTCGGCAAGGCGGCCTTCGGCGACCTCGGGCTCGCCTTCCCCCTGATCGTGCCGGCGATCGGCGTGGTCACCGCGATGATCGGCATCTTCGCGGTCGCCCCGCGGCGCGCCGACCGCAGCGGGATGACCGCCATCAACCGCGGCTTCTTCATCTCCGCGGTGATCTCGCTCGCGCTCGTCGCCATCGCCGTCTACGCCTACCTGCCGTCGTCCTTCGCCGACCTCAAGGGCGTCACCGAGCCCGGCATCCAGGCCCACGCCGGCGACCCGCGGATCTTCGCCCTGGTCGCCGTCGCGATCGGCATCGTCCTGGCCGCACTGATCCAGCAGCTCACCGGCTACTTCACGGAGACCGACCGGCGTCCCGTCAGGGACATCGGAAAGTCCTCCCTCACCGGCCCCGCCACCGTCGTCCTCGCCGGTATCTCCATCGGCCTGGAGTCCGCCGTCTACACCGCCCTGCTGATCGGCCTCGGCGTCTACGGCGCGTTCCTGCTCGGCGGCACCTCCATCATGCTGGCGCTGTTCGCCGTCGCCCTGGCGGGCACCGGCCTTCTCACCACCGTCGGCGTGATCGTCGCCATGGACACCTTCGGCCCCGTCTCCGACAACGCCCAGGGCATCGCCGAGATGTCCGGCGACGTGCAGGGCGCGGGCGCGCAGGTCCTCACCGACCTCGACGCCGTCGGCAACACCACCAAGGCGATCACCAAGGGCATCGCCATCGCCACCGCCGTCCTGGCGGCCGCGGCCCTCTTCGGCTCCTACCGCGACGCGATCGCCACGGCGGTCGCGGACGTCGGCGCCAGGGCCACCGAGATGAACCTCACCATGGACATCTCACAGCCCAACAACCTCTTCGGACTGATCCTCGGCGCCGCGGTCGTCTTCCTCTTCTCGGGACTCGCGATCAACGCCGTGTCGCGGTCCGCCGGAGCCGTCGTCTACGAGGTGCGGCGCCAGTTCCGTGAACACCCCGGGATCATGGACTACACGGAGAAGCCCGAGTACGGGCGCGTCGTCGACATCTGCACCAAGGACGCGCTGCGCGAACTCGCCACGCCCGGGCTGCTCGCCGTGATGGCACCGATCGCGGTCGGCTTCTCGCTCGGCGTCGGCGCCCTCGGCGCGTATCTCGCCGGAGCCATCGGCACGGGCGCGCTGATGGCCGTGTTCCTCGCCAACTCCGGTGGAGCCTGGGACAACGCCAAGAAGCTCGTCGAGGACGGCCACCACGGCGGCAAGGGCAGCGACGCCCATGCCGCGACCGTCATCGGTGACACCGTCGGCGACCCGTTCAAGGACACCGCGGGCCCGGCGATCAACCCGCTCCTGAAGGTGATGAACCTGGTCGCGCTGCTGATCGCGCCGGCGGTGGTGCAGTTCAGCTTCGGCGACGACGCCAGCGCCGGACTGCGGGCGTTGATCGCGACCCTCGCGGTGGTCGTCATCATCGGCGCCGTCTACGTCTCCAAACGGCGCTCCGTGGCCGTGGGTGACGAAGACAACTCCGGTGCCCCCAGGGCCCCGGCGCCGGACGCGCCGGTGGCGCCGTAACGGCTGGTCAAAGGCGAGGCGGGCGGCGCGGTCTGACGCGCCGTCCGCTTTTCGCGTGGGTGGCGTGAGGCGTGTCTCCCTTGGTGCAAAAGGCTGCAATAAGTGATGAAACAGTCGTACGAAAGGTGGATCTCTCCCGCTTGGCGTGTATGTTCCGGGGCCGAGAGCCTTGGAAGGGACCGATCCGGTGAACAAGAAGCTTGCAGCCGCACTGTCCGGCGGCGCGGTACTGGTGCTCGCGCTGTCCGGGTGCGCCGACGAGGGCGACAAGGTAAACGACTGGGCCAAGACTGTCTGTGACCAGGCGAAGCCCCAGATCCAGAAGCGGGCCGACGCCCAGCAGCTGATCATCTCGACGGCCGCGGACGGAAAGCCCGCGGACATCCAGGCCGCCGACTCGAAGGCGTTCAAGGACATCGCCGACGCCGACCGGGCGCTCGCCAAGGCCATCGAAGGTGCCGGAGCGCCGCCCGTCGAGAACGGCGAGAAGATCCAGCAGGACGCGATCAAGGAGCTCAACGCGACCGCGGTGGCGTACGAGGGGCTGAAGAAGCAGGTCGACGCGCTCGACCCGGGCAATCAGCAGAAGTTCGCGGACGGGCTGCAGGGCGTCGCCGACGGCCTGAAGAAGATCGAGAAGATGGACCAGGACGCGCTGGCGAAGCTCCAGGGCGGCGAACTCGGCACGGCGATGGCGAAGCAGCCCGGCTGCCAGAAGGCGAAGCCCTCCAGCCCGGCCGCCAAGCCGGGCTCGACGCCCTCGAAGGACGCGGGGACGGCGAAGCCGACGCCGGCCGCCAGCAGGAGCGCGGAGTAGCACGCGGCACGCCGACGCGCGCGTGCGGCGAGGTTTTCGGGTTCCGCGCCAAAGCCCCTCGCCGACGCGCGCGTGCCGCGCGGTCTGTGCGCCGATGCCCCGGCCGTGGCCCCGCGCCGATGTCCCTCGCCGACGCGCGCGTGCGGCGCGGGCCTTGCGGTGACGGACTCAGGCCCCCGGCCTGGGCCGCTGGCCGCGACCGGCCGCGCCGCTGCGTCCGCCGTGGTCGGGTCGGGCGGGGAATGTCGGTGGGGGCCGTCACAATGGGCGGGTGAGTACGACCAGCTTGACCACCAGCCTTCCCGTGCCCGCGCACGCCGCCCGACTGCGCGAGGCGCTGCTCGCCGCCGACTTCACCGCCGACGGTCTGCTCGAACTCCTCGGCGCCCCCGCCTACGCCGCGCTCGCCCGCAGCGAGACCGTGCCCGCGCTGCGCGCCACCCGGGGCGACTCCCCGCTGGAGGTCCTCGTCCGGCTGTTCCTGCTCCAAGGGGCCGTCCCCATGGAGCGGGCCGCCGCCGCGCTGCCGCTGGAGGAGGCCCTGGCCGACGGCTGGGTACGGGAGTCGGAGGGCGAGGTCCGGGCCACCGTGGACGTACGGCCGTACGGCGGGCCCGAGGGGCAGGACTGGTTCATCGTCTCCGACCTGGGCTGCGCGGTCGGCGGAGCCGGCGGTATCGGCAGCAAGGACGAAGGCGTCGTCCTCGGCGTCGGCGGGGCCTCCACGACCCTCGCCGGCATCACCGTCCGTACGCCCGTGTCCTCCGCGCTCGACCTCGGCACCGGCTCCGGGATCCAGGCCCTGCACGCCGCCCAGCACGCCACCCTGGTGACCGCGACCGATCTCAACCCGCGTGCCCTGGACTTCACTCGGCTCACGCTCGCGCTCTCCGGCGCCCGCGAGGCCGAGCTGCTCCAGGGCTCGCTCTTCGAGCCCGTCGACGGCGACACGTACGACCTGATCGTCTCCAACCCGCCGTTCGTCATCTCCCCCGGCGCCCGGCTGACCTACCGCGACGGCGGGATGGGCGGGGACGACCTTTGCCGCACGCTCGTGCAGGAGGCCGGGGAGCGGCTCAACGACGGCGGATTCGCCCAGTTCCTCGCCAACTGGCAGCACGTGGAGGGCGAGGAGTGGCAGGACCGGCTGCGCTCCTGGGTGCCGCGCGGCTGCGACGCCTGGATCGTGCAGCGCGAGGTCCAGGACATCACCCAGTACACCGAGCTGTGGCTGCGCGACAGCGGTGACCACCGTGACGACCCGCGGCGCTACACCGAGCGGTACGAGGCGTGGCTGGACGAGTTCGAGGCCCGCGGGACCAAGGCCGTCGGCTTCGGCTGGATCACCCTCCGCAAGAACGCCGCCGTCGCCTCCGGCGCGGTCGAGCCGTCGATCGTGATCGAGGAGTGGCCCCACCCGGTCGAACAGCCGCTCGGGGACACCGTGCGGGCCCACTTCGAGCGACAGGACTATCTGCGGGCCCACGACGACGCCGCCCTGCTGGCCGAGCACTTCACCCTCGCGCCCGAGGTGGTGCAGGAGCAGGTCGGGCTGCCGGGCGCCGAGGACCCGGAACACGTGGTGCTGCGGCAGAACCGCGGGATGCGTCGCGCCACCAAGGTGGATCACATCGGGGCCGGTTTCGCGGGCGTGTGTGACGGGTCGCTCAGCGCGGGCCGCATCCTCGACGCGATCGGCCAGTTGATGGGCGAGGACCCGGTGCTGCTGCGGGACCGCACCCCGCAGGCGATCCGGCTCCTGGTGGAGGAGGGCTTCCTGCTGCCGGCCGGCGACGCGAGCGGCGCCTGACGCGGGGGGCGGTGGGCGAGACTGACCTGACGGGCAGGGACCTGACGGGCATGAACCCGACGGACAGGGACCTGACGAGCGGGGAACGAGCCCTCGACCGGGCTGGAACAGGCTCGCGCCCGAGCCCGGACGATGTTCCGTTTCCGGCCCGCCGCCCACCCCGTCGTGGTCGGCGAAGCCCCCTCCCGCCGTACCCGTCCCCGCCGGGGGACACCGCCCCTGTTCCTCGGAACGCCGCTGGTAGGGCCGCTGCTCAGGTCTTCGTCCCCGTCGTCCACGGCGGGGACGACGGCGTCCCCGCCGACCGGTTCACCCCGGGCCCGCGACGCCGTCCAGGCGGCTTCCGCCTCGCGGGTCCCCGACCGCGCCCGCAGGCCCGTCGCACCCGGTCCTTCGCCGGACAGGTCGTCGGTCCGTCCGTCGGTGAGTACCGGCCATCTTCGTGAAACCGACCGGCGCGCCCGGGCCGTTCACCCGGAATTCGCGCCCCCGACGCCGGAAGGTGCCAACCTCGGCCCCAGTGATGACCGGGGCATGACGGACGAACGGGGTGCGGACCATGGAGAGCGTGCCTGCGATCTTCGCGGGAACGGCGTTCGCGCTGTTCGGGGCCGCGCTGCTGCTGTGGACGGGAGTGCGCGTGATGCACCGCGAGCCCGTGGCCCTCGGCGTCGCGCCGGTGCCCGCGGCCGCCCTCACGACGCTCTTCGGCGCCGCCTCCCTCCTTCTCGGCCTCTGGTGCTTCGGACGTCTCTGACGAGATCATCCGCACCCCTCCGCCCCGCCCGACCCGGAGTCCGGGCGGCAGGAATGCCAGAAGTCGGGTTACCGTTCGAGTGGCCGTTGCGGGCTTTCACCGTTTGACACGGGGGCGGGTTGTACCGTCACACTCCGCAGCGACGGCAGCGTCACCGCACGTGCCGCTGCCATGAGTGCCAGGGCCAGTGCCGTACGTGACCACGTGCGTACGTGCCACCGAGCGTCGACCGGAGAGAAGAGCGAAGTTGTCCCCGACCAGCGAGACCGCACAGGGCGGCCGCCGACTCGTCATCGTCGAGTCGCCTGCCAAGGCGAAGACGATCAAGGGCTACCTCGGCCCCGGATACGTCGTCGAGGCGAGCGTCGGGCACATCCGCGACCTCCCCAGCGGCGCCGCCGAGGTGCCGGAGAAGTACACCGGCGAGGTGCGCCGGCTCGGCGTCGACGTCGAACACGACTTCCAGCCGATCTACGTCGTCAACGCCGACAAGAAGGCGCAGGTCAGGAAGCTCAAGGAGCAGCTGGCCGAGGCCGACGAACTCTTCCTCGCCACCGATGAGGACCGCGAGGGCGAAGCCATCGCGTGGCACCTCCTGGAGGTGTTGAAGCCCAAGGTCCCGGTCCACCGGATGGTCTTCCACGAGATCACCAAGGACGCGATCCGGGCCGCCGTCGAGAACCCGCGCGAGCTGAACAAGCGCATGGTCGACGCCCAGGAGACCCGCCGCATCCTGGACCGGCTCTACGGCTACGAGGTCTCGCCGGTCCTGTGGAAGAAGGTCATGCCCCGGCTGTCGGCCGGCCGCGTGCAGTCCGTCGCCACCCGTCTCGTCGTCGAGCGGGAGCGCGAGCGCATCGCGTTCCGCTCCGCCGAGTACTGGGACCTGACCGGCACCTTCTCCACGGGCCGCGCCGGTGACCCGTCCGACCCGTCGTCGCTGGTCGCGCGCCTCGCGACGGTCGACGGCCGGAGGGTCGCCCAGGGCCGTGACTTCGGCGCCGACGGACAGCTGAAGTCCGAGCAGGTGCTCCACCTCGACGAGGAGAACGCACGGGCGCTCGCCGCCGCGCTCGCCGACACCTCGTTCGCCGTCCGCTCGGTCGAGTCCAAGCCGTACCGCCGCTCCCCGTACGCCCCGTTCCGGACCACCACCCTCCAGCAGGAGGCGAGCCGCAAGCTGGGCTTCGGTGCGAAGGCGACGATGCAGGTCGCGCAGAAGCTTTACGAGAACGGCTTCATCACCTACATGCGTACGGACTCGACGATCCTGTCGGACACCGCCGTCTCGGCGGCCCGGGCGCAGGTCACGCAGCTGTACGGCGCCGACTACCTGCCGGAGAAGCCGCGGGTCTACGCGGGCAAGGTCAAGAACGCGCAGGAGGCGCACGAGGCGATTCGCCCTTCGGGTGATCGTTTCCGCACCCCGGCGGAGACCGGTCTGACCGGCGACCAGTTCCGGCTCTACGAGCTGATCTGGAAGCGGACCGTCGCCTCCCAGATGAAGGACGCGACCGGAAACTCGGTCACCGTGAAGATCGGCGGCCGGGCCTCCGACGGCCGGGACGCGGAGTTCAGCGCCTCCGGCAAGACGATCACCTTCCACGGCTTCATGAAGGCGTACGTGGAGGGGGCCGACGACCCCAACGCGGAGCTCGACGACCGTGAGCGCCGGCTGCCGCAGGTCGCCGAGGGCGACGCGCTGTCGGCCGAGGAGATCACCGTCGACGGCCATGCGACCAAGCCGCCGGCCCGCTACACCGAGGCCTCGCTGGTCAAGGAGCTGGAAGAGCGCGAGATCGGCCGCCCGTCGACGTACGCGTCGATCCTCGGCACGATCCTCGACCGCGGCTATGTGTTCAAGAAGGGCACGGCGCTCGTGCCGTCGTTCCTCTCCTTCGCCGTGGTCAACCTGCTGGAGAAGCACTTCGGCCGGCTCGTCGACTACGACTTCACCGCCAGGATGGAGGACGACCTCGACCGCATCGCGCGGGGCGAGGCCCAGGCCGTGCCGTGGCTGAAGCGCTTCTACTTCGGTGAGGCCGGGCCCGGTGGTGCCTCCGGCGGAGCCGCCGACGCGGGCAACGGCGACGGTGACCACCTCGGTGGTCTGAAGGAGCTGGTGACCGACCTCGGCGCGATCGACGCCCGGGAGATCTCCTCCTTCCCGGTCGGCGACGGCATCATGCTTCGCGTCGGCCGGTACGGCCCGTACGTCGAGCGCGGTGAGAAGGACTCCGACGAGCACCAGCGCGCCGACGTCCCGGACGACCTCGCCCCGGACGAGCTGACGGTCGCGTACGCGGAGGAGCTGCTCGCCAAGCCGAGCGGTGACTTCGAGCTCGGCACCGACCCGGTCAGCGGGAACCAGATCGTCGCCAAGGACGGCCGCTACGGCCCGTACGTCACCGAGATCCTGCCCGAGGGCACGCCGAAGACCGGCAAGAACGCGGTGAAGCCGCGGACGGCCTCGCTCTTCAAGTCGATGTCCCTGGACACGGTCACGCTGGAGGACGCGCTGAAGCTGATGTCCCTGCCGCGTGTGGTGGGCACGGACGCGGAAGGCGTCGAGATCACGGCGCAGAACGGCCGCTACGGCCCGTACCTGAAGAAGGGCACGGACTCCCGGTCGCTGACGGACGAGGAGCAGCTCTTCACGATCACGCTGGAGGAGGCGCTCGCGATCTACGCGCAGCCCAAGCAGCGTGGCCGGGCCGCGGCCAAGCCGCCGCTGAAGGAGCTGGGTGTCGACCCGGTCAGCGAGAAGCCGGTCGTCGTGAAGGACGGGCGTTTCGGTCCGTACGTCACCGACGGCGAGACGAACGCGACCCTGCGGACCGGCGACAGCGTGGAGACGATCACGCCGGAGCGCGGGTTCGAGCTGCTCGCGGAGAAGCGGGCCAAGGCTCCGGCGAAGAAGGCGGCCAAGAAGGCGCCCGCGAAGAAGACAGCCGCGAAGAAGACCGCCACGGCGAAGAAGGCCGCGCCCGCCAAGAAGACGGCGGCGAAGAAGACGGCCACGAAGACGGCCACGAAGAAGACGGCGACGGCGAAGACCGCCACGGCGAAGAAGACCACCGCCGCGAAGACGGCGGCGGCGAAGCCGGAGTAGTACGGCGGGAGCGGTGCCGTGCCGGAGTAGTACGGCGCGATCCGTGCAGGAGGTGCGTGAAGGGGCGGGGTGGGAAACCCCGCCCCTTCGGCGTTTCCCGGCCACCCGACGTTTGTTCGGGTGGAGGCCACGGGGAGTGAAGGGGTCCGGATAGGGTGGACGGATGACGCGAGCAGAGCAGCCGAACTCCGACGTCGCCCTTGTCGCGGACTCCCGCGAGCGTGCCGTACGCGCGCTTCTGCGCCATCAACCACTGCGACGCCTGTGGAGCGCGCAGTTCGCCGGGGGGACCGGGGACGCCCTCGGCCTCCTCGTCCTGGTGCTGTTGGGGTATCAGGTCGCCGCGTCCGAGGGGGCGCTCGGCGGCGGGTACCGGGGCGCCGCGCTCGCCGTCGCCGCCGTCGTCGGCGCGCGACTGCTCGCCGCCGTGCTCTTCGGCGCCGTACTCCTCGGCCCGCTCACCGCGCTGACCGGACCCGGCGGCCCGCTCGACCGGCGCTGGACGATGATCGGGGCCGACGGGCTGCGGCTCGCCCTGCTCGTGGTCGCGCCGCTGTGGATCGACTGGACGGCGGACAACGCCCTGTGGTTCCTGCTCGGCACCGTCTTCGTCGCGGGCGCCGCCGAACGGCTGTCGACCGTCGCCCGCGAGGGCGCCGCACCCGCGCTGCTGCCCGCGCCGCCCCTGGAGGGCGCCGCCGTCCGGCCCCTGCCGGACCATCTGGACGCGCTGCGCCGGCTCTCTCTGCGTACCGGATTCCTCGCGGTCCCGGCCGCGGCCGCCGTACTGCTGGTCGCCACGCTCATCGGGAACCTGATCGCCACCGGAATCGACTGGTTCTCGCTGCACCAGGCGGCGCTCGGCGCGTACGTCGCCGCCGGACTGTTCGCCGCCTCGATCTCCGTCCTGTACTTCATCGCGCTGCCCGGCGGACAGACGCCGCGGCCGCGCTCGCCCCTGGAGGGCCTGCGCCGTCCCGCCGCGGAGAAGGGGCGCACGGGGGTGGCCCCGCTGCTCGTCCTCGCCTGCGCCACCGTGGCGGGGGCCGTCGCGGCCGCCGCGGCCGTCGCCGTCCTGCACGCCCACGACCTCGGCGGCGGCCCCGTCACCTTCGCGCTGCTGATCCTCGCGCTGAGCGGCGCCACCGCCGTCGGGATCCGCACGGGCGGCTCCGTCCTCACCGCGCTCTCCCGCCGGCGCCTCCTCGCCCTCGCGATCACCCTCACCGGCATCGCGCTGCTCGCGATGGGCCTGGTGCCGGACACGGCAACGGTGCTGTTCCTGGCCGTCCTCGCCGGGTACGCGAGCGGGGTCGCCGCCCACACCGGCCACACCCTCCTCGACCAGGAGACCGAGGAGGCCCGCCGACCCCGGGTCACCGCGCACCTCCAGGCCGTCGTCCGGGTCGCCATGGCACTCGGCGCCCTCGCGGCGCCGCTGCTCGCCGCCGCCATCGGGCCGCACCGCCTCGCCTCCGGAAGCTTCGTCTTCGCCCACGGCGGCGCCGCGTTCACCCTCATGCTGGTCGGCGCGCTGCTGCTGCCGGTCGCCGCGCTCGTCCTCGCCAAGACCGACGACCGGGCCGGAGTACCGCTGCGCCGTGATCTGCTCGACGCGCTGCGCGGGGCCGACCCCGTCCAGGCGCCCGCGCCGACCGGCTTCTTCATCGCACTGGAGGGCGGCGACGGAGCCGGCAAGTCCACCCAGGCCGAGGCGCTCGCCGAGTGGATCCGCGCCAAGGGCCACGAGGTCGTCGTCACCCGTGAGCCCGGCGCGACGCCGATCGGCAAGCGGCTGCGCTCGATCCTGCTCGACGTCTCCTCGGCGGGGCTCTCGAACCGGGCGGAGGCGCTGCTGTACGCCGCCGACCGCGCCGAGCACGTCGACTCCCTGGTCAAGCCGGCCCTGGAGCGGGGCGCGGTGGTGATCTCCGACCGGTACATCGACTCGTCCGTGGCCTACCAGGGCGCAGGTCGCGACCTTTCGCCGACCGAGATCGCCCGGATCAACCGCTGGGCGACCGGCGGCCTCGTCCCGCACCTGACCGTCCTCCTGGACGTCGCTCCGGAGACCGCGCGGGAGCGGTTCACCGAGGCCCCGGACCGGCTGGAGTCGGAGCCGCCGGAGTTCCACGCGCGCGTGAGGGCCGGTTTCCTCGCGCTCGCCGCCGGGGACCCGGGCCGCTACCTGGTCGTCGACGCCGGCCAGGAGCCGGAGGCCGTCACCACCGTCGTACGCCACCGGCTCGACCGGATGCTGCCGCTGTCCGAGGCCGAGGTGAGGGCCCAGGAGGAGGCGCGCAGGAAGGCCGAGGAGGAGGCCCGGCTCCGCGCCGAGGAGGAGGCGCGCAGGAAGGCGGAGGAGGAGCGTCTGGAGCGCGAGCGCCAGGAGCAGCTCGCCCGGCTCCGTGCCGAGGAGGAGGAGCGCAAGCGCCGCGAGGAGGAAGAGGCGCGGCAGCGCGAGGCCGAGCGGCAGGCCGAGGAGGCCCGCCGCCGGGCCGAGGAGGCCAGGCTGGCCGCCGAGGAGGAGCGCAAGCGGCGCGAGGCCGAGGAGAAGGCCCGTCGCGCGGAGCAGGAACGGCTCCGTAAGCAGGCCGAGGAGGAGGCCCGGCTGCGCGCGGAGGCGGAGGAGCGCCGCCGCGAGAAGCAGCGCAAGGCCGAGGAGGCGCTGGTCAGGGCCGAGGAGGCACGGCGCGTCGCCGAGGCCGCGGCGGCGAAGGCCGCGGAGGAGGCGGCGAGCAAGGCCGCTGCCGAGGCGGCGGAGAAGGCGGCGGCGGAGCAGGCGGCCGCGCGGAAGGCCGCGGCGGAGAGGCAGGCCGCGGAGAAGGCCGCGGCGGAGAAAGCCGCATCGGAGAAGGCGGCCAAGGAGGCTGCCGAGGCGGAGGCTGCCAGGGCGGCGAAGACCGCCGGGGCCGCGGAGGTGTCGGCCAACGAGGTCACCGTCCCGACGCCGATCGTGAAGCCCGGCGAGGTGGCGCCGGACGACGTCACGCAGACCTTCCCGCGCGTGTCGCCGAACGAGATCACCGTCCCCACGCCGATCGTGCAGCCGGAGGACGCGCGCCCGTCCGAGGACGAGACGACGGTTCTGCCGCAGGTGCGCGAGGCGGACGAGACGGCCGTCCTGCCGCCCGTACGGGACGTGGACGAGACCGCCGTCCTGCCGGCCGTACGGGATGCCGCGCCGGCCGACCGGGTGCCGCCGGGCTTCTTCCGCGACGAGCGGCCCGCCGCCGAGCCGGAGGGCGCGAACGACATGACGCGCGAGCTGCCGCAGCTCGACGAGCAGGGCCGGCCGCGCCGCCGCTCCGACTGGGCGGAGGAGACACCGCTCGACGATCTGCCGACCCTGGCGGACGAGCTGCTCGGCCCCCACGACGAGGACGAGGACGGCGGGCGGCGGCGCCGCCGCTGACGCGGGGCCGGGGGAGAGGCCGGCGTAGGGCGGGAGTACGGCAGGCGGCAGCGCGGCGTACGCCGGGCTTGCGGCATGCGCCCCGGGCGCGTACCCAGGCGCCCGGCGCCCCGCGCGCGGCAGGCGCCTGGCCGGTCCCGGACCCACCTGTCCGGCGCGGACCCACCAGGCCGGCTCGGTCTGTTCGGTGCGGACCCACCTGTCCGGTGCGGACCCGCCAGGCCGGTCGCAAACTCGGCTGGCCGTTCCCGGACCCGCCTGGCCCGGCGCGGACCCGTCGGCCGGACCGGGGGCCGGACGTCGGTCTCCGGCGGGCCCCCGCGACGCGAGATCCGGTGTCAGTCAGGTACTCCACAATGGAGGGCGTACCTGAGGAGGGCACATGGCCGTATGGGACGACCTGATCGGACAGGCGCGGGTCGAGGAGCAGCTCGCCGCCGCCGCGCGGGACGCCGACGCGTTCGTGACCGCCCATGCCGCCGGGGAGCCGGCCCCCGAGGCGTCCAAGATGACGCACGCCTGGCTGTTCACCGGCCCTCCGGGGTCAGGCCGGGCGACCGCGGCGCGCGCGTTCGCCGCCGCGCTGCAGTGCGTGAGCCCCGACCGGGCGCTGGGCGGGGCCCCGGGATGCGGGTTCTGCGACGGCTGCCACACCGCCCTCGTGGGGACCCACGCCGACGTGGAGGTCGTCCGCACGGACCTGCTCTCCATCGGCGTGAAGGAGACCCGCGAGCTCGTCCGGCGCGCCCAGCTCTCGCCGGCGGGCGGCCGCTGGCAGGTGATCGTCCTTGAGGACGCCGACCGCCTCACCGAGGGCGCGGGCAACGTGCTCCTGAAGGCGGTCGAGGAGCCCGCGCCGCGCACGGTCTGGCTGCTCTGCGCGCCGTCCCTGGAGGACGTGCTGCCCACGATCCGCTCCCGCTGCCGCCACCTGACCCTGCGTACGCCGTCGGTCGAGGCGGTCGCCGACATGCTCGTACGCCGAGACGGCGTCGAACCGGCCGCCGCGCAGGCCGCCGCCCGCGCCACCCAGGGGCACATCGACCACGCCCGTCGGCTCGCGACCGACGAACGCGCTCGGGCCCGGCGCGCCGTGGTGCTCAAGCTGCCCATGCGGGTCGGTGACATCGGCGGCTGTCTGAAGGCCGCACAGGAGCTGGTCGACGCGGCGGGCGAGGACGCCAAGCAGGTCGCCGAGGAGGTCGACGTCAAGGAGACCGAGGAGCTGAAGGCCGCCCTCGGGGGCGGGCAGGGCGGGCGGATGCCGCGCGGTACGGCCGGTGCGATGAAGGAGCTGGAGGAGCGGCAGAAGCGGCGGAAGACCCGTACGCAGCGCGACAGCCTGGATCTCGCCCTCACCGACCTGACCGGCTTCTACCGCGACGTGCTGACGCTGCAGCTGCGGGCCGCTTCGGAGCTGGCCAACGAGGACGTACGCGACGCGGTGGAGAGGATCGCCCGGGAGACCACCCCCGAGCGGACCCTGCGCCGGATCGAGGCGGTGCTCGCCTGCCGCGAGGCCCTGGACCGGAACGTGGCCCCGCTGCTCGCGGTGGAGGCGATGACGATGGCCCTGCGCGACTGATGTCCCGGCAGGTGGGGCGCCGATTGGACACACTCCGTACCTGTTTGGATACGCTCGTGTGATGGACTCCAGGCGTTTGCTCCGTACGTCCGCCACCGCCCTGGCGGCGGCCGGGCTGATCCTCTCCGGCTGCACGGGCGGGAGCGACGCGGCCGCGCCCGGGTCGTCGCCCGCGGCCACGGCATCGACCGCCGGCCTGGAGGACTTCTACGCGCAGAAGCCGGTGTGGCGCGACTGCGGCATGCCGAAGTTCGAGTGCGCCACCTTCCGTGCCCCGCTCGACTACGCGAAGCCGGAGGGCGAGGAGATCCAGCTCGCGGTCTCCCGGGTCAGGGCCAGCGGTCCCGGCAAGCGCCTCGGGTCGCTGCTGGTCAACCCCGGCGGGCCGGGCGGTTCCGCCGTCGGCTACCTCCAGGGGTACGCGGGCATCGGTTACCCCGCCCCCGTCCGTGCCCGCTACGACATGGTGGCCGTCGACCCGCGAGGCGTGGCCCGCAGCGAACCCGTCGAGTGTCTGACGGGCCCGCGGATGGACGCGTACACGCAGGTCGACCCGACGCCGGACGACCCGCGGGAGACGGCCGCGCTCGCGGCCTCCTTCAAGGAGTTCGCGGCGAGCTGCGAGCAGCGCTCCGGGAAGGTCCTGCCGCATGTCTCCACGGTGGAGGCGGCCCGTGACATGGACATCGTGAGGGCGGTGCTCGGCGACCGGAAGCTGCACTACGTGGGCGCCTCCTACGGCACTTTCCTCGGTGCCACCTACGCCGAACTGTTCCCGGGGCGCACCGGCCGACTGGTCCTGGACGGGGCGATGGACCCGTCGCTGCCGGCAAGCGAGCTCAACCGCGACCAGACCGCCGGCTTCGAGACCGCCTTCCGGTCCTTCGCCGCGGACTGCGTCGAGAAGCGGGACTGCCCGCTCGGTACGGAGTCGGTCGCCGCCGCCGGTGACAGGCTGAAGGCCTTCTTCCGCGAGGTCGACGCCAAGCCCCTGCCGACCGGCGAGAGTCGACGACTGGGCGAGTCGCTGGCCACGACGGGGGTGATCGCCGCGATGTACGACGAGGCGGCCTGGCCGCAGCTGCGCGAGGCGCTGACGCGGGCCATCGGCGGCGAGGGGTCGGGCCTGCTCGCCCTGGCCGACAGCTACTACGAGCGCGACGCGAACGGCTCGTACTCGAACCTGATGTCCGCCAACGCCGCCGTGAACTGCCTGGACCTCCCGGCCTCCTTCACCGGCCCCGCCGAGGTGGAGAAGGCGGTGCCGTCCTTCGAGAAGGCGTCCCCCGTCTTCGGCACCGGCCTCGCCTGGGCCTCCCTGAACTGCACCTACTGGCCCACCCCCGCGACGGGCCGCCCCCACCGCGTCACGGCCCCCGGCGCCGCCCCGATCGTCGTCGTCGGCACCACCCGCGACCCGGCCACCCCCTACAAGTGGGCCCGCTCCCTCGCCGACCAGCTCTCCTCCGGAACCCTGCTGACCTACGAGGGCGACGGCCACACGGCGTACGGCCGCGGCAGTGACTGCGTGGACACCGCGATCAACGCCTACCTCCTGGAAGGCACGGTCCCCCAGGACGGAAAGCGCTGCTCATAGGGGTGGTCGGAGCACCCCCGGAAACTGTGTAGACTTGGCGAGGCCGCTGCGCCCAACATGGGAACGCACGGCATGCCGCCTTAGCTCAGTTGGCCAGAGCAACGCACTCGTAATGCGTAGGTCTCGGGTTCGAATCCCGAAGGCGGCTCCATGAAAGTCCCAGGCCAGATGTATCTGACCTGGGACTTTGTGGTTTAGGCGGCATTGCTCACGAGGCGGCGGCAGGGATGCCAGTTATCACCGGTCTCAGTTTTGGTCTCAGTAGACCCCGTGGTTCGGTTTGGACGATGCCGCTAGGCGTTGCCCCACGCTTCAAAGAACCTCTTCCGGTCATCCTCTGTGGCCCTTGACCGGTGCTGGGATACGAGGACGTGCCAGGCGGAAACTTCGGCGTCACGCATCCAGAGCTTGCCGAGGTACCGACTAGCTGAACCGATCTCGATGTCTCCTACGGCTCCGCCGATCACGTCGGCGACTGCGTCACGCTGCTGGTCGTCGAGTTCTCCTAGGAAGCTGAGAACGCGGCTAGCGATACCCCCCTCGTTGCCGTTGACCAAGCGGCTGAAGAACGGGCCTCCTGCATTGGCGGGGTCGACATAGAGAGTGGCGAGGCCACCTGCCTCCCGCAGTTCATCCCAGAAGTCACTCCCTTCGGGCGTGCCGGGCAGCGGCAGAAGGGCGAAGAGGTCCGCCAGGTGACCGTTGGCAGCCTGGTTGTAGGAGGCGTCGCACGCCGCCGCAGCAGCGATCTCGGCGACGCGCTCGGTGTTCAGCTCCGCATCCTTCGGCCAGTCCAGTGGAGTGTTGAGCTGCTTGCGGAGGTACTGTGCCAGCTCGTCATCCGCATCGAAGTAGCGCCGAACGATCATAAGTCCCCCAGATTGCTGATGGCTTGGTGCATGGAGACGATCTTTTCCACGGTAGGTGGGCTTCAACCTACGAGGGTGGCTCCACGAAGACTCAGATAAATGGCACCGGCCTACGGGTCGGTGACTAGCGGATCCGACGCCGAAGCCGGGAGCGCGTTGTGCGGCTGTCGGAGTTCTCGATCCGTTCTTGAGTCGGCTCCTGCGGGCGCGGTAGGAGCTGGGGGAGAAACGCGTTTCCCATGCGCTTCATGGCGTCCCGGGACTGCTCGGACCGCCCCTTCACGTACCGCCGCGTCTGGGTGACTTGGGTGTGCCGCAGGATCTCCATGATGGTGACCAGGGGCACCCCCAGCTCGTTCAGGATCGTCCCGGCGGTGTGGCGGCTCCCGTCGTACAGGCGGCGATCGTCGATCCCTGCCTCGGCAAGGAGCTCCTTGAACTCCTCCCAGTCCTGCCGGGGGTCGAGCGGCCGGCCGTCCGGACGCGCGAACACAACGCCGTGGTCCTGCCACAGGTTGCCTGCTGCGGCCCGCTCCTCCTCCTGGAGCGCCCGGAGATCCTTCAGCGGCGGGATGAACGGTGGCGGGATGGGCACCGGGTTCTGGCTCTTCTTGGTCTTCGGGCGGGTGAAGACCAAACCGCCGCCCTTCCGCTCGGGGCAGGCGCTCGCATGTCTTGTGCAGCCCTTCTCGCAGGGCTCCGGGCAACCACGCTTGTACCCCTGGTGGACGGTGCAGACCGGCGGGCACTTCTCGAACCGGTGCAACCGCTCCCCACAGGCATGCGGGGCGGCGCAGCCGTGCCTCCAGGTGAGCCGCTGGAGCTGCCAGCGCGGGTGGAACAGCTCCGCGTCCAGGTCGACGTACTTCCAGCGCATGCCGAGCGTCTCACCCTGCCGGAACCCCATCCCGACGCCGACCAGCCAGCGCATGAACGTGGGCCGCTTGGCCGCCGCCTCCAGAAAGGCTCGCGCCTCCTCCTGCGTGAACGGGTTCGCCTCGGTCTCGTCCACGGTCGGCGGATCGACCAGTGTCGCGACGTTCTCAACGATGATCCGGCGGCGGTGCGCGATCTTCAGCGCCCGCGACAGGATGCGATGAACCTTGAGCACGTGGGAGGGGGCGTGCCCCTCCTCCAGCATCGCCGCGTACATCGTCTCCAGGTGCTCCGGCTCCAACTTGTTCAGCCGGTGCTGACCGATCCCCGGGATGATGTCGTTGCGGGTCTTGGACCAGTAGTCGTCCAACGACCGAGGCTTGAGCTTCAGGCTCGCGATCGTCGTCAGGTACGTCTCCATCCACTGCTGCACGGTTGGCACCCGGCCCGCCTTCGGCGCCCGCTGCTCGTCACGCAGCTTCTCCAGCGCACGGACCTTACGGGCCACTTCGGCCTCGGTCTTGCCCGTCCGGTGGCGGCGGTCCGGGCTTCCGTCGGGCTTCACACCCATGGTCACGCGGCCGTGCCATCGGCCGTCGGTACCCAGGTAGATAGACGATTCCATGTTGGGCTTGCGGGGGCTCATCGCTTCCTCTCATGAGTGAGGCGGCCCCGGCGGAGGGCCGGGGCCGCCTCAAGTGGTTCGGAGGTTCAGGCGGTCTGCTGGGGGAGTGCGGCGGCGAACGCGTCCAGGTCGGTCCGCCGGACGCGGCGGGCGCGGCCGACCTTCACGTACGGCAGGGCGCCGGCGGCCATCAGCTCGTAGATGGTCGAGCGGCCGAGGGAGAGGTAGTCGGCGGCGTCCTTGACGGTGAACAACGCGCGACTGACGGTGGGCTTCACTGCGGTAGTCACCTCGAGCTCCTTCTGGGAACCCGTGGCTCTGCCCGGAGTTGGCAGTAGCCACGACGATGCGGGCGGACGGCGTCTGTCCGAGGTGGGGATTTCTGCGTCATTGCGTCATCAGCGTCACTCAGGGGTGCTGACCTGCGGGTTTGGGTGACGCGGTGGGTTGCGGGCTGTGTCACGGGTGACGGAGCCGTCCGTCATGTGGTGACACAGGTGACGAAGGGTGACGCAGAGATTCGGGTTCTGCGTCACCCTTGTTGGTGCAGGTCGGGAGCGGTTTTCGGGGCCGTGGTGACGCAGGTGACGCAGCGTCTTCCTACTTAGGAAAAAGAGGGGCCTGTGTCTGTTGTTGTGCGCGACTTCAGGCGTGAATGGGGAGCCGCAGATCGGCACGCCCTTTGGGCGGCGGCAAGCCGCCGAAGAGCAAGAGGAGCACCGCCCCGCCGGGGCGCGGGGTGCTCCTCTTGCTTGTGCGGCCGGGCCTAGGTGGCGCGGGGGGCTAGAAGACTTGGCCCTGCTCGTCCTGCGAGGGCTTGGGCCGGGCCATCTCGATGTAGCGGGCGGCGCGGGTGCGGCCCCAGTCGACGAGGACGCCGCGGGCGGCGAGGACGGGCTGGAGGCGCTTGAGACGGTCGGAGAGGACCTTGCCGGTGGTGGGCCACCCCTTGGGGAGAGGCCGGAACTCTCCCTCGCCGGTGTAGAGCTGGGTGAGGCCGTGCAGCCACTCCGCCGATGTCATACGGACCTCGGTGCCCGGCTCGATGTCGGCGGCGTGCTTGAGGACGGTCTGGGCGAGCAGGTCGCCCTCGATGACGTCGTCGTTGAGGTCGTCCAGGCTGGCCCGGTAGGCGTCCAGGGCGCCGAAGTTCCGGGCGGTGTCGAGCTGGGCGCACAGGTGGGCGAAGTCGGCCATCCGCAGGTCGGTGGGGATGTCGGCCTCGGCGGCGCGGACCTCGACGGCCAGGTCGAGGACGGAGCCGAGGATCACGGGGAGAACCTGGGTGAACTCGGCCCACAGCTCCGCCTCGGTCCGCCGCACCTTCGGCCGTTCCAGCCGGAGGGGCAGGAGGCGTTCGGCGAGGTCGGGGCGGATGACGCCGACGTCAATGCCGGTCAGCAGCATCGGCCGGCGGTAGCGGGAGCGGACGACGTCGCCGTCGGTGAACAGGGCCCGCTTGATGTTCTCCGCGCCGGTGACGATGCAGCACATAAGGTCGGACAGGTCCGGGCCGAGGTGGGAGAGGTTGTCCAGGCCGGTGACCCATCCGGCCGCGACGGCCGTGATCAGGTTCTCCTCGTCCTTCGGGGCGCGCCGCAGGTCGCCGCTCATGCCCTCGATGATCCGCACGAGCATTTTCCCGGCGGTGGACTTGCCCGCGCCCTGCGGACCGGTGAGGAACGGGGCGGGGACCGGGACGTCCGGGCCGAGGCAGCCGATCAGCCAGGCCAAGGCCAGGGACTCGGCGCGGGCGTCGGAGAAGTTGCACAGCCGCATGAGCAGGTCGATGCCCTTGCCGTCGGTGTCCTTGACCGGCAGCGGGAGTTCGCCGGTGAGCTGGGTGCGGCGCCAGCAGACCTCGCGCGGGTCGGGGGTGGTGATGTCCCAGCCGGTGGGGTGGATGCGGACGGACTGGCCGTCGTCGCGGCCCAGGTCCAGCCAGGTCGCGCCGTCGAAGCCGGGAGCGACGCGGATGTGGACGGGTTGGACGTCCTCGGTGAGCGCGAATGCTTCGATCAAGTCGAGTGCCTCCTTCAAGGCGGTTCCGTTGAAGACGCCGAGCCCGTCGCGGAACAGGCCGACCATGAGTTCCTGGCGGTGGCTGCCGGTGGTGCCCTGGGAGCGGATCGGGCGGGCGACGGGGTGCCCGTTGCGCTGGGCATAGACAGTGCCGTCGACGGTGCGGAAGTACCGGAAGTTCGCCTGCGCGTAGTCGGTGATGACCTCGCGGGCCGGGTTCTTCTCCTCCTCGGACACGGTCACATCCCCAGAGCCGTGCGGGCGTTGGCCCAGGCGTCCGTGCAGTGCCGCGGGGTCTCCCCCTTGGACTGCGCGGCGGTGAACAGGCGGCCGATGTGGGCCTCGGTGAGGCAGCCGCACCGGCCGTGGGCGGACAGCACCGCCAGGAACGTCCGGTACACCGTGGCGTGCACCGCACTGGCCGCGTCGGTGATGCGCTGCTCCGCCATGGCGATGCCACGTTCCAGGAAGACTGGGGAGCGGTGAGGGCACTGCCCGCCACCGGCCGGAGCGGACACGGTGCGACGCACGCGGCGGACGGCAGCAGGCGCCTTGACGACCAGGGCACGGACGGCTGGCGGCAGTTCCGTGATGGTGCCGGTTCCGCGGCCGAGCCAGCG
The DNA here is from genome assembly GCF_044764755.1 of Streptomyces sp. NPDC093600. Lineage (NCBI taxonomy): Bacteria > Bacillati > Actinomycetota > Actinomycetes > Kitasatosporales > Streptomycetaceae > Streptomyces > Streptomyces sp. NPDC093600. The sequence goes on from NZ_JBIWIU010000009.1 coordinate 167,069, forward strand.
GGCGTAGGACATGGACGACTTGACGTCCACGCCCGGCCTCACGCCGTTGGCGGACTGCATGGCGCCCCGGTAGATCCAGTGCTCCCCGCGCGTCGTCGCCACGGTCGTGGTCGCCGGCAGGTTCTCACGAGCCCAGGCGATCGCGTCAGCGTCGTCCAGGTCGAGGACCGTCACCCCGGCGCCTCCGGGGTGGTAGGCGACGGCCCCGGCACGGTGCCAGGCGGCCGTCCACGGGTCGGAGGACAGCACGGCGGGGTCGGTGGTGGCGGCGGCCCATCCGTGGCAGGGACGCGGGCACTGGCACGGTCCGGGGGTCTTCATGTTCGGCCGTCCGCCGCAGCGGTTGTCGCGGCAGTCGGGGCAGTTGCCGAACGGCCGCTTGTCGGCGCTCAGCGGAAGGACTGGCAGACCGTTGGCGGCGAGGGTGAGCGCGCTGTCTCGCCGGATCAGTACGGGATGGGTCATGCTGGGTGTCTCCAGTTCTCTTACTCAGTACTGGACATGAGGGCGGCCCCAGACTTTGGCGAGACGGGGGCCGCCCTCGGTGCTGCTACAGGTTGCTGATCGCGGTGATCAGGTCGGTGGTGAGCTGGTTGATGGGGCCGGCGGCCCCAGTCGCGGCGAGGAAGAAGCCGAACCCGGCGGCGGTGAACGCGGAGCCGTAGCCGAGCTCTTTGGAGCGCAGGAGGAAGAACAGGACGAGTCCGAAGACGGCGACGAGCGAGACCGTGACGGCCATGGCGGGGTGTCTCCCGGAACGGTGGGCAGGCCCCAGATCCGGGGCTCCGAGGGGTCCCGGCAGGGGGCGCAAAGGCCCCCTCTACCGGCCTTACCTTGCAGGTCAGAGGCCCTTACCTGCCCCTTGACCGGGGTAAAGGGCCCCCTCTACTTGGCCGACCCCTGAGCGATGGGCGGAGGGGCGGCGGTGGGGGTGGTGATCGTGGGGTGGGGTAGAGGGGACCCCCTCTACCAGTCCATGGAGCGGTAGAAGGGCAACCACTACCTGCCGGCCGAGAGCAGGATTTCGGCGGGGACGGCGGCCTCGATGTCGCGGCGCTGGTAGCCCGCACCGTTGGAGCCGCTGATCTTGACTTGCTTGCTGGTGCGCTTCACCCCGGCGGCCTCCAGCTCGGAGGCGAGCTGTTCGGCGTTGAAGTCGCCGTAGGTGTCCTCGTCGATGTTCACGAGACCTGCGATGAGGTCGATGGTGAACATGCGCGGGGAGTGCCGCATCACTTCGAGGACGTCGGAGACGATCGCGGGCACGGTGATGCCGGCCGCGTCGGCTGCCGCGGTGACATCCCCGGCCGCCTCGCCGGTGAGCTGCCCCGCCTGCTCGCGCAGGGTGCGGCCCTTGCGGCACAGGGACGCGAACGTGGGCCCGTCGAGGTAGTCGGCCCTCACCGTCACGTACGAGGCCGGTCCTGTGACGAGCACGCCGACGCCCTTGTGCTCCTCGGAGAGGACCGAGGCGTCGGCGCCCTGGGCGGCCTTCCCCTTGCCCAACACCATGTCGCTGGAGGCGCGGTCCACGACCTGGGTCGAGTACCGGATGGTGATGATCTCCCGCAGCTTGGTCGGCACGGAGTCCGCATCCGGGCGCTGGGAGGCGTAGTTGGAGATGAACCCGGCAGCCGGTCCCCGGCGGGCGATCCGGCACAGGTCGTTGATGACCTGCTCGCGGTCCTCCCGCTCCATGGCGGTGAAGTACTCCTGCAGCTCGTCGATGGTCAGGAAGATGACCGGCAGGTTGTACTTGACCATGATGTCCGGCGTCAGCTTGCCCTCCGGGCACACCGACGTCGGCAGGTCGCGGAGCAGGGCGAAGCGCCGTTCCATCTCGGTGAGGAGTTCAGCGAGCATCGCCTTCAGCGCCTCGATCGCGTCGTCCTCGGCGCCCATGACGAGCCGGTGGGCGACCGCCTTCATGGGCATCCAGTCGGCGCCGCCCTTGCCGTCGGCGACGTAGTGCCGCACGTACGCATCGAGCAGGCCGGCCGCCGTCAGCAGCCGCTGAGTGAACGTCTTGCCGCGACGGGGCAGGCCGCCGAAGAACATCGACTGCCACATGACCGGCACGTTGATCCGGGTTCCCCGGGCGTCCTGCCCGAACGGCACCGGCTCCCAGATCGAGAACCGCTCGGCCTTCTCCAGCGGCGAGGGGTTCGGCGTGCCCAGGTAGGGGTCGTCGTCGGCAACCCACATGCTGACGCGGCCGGCGTTCCCTCCCTTCGCGGCACGGACGCGGGACATGATGACCTGGATCTCGTCCACGCCGAGTTCCTGCGCGATGACCTCCCGCTTCGCGAGCACGTCGGAAGCGGTCTTGCCGCCACCGCGCGGCAGGTCGAAGATCACCGACCAGCCACGGCCGTCCCGGACGGGGCCCATCGTGCACGACACGCGCGGAAGGTCCTTCTCGTCCTTGCCGCTGCCGCTTTTCAGGAGGCCGGCGGCCCGCAGCGCGTCGTTGAGCTGCTGCGCGGACATGTCCACCCGGATCGGCGGGGCGGCCTGGTCGAGCAGCCGGGTCTCCTCCCCGCGCCCGAGGTGGGCGAGCGGGATGGTGACGGCGGCGGCGACACCGGCCTGAAGCAGCGGGTCGGCGAGCATGACGCCGGTCGCAGCGGCGGCGACACCGGCGGCGGCGACACCGAAGCGCCACTTGCGGGAGCGGGTCCGCTCGGCGTAGGCGGCCTGGTGACGGGCCGCCAGGTCGATGTCCTCGGGGCGGAGCTTGGACTGTGCACGCAGGGCCTTGACGGTGGCGGACTGCTCCTCCGCGGACATCCACGGCCACACGCCTGCCAGTGCGCGGTAGAAGCCGCGGGCGGCGAGCAGCACGGTCTTGAACAGGTACTTCGGGGTGCGCACCGCGTGGTAGCGGGTGTGCCACCACGAAAGGCGGCCGAGCGCGGTGACGTTCTCGCGGATCGATGTCCACGAGCGGGCCCACACCGGCAGGACGGGGGTGTCGGGCACGGTCAGCCAGTCCGCCAGCGGGTTGCCGGGCAGGTCGACCACGTCCACGCCGGCGCCGTCCCCGGCCTCCGTGTCGGCGGGCGGGTTGGGCTTGGTCAGGTCTATGGGCGCCGGTTCGGTACGGGCGGCGCGGTGCTCGTCGAGACTGACCACGGTCGCCTCGGGCAGGGGCTCGGTCATGATGGATGTCTCCTGCTGCTCGTGAGGGTGGTGGGCAGGGCCCGGGGCGGTCGGGATGCTTGGCGGCTGTCGGCCGCCCCGGGGCATCGCTACTTGCGGCTGTGCTTGGCGTTCTTCTCGGCGCGCTTGCGGGCGCCGTCGATGATCCGGTCGACCTTGCGCTCCAGGTCGCCCTGGTAGACCGTCTCGCTCGCGATCGAGCGCTTTGCCATACGGGCGACGTTCCACGCGATCCGGGCGTGCTCACCGGCGGTGAGCTTGGGGTGGTTCGGGTCCTGCTCGTTCTTCTCGCTGACCACGACGGGCCCCCTCTCCGGGGCCGGGGCTGTCCCGACTCCCCTCACCACCCGCACACGTGTCGGGCGGATCGGGCAGCCGTCAGCGGCGGCGCTTGCGGGGCCTGGCCAGGGTCTTGGCAGCGGCCTTGCCGTCCGGGCTACCGACCGACTTCACGACCGTGGTGACACCCCAGGAGAGGGCGACGGCGAGGAACGCGAGAAGTGCGAGGTTGGCGGCGATCGCGGTCAGCGCCCCCACGAGAAGGGGGCCGAAGTAGACACCGGCGGCCACCGCGCCGGCACCCATGCCGGAGCCGAGCGCGACCCTCTGCACCGTCCGGTCAGGCGGCGCCTGGTGGATGTGCTGATGCACGACCTGCGGGGCGGTGGGCTGGTGGATGGTGGGCAGGTGGTCGGTGTAGGCGTGGGTGCCGTCCGGGAGCTGCACCACGGGTGGGGGCTCGGGGAGGTTGTTCATGTGGTTCACGTCCTTTCGTGGCTGCTCAGGCAGCGAGGGAGGGCGTGCCGATGGAGGGTTCGGTGCGGGCGGTCAGCGCGTGGAGGGCGGCTTGGGCCTGTTGGGGTACGACGCCGTTGCCGAGGGCTTTGAGTTGGGCGTTGCGGTCGAGGCCGGGAACGGCGGTGACGTGGCCGGCGGGGAGCCCCATGAGCCATTCGACAAACGGCGGGTTCAGGCGATGTCGATCGTCAGTTGCCCAGGGAGCGGGTCGGCCGAGGACCGTTTCCCAGCGTTCGACGGCGGGAGTGAAGCGGCCCCAATCACGTTCACCACGACCTCGTTGAGCGGCCTGGCGTTGGTGCCGATCAGGTTGGATTCGCCGGACTTCCAGTCCCGGGCGGCTGGGGTGGGCAGCAGGCTGACCGTGGTGCGCAGGTCCATGCCCCCCTCGCCGTGCAGGCCGGGGCCGTTGGTGTCGGAGGTCCGTGGTGTCGGCAGCAGTGGCGAGGAGGAAGAGCCGGTTACGCGGGTGGGGAGCGCCGACCTCCGACGCGCGGACACAGCACCACTCCGCATCGAACCCGAGGCGGGCAAGGTCGGCGAGGACGTCGGCAAACCCAAGTCGAAGGTGGTTTGCGACGTTCTCAAAGACCGCGTAGCGGGGTCGTAGAACGCGAAGGGTGTTCGCGATGTGCGGCCAGAGGTGCCGGGCATCGGCGGTTCCTTTCATGTGTCCGGCCAGGGAGAACGGCTGGCACGGGTACCCGCCGCAGAGGATGTCGACGGGCTCCACGTCGGCCCAGTCGGTTCGGGTGAGATCGCCCAGGTTCACCACCCCGGGGTGGTGGTGGGCCAGGATGCGGGACGCTCCGGGGTCGTTGTCCGCGACCCATGCGAGCGTCCCGCCCATGACGGCCTGGACTGCCATGTCCAGGCCGCCGTATCCGGTGCACAGCGAACCGATCCGCAGCCCGCTCATGCCGCCGCTTGGCGCTCGTCCTTGAGGGTGTCGCGCAGCCACCGGCCCTTCTCCGGCGACGTACGCACCGCCCGCCGGATGCGGTCGGCGGTCAACTGCTCGACCGACCACGACTCCGTGAACTGCCGCGCCTCGGCCAGCAGTTCATCCTTCGTCCGGCGCGGCCGTACCGACTTCGCAGCGGCCGGGACCCGACCGGTCGCCCGACGGCGCGGCGCCAGCTCGGCCGCGACCGCCCGCACCACGACCCGACCGGTCGACTCGACACCGGCAGCGGGCGGGGTGGACTCTTCACCCTCGAACAGGTCGTACGAACTGTGGTCAACCGGCACGGGCTCCAGAGCCGGTACGGGCAGGTCAGAGGTAGACCGTTCCATAACGATCTGGGTGGATTCCTCCGCATTCGCGGAGTCGACCGGTCGGGTGGATCGGTCGACCTCCAGCTCCACCACCGACTCGACCGACTCGGCCATGTTCGGGGCGACAGTCGACGCACCGAACATGGCAGCCAGGGCCGCGTCGGCTCCGGCGGTGACCCGCTCGCGTTGGACGTCGAGCAGCCGATCGCCGAGCGAGAGATCCCCGGTGCCGACCTTCCGAGCGAGCTTCCAAGACTCCAGTTCCGACTTCCGCCGGACCTTCTCGTCGGGGTGCCTGGCGGCCCTGCCCTGGTGGTAGGCGAGGGCCTGCACGATCGCCGCCGCATGGGCCTCGGCCTCGGCGTCGCGGCCGTCGCGGTAGACGACGATCCGCCGGGCCAGGAACGCGGCGCCCTCCGCCGAGGCGGTCATGCCCATCGGGGTCAGTGCGTAGATGACCACCTCGCCGGGACTGGTCGCTGCGGTGGCCGACATGGCCGATGCGGCGGCGGGAAGAGCCCACAGCCCCGCCCGGATCACCTTTGGCGAGGACTGCCCGAGCATCGTCAGCCCGAGCAGCACGATCGCCAGCACGGCGGTCGCCCCCTCACCGGCCGCGACCGCACCGACCGCCGTGCCCGACCCGAACGCCGTCGAGATGTTGGAGTAGGTTCCGACACCGCCGGCCACCCCCGTGCCGACCATCGGCACGAACGCGGCACCCAGCACGATCTTCTGCGCCCTGCTCAGGGCCTTGCCGGTGGCGTTCACTCCGCCCCTCCATCCCGGTGGGCGCGGATGAGGATGTTGTGGACAGCGATGATGCCGAGAGCGGCGATGGCGCCGGCGTAGTGGATGTCCCGGCGGTCGATGACCAGCCCCAGGACCTCTACGGCGACGCACAGGAGCCCGAGGCTCCAGAAGGTGAGGCGGCTCATGCGGCATCGCCCCGCAGCGTCGTGCCAACGCGGTTGGTCAGGGCACGGCGGGCCGCCATGACCTTGTTGCGGGCCCGGCGGAAACGCCGCTCGTCCAGTACCGTGGCCGGCCGGTCGATGGTCATGATCTGCGCGTCGAGCAGGTCGACCTCCGCCAGGATCAGCGGCATCTCGCTCTCGATCGCGTCCAGCTCCGCATTCGACGGCTCACCGTCGAACGCGGTGGCCGTAACAACGGCCTGAAGTGCAGCGATGGACTTCATTGGGTCGTGCTCCCTTCGAGAAGGAACGGCCCGAACGAGGCCCCGGAGGTGCAACTTCGGGGCCTCTCGCCGTTAGAACCAGGGATCTCCGGCTCCCCTCAGCCCCGCCCGTACGAGACGGGCGGAGGAGGCAACCGGCCGCAGGCGAGCGGCTGCGGCGAGATGAGTACTGCGATGTCCCCTTCAGGTCTGCGGCTCCCGTGTCAGGTAGAGCCGCCATGCCTGGCGAAGGCGTATGGGGATGTGACCTTTCGGTCTAAGCCCTCCCGAATGACCAGGGTCGGGTGCGCCCTCGGCCCGCTCTGTCCCGGGCCCCTTTCGGTGTCGCCCAAGGGCAACACCTGCACTCTTACACTCATGTGCAGGAGTGGTGTCCATGAGAGTGCCCAACTCCTGTACATGAGTCAACCCGCCGCGCGATGCTCTGCGGGCGGGTTGGCCTTCATAGCGACACTATTCAGTCACCGGCAGGGATGCGGTATTCCAAAACGAACTGGTCAGCCGCCATGAAGGTGTCGCAGACCTCCACTACTCGGCCATTTGAGGATTCCGCGTTCCGGGTCAAGTGGATGATGGGCGATCCGGGGCTCAGACTTAGCGCCGTGACCTCCTGCTTGGTGGCCAGGCGTACCCGGACCGTCTCGGTGAACTCGACCAGCGAGTGGCCGTGTTCCTCCAGTCGTGCGTAGATGCCTCCGCCGCCCGGGTTCTCCTCGAAGAGCTGTGGGATGTCCTTGGCGACGTCCCACGGCAGGTACGAAATTGCCTCCTCGGTGGGGATGCCATCGCTGAAGTACAGACGGCGCCGAGCGAGGATCTTGGAGCCAGCGGGCACCGACAGTCGCTCGGCGATATCGGCCGGCGCGTCGACTGGGCCGACGTACAGCACACTGACGCTCGGCTTGCTGCCGGACTGCTCGGCCTCGGCCAAGTAGGCGGCCTTGCCTGCTGTTCGATGGGACCGCCTGAAGCGGTCGGACGACTTACGGCGGACGGGGGGTCGCCGCTTAACGTAGGAGCCCTTGCCGTGGAGGGTGTCGATGAGGCCAGTGGCCCGAAGTTCGGCCATCGCCTTCCGGACAGTGCCCTGCGAGGCCGAGTACTTCTTCATGAGTTCCGACTCGCTCGGCACCTGCTCGCCGGGTTCGAGTACCGCCTCCTTGATCTGCTGGACGAGGTCGTCGGCGATCTGGAGATACCGCGGCTTTCCGGAGTCCCGTGCGGGGATGGATGCCATGTCCTTCAGTTCCTCCTAAGCTCCTGTATATAAGCAACGCTACTGGAGGGCGCAACTATGCCGCTGCATTCGGTGTCAGTAGCTGGAGTGGTGGTGCGGGAAGACGGCCGCATCCTCGCGATCCGGCGCGCGGACAACGGCACCTGGGAGCCCCCAGGCGGGGTGCTTGAGCTGGACGAGCGCCCCGAACAGGGGACCGCTCGCGAAGTGCTAGAAGAGACGGGCTTGTGCGTCGAGGTCGAGCGCTTGACCGGTGTGTACAAGAACATGACGCGCGGGGTCGTGGCTCTCGTCTTTCGATGTCGACCCGTCGGCGGCCAGGAGAGCACGTCTGTCGAGTCGACGGCCGTCGAGTGGCTCACTCGCGACGAGGTCCAGGAGCGGATGGGCGAGGTTTACGCCGTGCGGATCTTTGACGCCTTGGACTCCATGGCCGCGCCGCATGTCCGAGCGCACGACGGCCGGCGCCTGCTGGAGAGCGCCTGATCCTCCACGTGATGCACGACGGCGATCCCGCGACCATGACGGCGGCCCTTGACGGCTTCCGCTGGGCCTGCTGCTGGCCGGGGCCCCTGTAAGTGTTGTCCGCACGGATTGGGTGAGTGACCACCGCGTCGGCTATTGGGGAGCAGACTGTTGCAATGCAGATGACCGAGTCCTACGCAGCCACAGTGGCTGCTGTTGTGCCTGTGCTTTGGCTCGTAGGGGCACTTGAGCAGCATCAGGTCGCGCGGAGCTTCGCACAGCGCTTGCGGGAGATCGAAGAATTGACTGCCGAGCACCACAGGGCGCTGGTCAGCCTTAGGGAGGGGGTCTCGGTCGCCGAGGTCGCGACGGCACTAGAAGGCCTCAAGGGCCTGAAGCCGGATCGAGACGCGAAGCTCAAAAATTTCGCAAGTGCCGCTTGGGCGCTGACGGTTGGCGCCCTGCTGGTTGCAGAGACTCAGGCTCTTGGTTGGCTTGCTGACTCTTCGCGGGGCCCCGATGAGTTTTGGGCCGAGTACTGCCTCTGGGCGACCGTTCTGGGCTTCGCCGCTGTAGGTGTCATCCCCCTCGTGATCGCGGCCGTGACGGGTTCCCGGGCGGACAAGGGGACGCGTGAGGCTCTGAGAGAGCTGCAGGAGCACAGAGGTCGTTTGACAGCGGACTTCAATGCTCGGTTGCAGGTGCTCAAGGACCGCCTACATGAGGCGCGAACTCCCGAGGATCTAGAGGAGGTGGAGCGTCTGATGAGAGAGCTGTACGGGGACGATGATGGCGGCGTTCAGGAGTGAGCCAATCCGGTAGACGTGACAGCACTTGCCACCGGCGCTGTCGCCCATGCGCCGGCCCGCCCGACGGGGCTTGTGGTCTCAGTCGTGGTCTCATCTGCCTTTCGTTCCGGCGGTGTCTGGGGTAGTCCGTCAGGGTCCAGCACGGCATCTGACCTGGAGCGCAGCGCGTTTGCCAGACCCCCATGGACGTCCCCGGAACAAGATCGGACAACTCGTAATGCGTAGGTCTCGGGTTCGAATCCCGAAGGCGGCTCGGATCAGCCCCAGGACTCACTCGCCGTGACCTGGGGCTTTTCTTATGCCCGGACCGGCCGCCCGTCGTGGCGCCGACGGCTTTCTCTCAGGAAGGTCCGGTACCACGGGGCCGCCTCCGTGAGGCGGGAGACGGGGCCCGGGCCCTCGGGGCAGGGGAGGGTGTGCCAGATGGTGTTGGCGTCGTACCAGTGGTCCTGGGCGAGCAGGGAGAACTGGCGCTCGCTGATCGTTCCTGGCGTGCGGTGCAGGTGGTGGAGGCACTTCTCCCAGGGCCAGTCGTCCTCGGTGGGCGGCAGCACGTCCAACGCCGCGAGTTGCGCCATCAGTTCGCCGTTGTTCACCGGCTCGGGGTGGCTGGCGTGGTAGATCCCCGAGGCCGGGGCGTGCGGGGTGGTCGCCAGGGTGGTGATCAGTCTGGCCAGATCGTTCACGTCCACCAGGGACAGCAGGCCCCGGCCGCCGTCCCAGCGGGCCGGGACCCGGTCCAGGAGTTCGGCCAGGGCGGGCACCACCCAGCGGTCGCCGGCGCCGAGGACGAGGCCGGGGCGCAGGACGATGCCGCCCGCCGCCAGGGCCGGGGTCTCGCCGAGGAGCCGGGTGCGGCTGGCGGCGGAGACCGGGGCGGGGGTGATCTCGTTCACGGCGATCCCCCGGTGCGGGCCCGCGCCGTAGACCGCCGTGGTGGAGAGGTGCACGACGCGGCCCACCCCGCACCGCACCGCCTCGTCGACCAGGGCCGTCGTGCCTTCGACGTTGACCGCCGCGCACTGGGCCTCGTCACCGGAGATCCGGGAGGCGAGGTGGACCAGGACGTCGGCCCCGCTCATGACGCCCCGCAGCGACGCCGGGTCCGTCAGATCCGCGGGTGTCCACGTGACGCCCGGCGCCGGCCGGCTCTCGGGCGCGGTACGGGCGAGCGCCCGTACCGTGATCCCGGGGTCGGTCTCGTGCGCGGCGGCCAGCCCGCGCAGCACGTGCGAGCCGACGAAGCCCGTCGCCCCCGTCAGAACGATCCTCGTCGGACTCACCCGGCGATCACCGGGTCCGCCTCGGGGACCGTCAGGCCCGCGATGACGTCGGCCGGGGCCAGCGCCGGCAGCAGGCACCGCCACATCGCGGTGATCCGCTGGGGCAGGTCGGCGCGGCCGGTGGAGATCTGGGACATGACCTGGGTGCCGGTGTACGCGGCGACCAGGAGCTGGGCGAACGCGGTCTCGTCCACATCCGGCAGGAGCTGACCCTTCTCCCGCGCGCTCAGGAGCTCCTGGCGGAACCGCTCGGCCCACCATTCGTAGATCGAGTACTCCTGACCGCCCGCCACGCCCTGCTCGACGGCCAGCCTGACCCCGGCGCGCAGCAGGGTGTTGCGCTGCATCTCCACCGCGAGGTACCCCGTCATGTCCAGCAGGTGCTGGAGCCCCGGTTCACCCTCGGGGAACCGCAGATCAGCGGCCTGTTCGAGGATGACGGCCCGGGCAAGCCCTTCCTTGGACTTGAAATGGAAGTACACGGCGCCCGCGGTGAGGCCCGCCCGGTCCAGGATCTTGGTGATGCTCGTTCCCAGATAGCCGGCCTCGTCGAAGACCTCCGCCGCGGCCCTGAGGAGCAACTCCCTCGTACGGACCGCTCGTTCCTGCCTCTGTTCCGCCACGTGCCCGATACCTCGCGTACCTCGACAAACCAAAAGAATGACCACTATCTTATCGGCGCGGTGTTGGCGCAAGTATGTGCGAACCCGTAGACCACAAACAGACTTGGGGGAGAGCTGTTTTGTCTTCGACCGACCTTGCCCTGGACCGACCGACCGTGCCCGTTCCCGTACCCGTCGCGTACACCCACAAGTCGGATCCGGCCGAGGTGCTCCTCTCGACGTGGTGCCAGGTCGGGGAGGACCGCTTCGTCGTCACGGCCCGGTGGCCCGAGACGCACGGCTTCTATCTGACCCGGTTCGGACTGTACGACCCCCTGCTGCTGAGCGAGACGGTGCGCCAGACGCTGCCTCTGCTGGCCCATGCCGCGTACGGCGTCCCGTTCGGGCACCAGCTGCTCTGGAAGGACTTCGGCTGGGACCTGGACCCGGCGGCGCTGCGCGCCGACGGCGAGAAGGGCGCCGCGGTCGAACTGCGGCTCACCTGCTCGGACGTGAAGTACCGGAAGGGCCGGGCGACGGCGATCACGCTCTCCGTCGAGGCCCTGCGGGACGGCGAGCGGCTGGCGCACGCGAGGACGCGCTTCACGATCCAGGAACGGGCCGTGTACGAGCGGCTGCGGGGCCGCTACGCCGACATCGCGAGCGCCAACGCCCGGGCCGTTCCGCTGCCGCCGCCCGCGCCCGCGCAGGCGATGGGGCGGGAGTCCTTCCAGGACGTGGTCCTCTCGTGCACCGACGTTCCGCACCGCTGGCAGCTGCGCACGGACACGTCGCACCCGATCCTCTTCGACCACCCCGTCGACCACGTCCCCGGCATGCTGCTCCTTGAGGCGGTGCGCCAGGCCGCGCAGGCCATAGCCCACCCCCGGCCGACCGTGGTCGTGGGCATGCACTCCGACTTCGTGCGCTACGCCGAGTTCGACGCGCCCTGCTGGATCACGGCCAAGCCCCTGCCCGACGACGTCGAGGGGCGGCGGCGTGTCCTGGTCTCGGCGCACCAGCACGAGGAGGAGATCTTCACCTCCGTCGTCGCCCTGGGCGAAGCCCCGGCCGAGTGAGCCGCCCGGCCGACCGTTCGCGGCCGGGAAGGTGACGTAGTCGGGCACCGCGGCTGGCAGTTGGTTCGCCCCCTTGCCACGATCTCCGTCAGGAGGCCGGGTGTTGTCGTCGTCATCCCCCGTCCGCGACGCGGCCGGCCTCCTGTCACCCCCCCCGGGGGGGGCGGGCACGCGCTCACCGCCGGCAGGCCCGAACCGGCGGAGATCGCCTGTCACCGCGACCGCCGCATCGCCATGGCCTTCTCCGTCCTCGGTCTGCGGGCGGAGGGATCACCCTCGACGACCCGGTTGTGTCGGGAAGATTTTCCCCGGCTTCCACGGGGAGCCGCACCGGATCTTCCGCGCCACCCGCTCGCGGCCGCCGCCCACTACCGACCGGCCCCACTGACCGGCCGCCGCCCACTGACCGACCGGCCCCACGGGCGACCTGTGGCCAAGGATGCACGGATGGTCACAAGTGGGTGGCCTGAGCACCTCGTCCCCCTCCGTCCGTGACGCCAGGGTAAGGGGTGACCGCAGTGGCCCCCACCACGACTGGAGCGTCGTGAACACAACTCGTGACGGAGACCTCGCCCACCGCCTGACCGTGCCCCACCGGGTCGGAATCCCCACCGGCAACGCCGCGTCCGACCACGTCCTCGCCGAACTCGGCGACACCCTGTTCTCGTCGTTCCGCAGGAAGGACCAGCGGCGCAAGGCCGAGCGGTACCTGCACGGACTGCTCACCACCCGAGGACGCAAATCCATCCGCAACATCGCCCTCCAGCTGGGCGGTTCGGCCACCGAACAGAGCCTGCACCACTTCATCGCCAGCTCCACCTGGGACTGGCGGCCGCTGCGCGCCGCCCTCGCCTCGCACCTGGAGCGGACGGCCGCTCCCCAGGCCTGGGTCGTACGCCAGATGGAGATACCGAAGGCGGGCGAGCACTCGGTGGGTGTGGACCGGCGGTTCGCCCCGCACCTGGGCCATGTGTTCCGCGGCCAGCAGGCGTCCGGCGTATGGCTCGCCTCCCAGGAGCTGAGCGCACCCGTCGACTGGCGTCTGCAGCTGTCCGACCAGTGGGTCAACGACCGGGAGCGCCGCGACCGGGCGGAGGTCCCGCACGGGGCCGAGGCGGAGAGCCCGGAGGAGTGCGCCGTGGCCGCCGCGCTGGAGACCGTACGGCTCTGGGGCGCCCCCCGGCGGCCGGTCCTGATCGATCTGCGCTGCGGCGACGCCGCCGCCTCGGTGGCCCGGCTCGCCGCGGCGAACGTCCCCTTCCTCGCCCGGATCAGCGGCTCCCGCCGGCTGTCCGTCGCGGACCGCGGCCTGCCCGGATCGAGGGGCGGCTCCCTGCCGGCCCAGCGGATCGTCGAGTCGGCCAAGGCGATGCGCGCGCCCGTGCAGTGGCGGGACCCGGCCGCCGGGCACGCCTCCCGGGTCTCCCTCGCCGCTCTGGTCCCGGTGGTGTTCCCCGAACCGTCCGCCGCCCCGCGCCGGCGGCTCTCCCTGCTCGGCGAGTGGGACGACCCGACGCGCCCGCCCTCCGCCCTCTGGCTCACCGGCATGGGGCACGCGGCCGCGGGGCCGCTGCTGCGCCTCACCCGGCTGACCCGCAGAGTCGAGGCCGACTTCGCGCGCGTCGGCGAGGAAGCGGGACTACGGGACTACGTCGGCCGGTCCTTCCGCGGCTGGCACCGGCACACCACGCTCGCCTCCGTGGCTCACGCGGCGGTCGTGCTGACCGCGGCCGCGGACGGCTACGCCAACGGCCGCCCGATCGAACTCGCCTCCGCCTGAGGGCCCGGACCGGACCGGCGCTGTCGGCGCAGGGCCTCCCGTGAGCGGTGCAGCCGCAGCGCCAGCTGCACCTCCAGGGTCCTGGCCGGCTGCTGCCACTCCTCGCCCAGGAGGTCGCCGATCCGGTCCAGCCGACGGGAGACGGTGTTGGGGTGGACATCGAGTACGGCGGCGGCGCCTCTCGGGCTGCCCCCTGACGCGAAGTACGCCTCCAGGGTGTCGGTGAGGTCGGTGAGCCGCTCCCGGTCGTAGTCGAGGACGGGACCGATCGCGGACCGGACGTAGCCGTCCACGTCGTGACTGTCCGACAGCAGGAGGCCGAGGAAGCCCAGGTCCTTCGCCGCCGCGGAACCGCCCGCGCCGCCCAGCGCGGTCAGCGCGTCCAGACAGCGCAGCGCCTCCCGGTACATGGGCGCGATCGCGGCCGCTCCCCGTCCCGGCCCCGCCGCGCCCACGGACACCGGATGGCCGAGCAGCGGTGTCAGTTCGTCGGCGACGGCGCGAGCGGCGGCCGAGGCGTCCGTACCGGGCAGGAGCAGCAGGATGCGGCCGCTGTGCACCGTCTTGAGCCCGGACAGCCGGTGCGCGTACGAGGAGGCCCACACCACCGCGCGCCCCTGCTCGCCCCCCTCGGGATGAGCCACGAGCAGGACATGGGGCGCGTCCAGGTCGATCCCGAGGCTGCCGGCCCGGTGGGTCAGGTGGTGCGTCTGACGCCCGGCCCGCGGATCGGCCGCGAGGAGCTCCTCGAACAGGTCGTCGCGTACGGGCCCTTCGGCCACGTCCGTGCTCCGCCGCAGCAGCAGCTGGATCGCGAAGGTCTGGGCCGTCAGCTGCAGCAGGCCCTCGTCCTCGCCCACCAGAGCCGTCGTCGGCCGCAGCAGCAGCGCGCCCAGGTCCTCCGCGCCGGCGACCACCGGAGTGACCCAGGTGCCCTGGGGGGTGACGACGGGGCGCAGCTGGGAGTGGGCGTCCAGCACCGCCTCGGCCAGGGCGGACTCGTCCTGGTCGCCGAGGTCGCCACTGGCGGCGAGGATCCGGCCGCCCGGATCGCGCAGTTGGATCGCCGCGTCCAGCGCGCTGCCGGCCCCCGCGGCCACGGTGGTCAGATCGGCACCGGCGAGCAGCATGCCGAGGGCCCGGCTGTGCGCCTCGTTGAGCTGCTGCAGCCGGACCAGGCTGGTGCGGGTGCGGAAGCTGTCCAGTTCGAGCTGGCCGACCTCGCCCCAGGCCTGTTCGAGGCGTTCGGCCCGCTCGATGGCGACGGCGGCGAGCGCCGCCAGTGAGCAGACCAGTCCGATCTCGTCCGGGCTGAAGTGGCGGACCGTGCGCGCCGATCCGTAGAGCACGCCGACGGCCTCGTCGCCCCGGCAGATCGGCACGGCCATGATCGCGTGCAGTCCTTCGGCCCGGACGACCTCGTCGACGCTCTCGTTGTGGACGAGGGCGTCGTCGTGGAGATAGTCCGCCGTCCACAGCGGGGCCCGGACCTCCAGGCTCTGGTGTCCGAGGCCGTGCCCGGCGGGGACCTCCTGACCGGCGACGAGCGCGGTGGTCGAGCCGTCCGCGGCCCGTACGCGAAGGCCGCCCTCCGGGTCGAGGAGGGCGACCGATGTCATGTCGAAGTTGAGCAGCCGCTTGACCCGCCTGGTGACCACGCGCAGCAGGGAGTCAAGATCGTGAGGGGAGGTCAGGTCCCGGGCGGTGTCGACCAGATCGGCCAGACCGTCCTCCCGCCGGCGCCGCCGGCCCTGCCAGTCGTACACCTGACGGGCAAGGTGTACGGCATGCTCCAGGCGGGCCACGTCCGGCTCCGCAGCGCCGTCGCGCCGCGCGCGCTGTAACACCTCGTCGAACCGTTCGGGTGGCGCCTGCTCGGCGAGCAGCTCCAGGACGAGCATCAGGTCGGCGTCTCTGGTCTCGGCATCCGTCATCGTGCGCAGGCCCCCGTCGAAAGTTTGTCTACCCCCAGCGGAAGCTAGTTCGCCCGTGATCCACCAGTCAACAAGTGACCTGCGGTTATGCCTGGGGCCGGTGGGCGGCACACCGGCCGCGGTGCGGGTGAGGTGTGACGGACACACCACACCACACCACGCCGGGCCCGGCTCAGCCGCCGACGCCGACGCCGACGCCTACACCGCCGATCGCGAGAGTGGTCCTGGCCGGCCGCGGCCGCTCGATGCCGGCGGGACGGGCGGTGCGCAGCAGGGTCCTGACGCGGCCGGCCGCGGGCTCCCGGCGCGTGCATCGGAGCAGCCTCTCGCAGTCCTCGAGCACGTGAACGGGGTCCGCGCCGTGCTCCAGCTCCGCCAACAGCCCTTCGTACGTGGGCTGCGGACCGCTGAACCTGGCGAGGAACCCGGGCAGCGCGGCGTACAGCTCGCGGCGGCGGCCGAGCCTGAGCTGCGCCTCGATCCACTGGTCGAGGGCCTGTACGCGGGACTGTTCCAGGCGCGTGATGTGGGCCCGCAGCTGCGGGCCGGCCGCGACCTCGGTGTACGCGTCGGCGGTCCACAACGCCAGTGCCTGGCCCAGCCGTTCGGCCGCCGTCTCCAGGTCCTCCAGCTCCATGGCCCGGTAACCGGCGCCCACCGCGCGGTGGAACGCGGAGACGTCGGAGCTCCCCCCGCCGGTGTCGAGCCGGTAACCGCCGGGGAGCGACACCAGGACGTCCCGGGCCGACCGGGCCACGGGACGGGAGTCGCTGCCCGGCTCCTCGCGACCGGCGCGCAGCGCGGTGTCGATGAGCTCGCGCACTTGCCGGACATAGGTCTCGACCATGTCGAGCGCGTGGGCCGGCGGGCCGTCGGGCCAGAGCTCCTGCACCACGACGGCGGTCGGGACGACCTGGTCCGCGAACGCCGTGAGCAGGGCGAGCATCCGTCTGGCCGGAGCCGTGACGGGCACGATCGGCGTCCCGCTCTCCTTGACGGCGAACACGCCCAGCACCTTCAGATCCATACTGTCCCCCTCCGTATGGCACATGACGGGGGACCGCGCCGGGCGCAAGCGCTACCGACACTTATCCCCTCTCCCACCGAATAATAAATAGTGGTCATTATTTTGTCTCTAGGGGGAAGCAGAACTTGACGGAGAGCAAACGTCTGTCGCCGCGCCGGGCCGCGGCGACCACGCGGGCTCAGAGGGCGTCGACGGCGCTCACCTTCCAGCCCTGGGCCGTCCGAGCGATGGTCATCCGGACGCGGTTGAGGTCGACGCGGGGGCCGGAGACCTGGGTGCTGTCGGTGACCTGGTTCATGAAGAGCAGGACGACAGCCTCGTCCGGTGACGCGGACACCACCGACACGGCCGGTGCCGCGCCGTCGCCCGGCGGTTGGGCCACGCTCGCCTTGACCACACCCTGGTACTTCTTGGCCGTCGGCGCGACCACGGTCGTGGTCGTCTTCTCGTACTCGTCGAGGAACGGACCGGTGAGGTGGCGGCGCGCCGCGGCGAAGTCGCGGTCCAGGTGACGGTAGTCGTACGACAGGATCACGGGGGCCGCGGTGCGCGCCGCCGCGACCGCGCTCGTGCGGGCCTGATCCGTCCGGACCGCCTCCCGGTACCGCAGGCCGAGGAGGGTCGTGGCGGTCAGGCCCACGACGACGAGGACCGCGAGAACCGTGACGAGGCGGCCGCGCCGACGGCGTGACGGGGTGCCACCGACGTCCGCACCGGCCTCAGCAACCTCAGCAACCTCACCGACCTCACCGGCCTCACCGGCCTCCGCGTCCTCGACGGCCTCCGGCCTCTCGCTCTCCTCCGCGTCGGAGACCGGCACCGGCGGCGCGGGGGACGCGGCGGCCTCCGGCCCCTCGGCGCGGCGGGCCTTCTCGGCGCGCTTGGCGGCGGCGCGGGCGGCCGCCGCGACTCGGACGGGCTGGTTCGCCACGACGTTTCTCCTTACGGGCGGGTGGGACGGGTGGGACGGGTTCAGCCGACGAACTCGACGTTGGAGGTCAGCCACCGGCCGCCCTCGAACACCAGGTCCAGCTGCAGCCGGTAGTTGCGGGCGGCGCCCTCCGGGGCGGACACGTTGCTCACCTTGCTGTCGGTCACCACCAGGACGCGGGCGGTGCGTTCGTCCGCCCGGGCGATGCCCGCGTCGAGCACCTGCCCCTCGGAGACCGACTTGTTGGCGGCGACGAGCTTCGTCAGCTCCGCGGTCTGCGCCGCGAACTGCTTCTTGAACTCCCCGGTCGCGCCGTTCAGCACGTTCTGGCTGTCCCGGGCGTAGTGCCGGTAGTCGAGCGAGGTGAAGTTGAGCGCCGACTGACGGGCCGCGGCCAGGATGTCCTGGTGCCGCCGCTCCGTCTCCCGGCGTTCGTACAGCTGGTGGCCCAGCCACAGGGACGTGGCCGTCAGGACGGTGGCCACGACGGCGAGGACGGCGGTGAGCGCCCTTCCGTGACGCGCCGCCCGCACCGCCACGCTCCGCAGGAGTACGCGGGTCATGCCATGGGTCCCACGAGCAGCCATTGCCATGAGTCCTTTCCGAACGCGTTCCGTGCTCCGCCCGTGGAGCCGATCTCGACGGGCGTTCCGTCCGGGCCGTACGCGGCTCCGGTGTCGGGGTCGTAGGCCGTGACGTGCGATCCCCGGCCGGCCGTGCGCCCCTGCGCGCCCGGTACGTTCTGGGCGCCGCGGACGGAGGTCTCACTGCCGCGCGGGGCCGTGCAGCGGGCCCGGGTGTTCGCCGGGCGGTCGCTGGTGTCGGCGGGGTCGCGGCGCCGGGTGTCGTAGCCCTGCCGACAGGCCGGCGGATCGTCGGCGTTGACCACCATCCCGAAGTGGGTGGTGCCGTCACCGGGGATCACGGTGTAGCTGCCGGCGACCACGACCGGGAAGGTGACCAGCATCTGCTCCACACCGGGCAGCCGGGCGACGGTGATCTGACCGCCGCTGATCAGGTTGCCGAGGAGGACCGGCAGGTGCGTCTCGTTGGCCTTCAGCAGGGAGTCCAGCTCCTGCGCGGCGGGTGTGCCATGGTCGATGAGGGCCCGCAGGTCGCCGTCGGAGGCCTTCAACTGGGCGGTGAGGGCCGCCAGGTCGCGGGAGAACGACGTGATGGCCGAGCCCTTGTCGGCCTGTGTCTTCAGGACCGTCCGCGAGTCCTCGATCAGCCGGATCGTCTGGGGGAGCGAGTCGGAAGCCGACTCCACCAGCGCGTTGCCCGAGTCCACCAGCCGGGTCAGATGCGGACCCGTACCGGCGAACGCCTTGCCGAGCTCGTCGACCGTCACCCGCAGGTCCTTCTTGTCCACCGAGTTCACCAGCCGGTCCAGGCTGAGGATCAGATCGGTGGTGGGAACCGGCACCCGGGTGTTGCGGCGGGCGATGGTGCCGCCCTCCCGGAGGTACGGGCCGCGGTCGGCGCGCGGCTGCAGATCCACGTACTGCTCGCCCACGGCGGAACGGTTCGCCACCACCGCCAGGGCGTCGGCCGGGATGCGGGTGCCGTCCTCGATGTGGAGGGCGACCGAGACACCGTCGGAGCCCGACAGGCGCAGCTCACCCACCCGGCCCACGGGCACCCCGCGGTAGGTGACCTCGGCGCCCGAGTAGATCCCCCCGGAGTCGGCGAGGTCCGCGCGTACGGTGTAGCCGCGGTCCAGGAGGCTGTCGGCGAGACCGGTGTACTCGGCGCCGACGTAGGAGACCCCGACGGCGGTGACGAGCGAGAAGGCGATCAGCTGGGCCTTGACCGTACGGGTGATCACAGCTGCATCCCCTTCAGCATCAGTTCCGCGAGCGGAAGGTTCACGCCGTGCCGGTCGCCCCCGCCGCCGTGCGAGGTGTGGCTGCCGCCGTAAGAGGCGTGGTTTCCGCCGTAAGAGGCGTGGCTGCCCGTGCACACCGGCGGGCAGAGCACGCCACCGTCGCCCGTCCCGCCCCCCGGCCCGTTCGGAGGGACCGTCGGCGACGGGACCGGTGTCGTCGGCAGACCGGGCGTGTCCGGCAGTTTCGGGGTGCCGGGCAGGCCGGGGGTGCCCGGAAGCGTGGGCGCGCCGGGCACCTGGGGAGCCCCGGGCTTCGGCGGCTGGGCGGGGTCGTCCGTGAGGTTGCCGTAGATACCGCGCAGATCGAGGTCGGCGGTGACCTTGAGGTTGACGTAGTCGCCCTTGATGGCGTCCACGGCGTTGCGCGGGAACGGGTAGGTGGTCAGCAGCTCCAGCGAGTTGGGCAGATCGGCGCCGGCCTTGTTCAGCTGCTCCAGGATCGGCCGCAGGCTCCGCAGGTTGGCGATCACGTCGCTCCGCGACGCGTTGATCACGCGCGTGCCGGTCCTGCCCAGCTCCGACAGGGAGGTGAGCATCGCGGTCAGCTTCGTGCGCTGGTCGGCCAGGACCTTCAGCGCGGGCGGCACAGTCGTGAGTGCCTGGTCGATCGTGGCCTTCTCCTTGGCGAGCGTCGTGGCCAGCTTGTCGAGGCCCGCCAGCGCGCGGACGATGTCGGCGCGCTGCTTGTCGAGACCGCCGATGAAGGTGTCCAACTCGGTGAGCAGCGACTTGACCCGGTTCTCGCGGCCCTCCAGGGCTTTGTTGAGCTCCGTGGAGATCGTCTTGAGCTGGGCCACACCGCCGCCGTTGAGCAGGGCGGAGAGCGCCGACAGCACCTCTTCGATCTCGGGGTTGCGGCCGCTGCGGGAGAGCGGGATCTTCGCGCCGTCGGTGAGCCGGCCGACGGGCGCGCCGTCGGCCGGTGCCGACAGGGCGACGTACTTCTCGCCGAGCATGCTCGTCTGCCGCAGCTCGGCGACGGCGTTCCCGGGCAGCTTGACCGAGTCGGAGACGCGCAGCCGCACCCGGGCGTGCCAGCCGACGAGTTCGATCTTCTCGACGGCCCCGACGGTGACGTTGTTCACCTTCACCGTGGACTGGGGCACGAGATCGAGGACGTCCCTGAACTCGACCGTGATCCGGTAGGCGTCGCCGTCGGCGGCGGCCCCGCCGGGTAGCTGCACGTCGTACAGCCCGTTGAAGGAGCAGCCGGTCAGCAGCAGCGAACCGGCCGCCGCCCAGACGACCGCCCGACGGGTCGTGAATGTGCTCATGTACGGGCCTCCAGGATTCCGCCGAGCGTCCGGTCGACCGAGCCCGTGCCGGAGGCGGCGGTGCCCGCCGGGTGCGCGCCCGCCGCGGGCAGCTCGGGCAGGGAGTCGAACAGCTTCTTCAGGTCCCGGCAGTCGGCCTTCTCGCCGGTCGTCCGGAGAATGGAGCAGAGCAGGGAGGCCGGGTCCTGCGGGTGGTCGGGGTTGTTGCGGGTGTCGAGGGTGCCGGAGCCCGGGTTGTAGGCGTTCTGCAGGTTGGAGAGCCCGGCGGGTGCGACCTCGAGGAGTTCCTCCAGCGCGGCGCGCTGGGTGACCAGTACCTTCGTCACCTTGGCGAGGCCCTTCACGTCGGCGGTCAGCGCCTTCTTGTTCTTCTTCACGAAGTCGGCCACATCGGCCAGTGCGACGGCCAGGTGCTTGATCGCCGCCGCGAGGTCCTTGCGTTCGCCGGCCAGTTGCCCGGCCACGGCGGCCAGGCTGTCGTTGAACGCCCGGACGCTCGCGTCGTCCGCCGCCAGCGCGGCCGTGAACACCTGGAGGTTCCGTACGGTCCCGAACAGGTCCTGCCGGCCGTCGGACAGGGTGGTGACGGCCTGCGAGAGGTTCTCCACCGTCTTGTGCAGCTGATCGCCCTGCCCCTGGAGGTTGTCCGCTCCGACGGCGAGGAGCCGGGACAGCGACCCGTCCTTGTTGGCACCGCGCGGGCCGAGCGCGTCCGCGGTCGTACGGAGGCTGTCGAAGACGCGGTCCAGTTCGACCGGGACCGCCGTCCGGTGCTCGGGGATGACGTCGCCGTCGCGCAGCGCGGGTCCGCCGCGGTAGACGGGCAGCAGCTGGAGGTAACGGTCGCTGACCACCGAGGAGTTGATGATCGCGGCCTTGGCGTCCGCCGGGACCTTGCGTTCGCCTTCGTACTCCAGCTCCACGCGCACCCGGTCGCCCTGCGGGGTGATCTTCGTGACCTTGCCGATCCTGACGCCGAGGACACGGACGTCGGAACCGGGGTAGACGCCGACCGTGCGCGGGAAGTACGCGGTGACCCGGACGGTGGGCGACTGCGGCCAGAACACGACGGCGAGGGTGGTGGCGACGGCCGCCAGCGCGGTGAGGAGCGCCACCCGGCGGGCGACCCGCCGGTTCGTCATGAGCCCCTTCAGCGCGAGCCCCTTCAGCGCGAGCCCCTTCAGCGCGAGCCCCTTCAGCGCGAGCCTCTTCGTCACGATGCTCTTCATCGCGATCCGCTTCATCGTGAGCCTCCCGTGCGAGGAGTCACCGGGGCCGGCGCGACGAGGTTCTGGATGTAGCTGTCGAACCAGCGGCCGTTCCCGAGGGTGTTGGTGAAGACCCGGGCGAAGGGCGCCATCAGCTTGACGCTGCGGTCCAGGCTCGCCTGGTTGCGCTCCAGCAGTCGGACCACCGCGTTCAGGTTGCTGAGGGCGGGCCCGATCTCAGCGCGGTTGTCCCGTACCAGGCCGGAGAGCTGGATGCCCAGGGCGACCGAGCTCTTGAGCAGCGCGCGGATGACGTCGCGTCGCCGGGTGATCTCCTTGAACAGCTTGTCGCCGTCCTTGACCAGCGTGGTGAACTCGCCCGTCCGCTCGGCGAGCACACCGGTGACGCCGTTGGCATGGGCGAGGAGTTCGCGCAGCGCCTTGTCGCGGGAGGCCACGGTCGTGGAGATCCTCGACAGGCCCTGGATGGAGGCCCGGACCTCGGGGGGCGAGTCCTCGAAGGTGGTGGAGATGGTGTCCAGGGCGGTGGCAAGGCGCTCCGTGTCGATCTGCTCGGTGGTCGTGGTCAGATCGCTGAACGCCTCCACCACGTCGTACGCCGCCACCGTGCGGCTCAGCGGGATCTCGCTGCCCGGCTCCAGCCGGCCGGGGCCCTTCGGCTCCAGCGCCAGGTACTTCGCGCCCAGGATCGTCTTGATCCGGACGGCAGCGCCGGTCTCCTTGCCGAGCTCCGGGTCTCCCTTGATCCGGAAGGTCACCTTGACGTGGTCGCCGTCGAGGTCGACGTCGTCCACCTTGCCGACCTTCACCCCGGCGATACGGACCTCGTCGCCGGACTTGAGACCGCCCGACTCGGAGAGCGCCGCGCTGTACTCCTCGCCGTTCCCGATCAGCGGGAGGCTGTCGGCGTTGAACGCCGTGGCGATCAGCGCGACGACCATGGTGAGGCCGACGGCCCCGATGGCCACGGGATTGCGTTCGCGGAAGGGGATCATCCGGCGCACCTCGCCCGTGCGACATGGAGTTCGGGTGTGATGACCTCACCGGTCTTCGGCAGCACGATCCGGCCGTCGAAGTCGCACAGGTAGAAGTTGAACCAGGAGCCGTAGGACGCGGTGCCGGTCAGCTTGTTCAGCTTGTTCGGCAGCCGCCGCAGGACGCCTTCCACGGTCTTCTCGTTGTCCTTCAGCGTTCCGGTGAGCTTCGACAGCTCGGCGATGTCCGCCTTCAGCGGCGGCCGGGCGTCCTTGAGCAGGCCGGACGTGGCCTCCGCGAGGCCGTTGATCCCCGCCAGCGAGTCACCGATGGGCTTCCGGTCGGCCGAGAGCCCCGAGATCACCCGCTGCAGCTGCGCGAGGAGATCGGAGAAGCGGGTGCTGCGCTTGTTCACGGTCGACAGCACGGTGTTGAGGTTGGTGATCACCGAACCGATCAGCTTGTCGCGGTCGGCGAGGGTCGTGGTGAGCGAGGCGGTGTGCGCGAGCAGGCTGTTCACCGTGCCGCCCTCGCCCTGCAGGGTCTTGATGATCTCGGTGGCCAGCTGGTTCACGTCCTTCGGGCTCAACGCGGCGAACAGCGGCTTGAAGCCGTTCAGGAGCGCGTTGAGGTCGAGCGCCGGCTCGGTGCGGGAGAGCGGGATCCGTCCGCCGGGGGGCAGCCGCGTCCCGTTCCCCGCCCCTTCCGTCAGCGCGATGTACCGCTGCCCGACCAGGGACCGGTAGCGGATGACGGCGCCGGTGCTGGTGAGCAGCGGCCGGTCGCGCGAGACGCTGAAGGTGACCTCGGCCAGCGTCCGTTCGGTGATGCGGATGGACTCGACCTCGCCGACCCGCACTCCCGCGACCCGGATGTCGTCGCCCTCCTCCAGGCTGGTGACGTCGCTGAACACCGCCGTGTACGTGTCCTGGGGTGTGAAGGAGACGTTGACGATGGTGGCGGCGAGCACCGCCGTGGCCAGCACGGTCACCACGGTGAAGAGGCTGAACTTGACCAGCTGGGGCGCCGTCGACCGTGCACTCGTCCTCGCGCTCATGCGACGCTCACCGCCGTTCCCCGTGCCATCGGTCCGAAGAGCAGGGTCGCGACCGCGGGGACGTCGGCGGCCGGCACGCCCATGACCGGGGCCACGAGCGTGGCGACGGCGCGCTGTTCGGCCGCCGTGCCGGAGAGGGTCTCCCCGGACGTACGCGAGGTGCCGTCGTCGAGCTTGGGGTGCGGCGCGGGCACGCGCGGGTGGGGCAGGTCTCTGCAGTCGGGGCCGGAGCGGTCGGCATAGCGCGGTTCCTCGCCGGGGTGGTAGGGGGGCCGTGGGCGTACGAACTCGAGGGTGATGCGCATCTGTCCGCCCCTGAAGGTCTCTTCGGCGGCCGCCTCCTGCCGGACCAGGCCGGCGAGCAGACAGGGGTACTCGGGGGAGTAGCGGGCAAACAGGGCGAGCGTGGGACGGGAGACCCGGCCCAGGGTGATCAGCCGGTCGGCGTTGTCGTCGAGGAAGCCCTCCGTGGTGCCCGCGGCGGTGGCGGTCCAGGTCAGGGCCGACGCCAGCCGGTCCTCCTTCTCGACCAGGGTCCGGCTGGTGGTGAGGGTGTTGTTCAGGATCCGCATCAGGTCGGGTGCGGCGTCGGCGTACACCTCGGCCACGTCGGCGAACCGGGAGATGTTCTCCCGGAGGGACGGCATGTGCGGGTTGAGCCGGCGGAGGTACTCCTCCACGCGTACGAGGTTGTCGCCGATCCGGTCGCCGCGCCCTTCGAGCGCGGTGGCGAACGCGGACAGGGTGGCGTTCAGCTTGGCGGGCTGCACCGTGCGCAGCAGCGGTAGCAGGTCGTTCATCAGCCGCTGGAGCTCGATGCCGACGGTGGTGCGGTCCTGGGTGATGACGTCGCCGGCGGCGATGTGCCGGGACGACGGGGCGCGCGGCGGGACCAGCTCGACGTACTTCTCGCCGAAGAGGGTCTTGGGCAGCAGCCGGGCGTGGACGTCGGAGGGGATGAGGGTGACGTGCTCCGGCTTGAGCGCGAGGGAGAGGACCGCCTTCTCGCCGTCGGCCCGGACCTCGCGGACCTCGCCCACCAGCAGGCCGCGCAGTTTGACGTCCGCGCGCGGCTCCAGCTGGTTGCCCAGGGTGTCCGCCTCCAGGGTGATCCGGACGACCGGGGTGAACGCCTGCTGGTAGACGGCGACGGTCAGCGACAGCAGCAGCGCGATCACGACGAGGAAGACGACGCCGTACACCCGCAGCCGGGCGGTCGGGGACAGAGTCGGTGGACGCATGGCCATGGCCTTACCCCGCTATCCGTACGGTCGTGTTCGCGCCCCAGATCGCCAGGCTGAGGAAGAAGTCGAGGATGTTGATGGCGACGATGGAGGTACGCACCCCGCGGCCGACCGCGACACCGACCCCGGCGGGGCCGCCGCTCGCGTGGTAGCCGTAGTAGCAGTGGACCAGGATGATCACGACGGCGAAGACGATCACCTTGCCGAAGGACCACAGCACGTCGACGGGGGGCAGGTACTGCTGGAAGTAGTGGTCGTAGGTGCCGGCCGACTGCCCGTAGTAGCCGGTGGTGATGGTCCGGGCGGCGAAGTACGAGGAGAGCAGCCCGACCACGTACAGCGGGACGACCGCGACGAATCCGGCGATCATCCGGGTGGTGACCAGGAAGGGCAGCGACGGGACGCCCATCACCTCCAGGGCGTCGGTCTCCTCGCTGATCCGCATCGCGCCGAGCTGGGCGGTGAAGCCCGCGCCGACTGTGGCCGACAGGGCGAGCCCGGCCACCAGCGGGGCGATCTCGCGGGTGTTGAAGTAGGCGGACAGGAACGCCACGAAGTTGGACGTGCCGAGCTGGTTGAGCGCGGCGTACCCCTGGAGGCCGACCTCGGTGCCGGTGAAGAAGGAGAGGAAGGCGATGACGCCGACGGTGCCGCCGACGACGGCCAGCGCGCCGCGGCCGAAGCTCACCTCGGCCAGCAGGCGCAGCACCTCCTTCTTGTAGCGGCGCAGGGTGCGGCCGGTCCAGGCGAGGGAGCGCCCGTAGAACGACATCTGGCGGCCGAGCTCCTCCAGGAGCCGTCCGGCGCCGCCGAGTGGGTTGAGCCGGTTCGGCAGGGTCATCGCTAACCCCTCTGCGGAACGAGTTGGAAGTAGACCGCCGTCAGCACGAAGTTGGTCACGAAGAGCAACATGAAGGTGATGACCACGGACTGGTTCACGGCGTCGCCGACCCCCTTCGGACCGCCCTTCGCGGTCAGCCCCTTGTACGAGGCGACGATCGCGGCGATGGCGCCGAAGACCAGCGCCTTCAGTTCGGCCGCCCACAGGTCGGACAGCTGGGCGAGCGTGGTGAAGGAGGCGAGGTAGGCGCCGGGTGTGCCGTTCTGCAGGACGACGTTGAAGAAGTAGCCGCCCGCCACCCCGACCACCGAGACCAGGCCGTTGAGCAGCACCGCCACGAGCATCGTGGCGAGCACCCGGGGCACGACGAGCCGGTGGATCGGGTCGATCCCGAGGACCTGCATCGCGTCGATCTCCTCGCGGATCTTGCGCGCCCCGAGGTCCGCGCAGATCGCGGTGCCGCCGGCGCCCGCGATGAGCAGGGCCGTGACGATGGGGGACGCCTCCCGCAGGACGGCGAGCACGGAGGCGGCGCCGGCGAACGACTGGGCGCCGAGCTGCCGGGTCAGGCTGCCGATCTGCAGCGCGATGACGGCACCGAAGGGGATGGAGACCAGCGCGGTGGGCAGGATGGTGACGCTGGCGACGAACCACGCCTGCTGGATGAACTCCCGCACCTGGAAGGGGCGTCGGGGAAGCGTCCGCAGGACGTCCAGGGCCATGGCGAAGAGGCTTCCGGTGTGCCGGAGCGCCCCGGTCGGTGACAGGCTCACGCGTCCGCCACCTCCCGGCTGTCCTCGCGTGCGGCGATCGCCTGCCACCGGGGCGGGCGGGTGACTCCGGGGCTGGGCAGCAGGCGGGGGGTGATGCCCGCTCCGGATGCTCCCTTGCCGCCCTGAGGGCCGCGGTGGTCCCCGGCGTCGAGCTGGGCGAGCTCCTCCTCGACCTGGGCGGCGTCCTTCTCCTCCGCCATGCCGATCGGCCCCTGCATGCGGCCGTTGAGGAACTGCCGTACCACCGGCTCGTCGCTGGCGAGCAGCTCTTCGCGCGGGCCGAACATCACCAGTTCGCGCCGGAAGAGCAGCCCGATGTTGTCCGGGACCTGCCGGGCGGAGGCGATGTCGTGGGTGACGATCAGGAAGGTGGCGTCGATCTGGGCGTTCAGATCCACGATGAGCTGGTTGAGATAGGCCACCCGCACCGGGTCGAGTCCGGAGTCGGGCTCGTCGAACAGGATGATCTCCGGGTCGAGCACCAGGGCCCGGGCGAGACCGGCCCGTTTGCGCATGCCCCCGGATATCTCGCCGGGCAGCTTCTCCTCGGCCCCGATCAGACCGACCATGTCCATCTTCTCGAGGACGATCCGGCGGACCTCGCTCTCCGGCTTACGGGTGTGCTCGCGCAGCGGGAAGGCGATGTTGTCGTACAGGTTCATCGACCCGAACAGGGCGCCGTCCTGGAACAGCACGCCGAAGAGCTTGCGCACCTCGTACAGGTCGCGCTCGCGCAGCCGCGTGATGTCCTGGCCCGCGATCGTGATCGATCCCCGGTCCGGCTTCAGCAGGCCGACGAGCGTTTTGAGGAACACCGACTTGCCCGTGCCCGAAGGGCCGAGCATGACGGACACCTCGCCGGCGGGCAGCGTCAGCGAGACGTCCTGCCAGATGACCTGGTGGCCGAAGGATTTGGTCAACCCTTCCACACAGATCTCGACACCCATCCGGTTCACCCTTCAGCGGGGAGCAGCTCCGACATCTGCTCTACGGGGAGGGGCGGGGCGTCCGTCGCGGAAAGGCGAAGATTTTTTACGGGGCGGAAACCGGACCGTCGACAGACGGGCGTACGGGGACGTCCGGGAGGGCGTCGGATACGGGCACGCGGGGCACGTCGGGGGCTTGGGCCACGGGTATCCGGGCCACTTGGGTCACGTGGGGTATCCCGGGCACCTGGGGCACCTGGGGGGCCGGGACCGCCGGGACCGCCGGTACGGGCAGGTCGGGGACGGGGATACGCGGCACCGGCACCGGCGGCACCGGCACCTCGGAGAGAACCGAGGGGAGGCCGGAGGGCGACGGCTTGGCGCTCGACGGCGCCGGACGGGCGGACGAGGGGGACGCGGACGCGGAGGGGACAGCGCCGGCCCGCCCCGCCGTTCCCTCGGCCTTTTCCGCCGTAACCGGGTCCACCGCCGCGGACGTCACTCCCCGCGGCGGCCGACCCGAGCGGTCCGGCTCGTACTCGTACGTGAAGGGCAGGGTCAGCCCCACCACGGCGAGCGTCGCCGCCGTGGAGGCCGCGACCGCCATCTGGGCGTTCCCGCCCGTCTGGGTCCGGCCGCGCCCGCAGAGCCACAGGGCGAGCGCCAGCGTGCCCGCCAGCGAGTTGCGCAGCGTGCGCCGTGCCCTGGCAAGGAGCGACTCGACCGCCTCGTAGCTGAGCCCCATCTCCTGGGCGACCTGGCCGACATCCCGGTCCTGGGCCTTCAGGCGGAGCGCCTCGGCCTGACGGGCGGGCAGCTCCCGGCTCCGGAACGCCAGCCACTTCGCCTCCGCCCGGTCGCACACCGCCTCGTCGACGGGGACCGGGCCGGGCGCGACGAGCCGCGGGATCCGGCGCACCTCGGCCTCGCGGTTGACCTGCCGGTACCGGTCGACGCACAGGCGCATGGTCACCGTCGTCAGCCACGCGCCCAGCCGGGGGTCGTCGAGGTCGAGGTGCGGGTTCTCCGCGGCGCGCAGCATCGCCTCCTGGACGGCGTCCTCGGCGTCCTCGGTGCTCAAGGATCTCCGGCGCGCCACTTTGAGGAGTTGCTCGCGATGGCTCCACAGGTGCTGCCACCCAGGATGTAGGTCCGTCGCCATGAGGGCCCCTTCACGCTCACACCGGACTGCAGGGCGGCGGCGACATTACCGCCCGGTATCCGGAGTTGTGGAGGGGTGGAGCCGGAGTGAGTCCGCACCGTTACGGGGTGAGTGGTCCGGGGGCCGGGAGGACGGGGTCGTCCGGCAGCCGGACACCGGTGCCGGGGGTGGTGACCGCAGGTGGGGGCGTGAACGAGGGGGTCGGCGAGGGTTCGGGTGAACGGCTGGGCGTGGGGGTGGGCTTGGGCCTGGACGCGGCCGGAGGGGCGGGTGCGACGGAGGGCGAGGTACCGGTACGCGGACGCGTGCCGGCCGGCCGGCCGGGCGCGGCGCTGGAAGGGGCCGCCTGTGCCGGGCCCGTATCACCCGTTTCACCCAGGCTGTCCCCGTACCCGCCGTCCCAGCCCGTTCCGACCGGGATGTGGCCGTCCAGGAAGTACGCGTACCAGGACCGGACAGTGCGGAGGTACTCCCGCGACCGGTTGTAGGAGAGGACGGCGCGGTCGAGATCGTCCGGTTCGGAGAGGACGCGTCCGCCCGCGCAGAGGTAGCGGCCGGCCGCGAGGGCCGCGTCGTAGACGTTGTGGGGGTCGGCGCCGCCGTCACCGTTTCCGTCGGCGCCCCACCGGGCCCAGGTGGACGGGATGAACTGCATGGGGCCGACCGCCCGGTCGTACGAGGTGTCGCCGTCGTACGCGCCGTCGTCGGTGTCGTGGATGGTGGCGAACCCGTTGCCGTCGAGCCGCGGGCCGCGGATGGGCGCGTAGGTCGTACCGCTCCGGTCCACCCTGCCGCCGCGCGCCTGGGCGGACTCGACCTGGCCGATCGCGGCGAGCAGCTGCCAGCGCAGGGCGCAGCGCGGGGTGCTCCGCGCGACGGCCGCCTCCGCCTTCCGGTACGCGTCGAGGACGGTGGCCGGAAGGGCACCGCCTCCCGTCTCGACGGCGACGGCCGGGGCCGGACGCCGAGGCGGCAGAGCGCCGCCGCGCACCGACAGCGGGGGCAGCGCGGTGAAGTAGTACGCGTCCCCCGGAGGGGCGGCGTCCGGCTGTCCGGTGACCTCCTGTGCCACGGGGCTCGGTGGCTGCGAGGCGGTCAGCACCGCCACGGCCACCGCGGCGGCCGCCGTCCCCGCGACTCCCCTGCGTATCCGTCCTGCGACCCGTCTGGCCATGCCCCGGACCCTCCCGGCTCCCACCGCCGCACCGAGGCCCGGCGCGGCGTCCGTCACCCGCTCTACGGGGAGACGGGTCGCGTCCGTCGCTCAGTCCCGGTTCTTTTTCGGCCATCTCGCCGCCCGGGCCGCGGTGTCGGTCGACCGGGGCGACCGGGGGCCCCGACTCCCGCTCCGGCGTCCTCCCGGTGGTCACCACGTTCGGGACGCCACTCGCCGACCCGGCCCTGCCGCCGGGCATCGAACCCCCGGCCCACGTGAGGGGACGGGCGGGGCGCATTCTCGGCGGGGAGGTCACCTGTCCCAGGTGATGGTCTGTTGATCTGGTGTGACCGTGATCAGGAACCGGTCGAGGTCCGGTGATCCGTCGCGTTGCCAGTGCGCCATGTGCTCCTCGATCCGGTCCCACACGCGGTCCGGCCCGCCCTGGCGAACGGTCCAGTGGGCGCCGTCGAGGCGCAGGGCGGCCCATGACTCGGCGTCGACGTCGATGAAGACGTGCTGTGTCTCGCCGCCGGGGGGCTGGATCCGGATGCGTTGAGTACGAGGTGCGGCGATCTGGGCGACGAACCGTGCGGTCCAGTGGTCCAGGGCGTCGGCGCCGATGACGGCCTCGCGTTCCTCGCCGTCGTCGAGATCGGGCAGCATCCCGAGCGGGGGCGGCAGGTGGGGGCGGGCGAGCATGAAGGAGATCTGGCCACCCAGGAGCCTGCCGTGGGCGGCGCCGTCGTCGACGGTGAGGCGGGCGAGTTCGGAGGAGTACATCCAGCCGCAGACCGTGGCGAGGATCTGGCCGCCGGGCCGGGTCTGCGCAAACCAGGCCGCCGGGATGTCGAGGACTCCGCAGGTGGCCACGATCCGGTCGTACGGAGCTCCGTCGGGGTCCCCGTCGAGGCCGTTTCCCACGATCAGGCGGGGAATGTGGCCGGTGGCGCCAAGGGCCGCACGGGCCCGGGTGGACACGTCTTCGTCGATCTCGATCGAGGTCACGAGGTCGTCGCCGAGGCGGTGGCACAGGAGAGCGGTGGAGTAACCGGTGCCGGTGCCGATCTCCAGGACGCGCATTCCGTCGTCCAGGCGCAGCTCTTCGAGCATCCGGACGACCAGGCTGGGCAGGGTGCTGGAGCTGGTCGGGGACCGGAAGATCCGGCCCTGGATGTCGGCAGGTGCGATGGTGCCCGCGATCTGGGTCACCAGCGAGTCGTCGGTGTACGAGGCCGGGAGCCATGCCGCGTCGCCGGGCATGACCGGTTCCCAGCCGGTGGGGCCGGTGCCCGTGCCGTCCACCCGGCGGAAGTAGCCGCCACGAAGAAACTCGTGGCGGGGTGTGTCGAGCACGGCCTGGCGCCATTGGGGCGAACGCAGGTGACCGCCGGCGGTGAGCCGGCCGGCCAGGTCCTCACGAAGAGTCTTGTCGTCGCTCACGCGGTCTTCCGTTCCAGGAGGTCGGCCATGGCCGCGACCATGGGCAGTCCGGTTTCCGGTTCCATCCACGCCCACTGGCCCGACGGGTTGCACTCGAGGAACCACCATGCCCCGCTCCGGTCCACGGCGAAGTCGAATGCTCCGAAGACCAGACCGAAGTGGTCCACGTACCGGTGCAGGGCGTCAGTGATGCCAGGCGGTGGTTCGACCACGGTGTAGGTGAGCCGGTCGTAGTCGGTTCGCCAGTCGAGGAGCCCGGAATCGATCCGGACGCTGAACACCTGTCGGCCGATCAATGTCACGCGTACATCGGCGACTTTGTCGACTCGCTGCTGGAACAGGTGGGCGGTTCCCGCCACCCGCTCATCGATCTGCTCCGCCGTGACCTCGCACACCTCGACCGTGCAGGAGACCCCGTCGATCCGGTACAGGGGCGTTGACAAGGGCTTGTAGATGACTGGCCCGTGGGTCTTGATGAACGCGCGGGTGGCGTCCGGCTCCGAGGTGATCAGGGTCGGCGGAACCTGGAAGCCGCAGTCGACGGCGGCCGCAAGACCGGAGGGCTTGAACTCGGCGTCTCCGATGCGGTGGGGGTGGTTGACGTACAGGCAGTGGGGGAGCGAGGCCAGGACGCCACCGAGGCCGTAGCGGGCCTGGGTGACGGCGAAGCGGGCGTTCTGCGCGTCGAGGTGCGGGAAGGCGAACCCGGAGGGCCGCCGGTAGTACAGGGACCGTACGTGCGGCAGGTCGGCGGTCCTGGTGGGGGTGGACAGCGTTCCTTCGATGCCTCGCGGCGTGATGGTGGCCGCGACCGACATGGTGGCGGGGAAGTCCCCGGAGTCGAGCCGCACGACCGGGATGCCCCGGTCGTGCAGCTCGCTGATCACCACGTCGGCCGTGGGGTCGTCGATCACGGTGACGACCAGCACCGGGCCGGCGTGGGTCACTGGTCGCTGTCGTTCCCGGTGTCCTGGTCGCCGCCGCCGGAGCCGCCGCCGCTGGAGCCGTCGGAGGGGTTGCCGGTGTTGGTGCCCGGGTTGGTGCCGGTGCTGGTGCCGTGGGCGGGCATCTCCATGACCTGGCCGGTGGTGTCGAAGTATCGGGCGGTCTGGGTGTCCGGGTCGATCTCGGCTCGTGCCCAGGCGGGGGCCATGGCCGGGTAGGGGGCCATGCGCTGAACGCCCCACGGCACGGCTGTGCGGTGGCCCATGGGCAGTGGCGTCCCGGTCGGGAGTCGGTCGGAGTGGTTGAACATGCTTCCTCCAGTGGTGGGTTCGGATGGTGGGTGGTGCCGCGCTCCGACGTGCGGGGAGCCGTTCACCACGCGGCGGACCGTCACCCTGCGGCTTCGCGCCGCTCGCCCGCCTGCTCCAGCTGAATCGCGTGCAGCTGGATCTCGTCCGGCGTCAGGACCAGGGTGCTGGGTTCGGAGGTCCCGTCCAGGTGGTGCAGCGTGATCGCGATCGTGGTCCGCTCGGTGGTGGGGTCGTACCGGATGTCGCGGCGGGCGGGGGTGGCGTGGGTGATCACCGGGCTTCTCCGTTCGGGGGACGTGCGTGGGTGTGACGGCGTGTGCGGACCAGCGGTTTGGGCTCGATGATCCGGCGGTATCGAGTCAACCGAACCGCCGCGTGGCACGGAACGGGCGTGGCAGGGTGCGGAGTTGAAATTCTTGAATTCCAAGGGAAGGCCACGGCATGACCGGTCGTGCACGGACGCCGAACACCTCTCTTTCGTCGCTCATCGCCGAGGCGAGGTGGACCAACGGTGAGTTCGCCCGCGCGGTCAACCGGGTGGGCACGGAATCCGGGTTGTCCCTGCGGTACGACGACTCCGCCGTCTGCCACTGGCTGGCCGGCACGATGCCGAGGGCGCGCGTCCACGCAGCGATCGTCGAGGCGCTCTCCCGCCGCCTGAGCCGGCCTGTCACGGCTACCGAGGCGGGTCTGAGGAAAAGCGCCGTCTCTTCCGCGCCCCCGGCGGATACCGTGGAAGGGCTGATCGAGTTGGGGAGCGCGGACATGGACCCATCCCGGCGGGCGGTACTCGGGGCCGCGGGCCTCTTCTCCGTGGCCCTGGCCATCCCCCAATACGAAGACATGATGGGACGGTTCGAGACCGTCGCTCACACCCCGCACGCCAGAATCGGGTACGGCGAGGTCAAGGCCGTCATCGCCATGACGGAGAAGATCAGCGAGATAGACGACCAGTTCGGTGGTCGGACCGCGCGCCCGCTGGCCGCCGCGTTCCTGGTCAACACGGTCGTGCCGCACCTGAGAGCGGACGCTTCCGATGACGTGAAGCGAGCCATGCTGTCCGCCGCCGCCGACCACCTGTACCTGACCGGGTACATGGCCATGGACGAGCGTCTGGACGGCCTGGCCCAGCGCTACTACACGCAGGCTCTCGAACTGGCCGGTGCCGCGAGCGACCACCTGACGTACTGCACGACACTGCGCGGTATGAGCGTCCAGGCCGTGGATCTCGGGCACAGCCGCCTGTCCCTGCGACTGGCGGACTCCGCGTCGGCGGCCTCACCCCAGGCAGGCCCGAGGATGGTCGCCTTCCTCGCCGGACAACAGGCCCACGCGGCCGCCCAGGCCGGCTACCGCACCCTCGCCCTGGCCAAGATCAAGGAAGCCGAGATCGCGATGGACAAAGCCGAGTCGAAGGCGAAGGCGTTCGGTTCGTACGACCCGTCGTCGCTCGCCTACCACGTCGCCCAGGTCCGCTACGAGCTCGGCGACAAGACGGCGGCCATCGACGCCCTGGAGGACTCCGACCGGCTGAGGCACTCGATCTACCAGCGCGGACGAGTTCGCCATCTCGGGCTGCTGGCAGAACGGAAGCTGGAACGGGGACATCTGGACGAAGCGTGCGTGGACTGGAACCGGATGCTCGATGACTATCCGCAGGTGCAGTCCGGACGCTGCGACGACCGGTTCCGTGCCATGACGGCCGCGCTCCGCCCGTACACGAAGAACGGTCACGCGAAGCAGGTGTGGGAACGGGCCCGGTCGATCGCCTTCGGGCCATCCGCGCCGGGTGCCGGAACGGCCTGACCAGGGGCGCTCGGGTCGGATCAGCCGCGCGGTCGTGGCGCCCTATGCCGTTCCCGACCAGTTTGTTCGCCCTTCATCATTCCGCCCGGGTTTCCCCTGTCTCGGCGGTTTGAAACCACGATTCGGTGTGTCCCCTTTTCTGCTCCCGTCCTGTAACGTCAATCACCCGAAAGGGCGCCCTGAACTCCGTACCGGAATGGACCATCCGGCGCTGAATACTAAGGGGCGGGCAAAGGATTCGGCCGAGGATCGATCCATTGGGTGAGGATGGGTTACATGGGGGGCTTTGCCGATCCGTGCCGCGAGACGCGCGTGGGTACGGATCTCTCGTCGCTCGCGGCGCTGATCGGACAGGACGAGATCTGCGTCGACGTCTACCGCCTGGTGATCACCGAACCCGGCTGGGGGCTCGCGGAGATCGCCAAGGAGCTGGACGTCGAAGAAGCCGCGGTCCGGGAGTGCCTGGACCGGCTGGCCGAGCTCTCGATGCTCTATCCGACGAAAGACGCGACGGATGTCGCCCCGATCAGTCCCGAAGTCGGCCTCGCCGCGTACATTCACCGCCGGGAAACCGAAATTCATTCCCAGCAACTGGAGTTGGCGACGATTCGGGCGGCCACCGCCGAACTCACCGCGACGTACGCCTCCCAGCGCGGCCGGCAAGGCAACGTCGGCCTCGAACAGCTCGAAGGCGTCAACGAGGTGCGGGCCCGGCTGTCCGAACTGGCCCGGCACGCCGGATCCGAGATCCTCGCCTTCATGCCCGGCGGCGCGCAGAGCCCCGAGGCGCTGGAGGCCAGCCGCCCGCTGGACGAGCAGAGCCTGTCCGCCGGGGTGAAGCTGCGGACCATCTATCTCGACAGCGTGCGCAACTGCCGGGCCACCACCGAGTACGCCCGCTGGCTCTCCGAACTCGGCGGCGAGATACGCACGATGCCCTCGCTGCCGCTGCGCATGCTCATCGCCGACCGGTCGGTGGCGCTGCTGCCGGTCAGCCCCGACGACACCCGCGCCGGTGCCGTGATCCTGCGGGCCCCCGGTGTGGTGACCGCGCTCCTCGCGCTGTTCGAGATGGTCTGGGACCGGGCCACCCCGCTGCACGGCGGTTCCCGGCCGGCCGTCGACGCGCCCTCCGAGCAGGAGATCGAGCTGCTCCGGCTGCTGCAGAAGGGGCATACCGACGAGGTGGCTGCCAAGAAGCTGGGGCTCTCGCTGCGTACCGCGCGCCGGATGATGTCGGCCATCTCGGCCCGGCTCGGCGCGCGCAGCCGGTTCGAGGCCGGTGTGCTCGCGGAGCGGGCCGGCTGGCTCTGACGTTCTTCGCACGACCCTGCCAAGGGCTCGCCGAATTCCGGCGGGCCCTTTCCTGCCATGGCATCAACCTGCCCTGAGTGTGCGGACGAACCCCGCGAGACGGCTGGGATTCTCTGTGCCATGTACGCCATCCATCTCGATGTCCCGCCCGATGAATTCGGGGTCGCGCGCATCGATCCCGATGATCTGGCCAGAGTGGTCCCCCAGGTGTCCAGCTGCCAGGTGGAGCACGTCTATCTGCCCAAGCCGCCCGAGACCGACCGGCGTTCCGTCGTCTTCGTCTCCGCCGCCTCCGCGCCCGAGGCGGGTACGGGCGTCCTCGCCGCCGTCCAGTTCCTGCTGCGGCCCCCGGTCGAGCGGGTACGGGTCGAGCTGAGGGTGCCCCAGAAGGGCCGGGACCTCGGGCTCTGCCACGGGATCGTGTGCGTCGTGGACGCCGCGCTGCCCTGACCCCGCCCCTCGCCGCCGGTGCCGTCGACGCCCGGACGCCCCCGCGCTGGCCACTTGCAGCCACTGCACCTTGGTGCCAGGAGATTCCCTTGAAGGGCCCCTGAGGCGGCTGACACATTCATGAAGGCGGACGGCGGAAGGTGCCGCCGAGAGTGCCACGAATTCCGAGAAGCATGCGGATCACGCGAATCCCGCGAATCCCTCAAACTCCTGCTCCATGACTGGGAAAGGCTCCACCTCTATGAATCCTGGTGCGATTTCCAGCGAATCGCTCGATGATTCGCTCACCCTGCACGAAAACTTCGAGCGGATCGCCGCGCGATTCCCGGAATCCGTGGCCGTCACCGATGGCCGGACCCGGCTCACCTACGCCGAGCTCGACGCCCGCGCCGAGCGGCTGGCCCGTGCGCTGCGGGCGGCCGGCGCCGGGCGGGACCGGAGGGTCGGACTCTGCGTGGAGCGCGGAACCGACCTCGTCGTCGGTCTGCTCGGCATCCTCAAGGCCGGCGCCGGATACGTCCCGGTCGACCCCGCCTACCCCGCCGACCGCCGTGACTTCGTCCTCGCCGCGTGCGACGCCGGTGTCGTCGTCGCCAGCGGCGCCACGGCCGGTCTGGTGACCGGACAGCGCGTCGTCCTCGTGGACGGGCTGCCCGACGGCGACGGCGGCGACGCCGCCATCCCGGCCGGCCACCAGGCCGCTGACCCGTCGAGCCTCGCGTACACGATCTTCACCTCGGGCTCCACCGGTGAGCCCAAGGGCGTCATGATCGAGCACCGCAACGCGGTCCGGCTCTTCACCGCCACCGCGCCGGTCTTCGGCTTCGACGAGAACGACGTCTGGACCGCCTTCCACTCCGCCGCCTTCGACTTCTCCGTCTGGGAGATCTGGGGCGCGCTGCTGCACGGCGGCCGCCTGGTGGTCGTCGACCACGACACCGCCCGCG
Source organism: Streptomyces sp. NPDC093600 (assembly GCF_044764755.1). Taxonomy (NCBI): domain Bacteria; kingdom Bacillati; phylum Actinomycetota; class Actinomycetes; order Kitasatosporales; family Streptomycetaceae; genus Streptomyces; species Streptomyces sp. NPDC093600. Next base: position 204,396 of record NZ_JBIWIU010000009.1, read on the forward strand.
ACCCGGGGGCGTTCCACGCGCTGCTGCGCCGCGAGCGGGTGACGGTCCTCAACCAGACGCCGTCGGCCTTCCGCAACCTCGTCAACGCGGACATCGACGCCCACGCCGCCGACCCGGCCACCGCGGCGCTCAGCCTCCGGTACGTCGTCTTCGGCGGAGAGCGGCTGGACTACCGCGCCCTGACGCCGTGGACCGACCGGCACGGCTTCGACGCGCCCGCGCTGATCAACATGTACGGCATCACCGAGACCACCGTGCACGTCACGTGGAAGCGGATCGCCGCCGCCGACCTGGCCGGCGAGGGCCCCAGCCCGATCGGCGAGCCCATCGCCGACCTGCGCGTCGACATCCTCGACGAGCAGGGGCGCTCCCTGCCGCTCGGCGAGGAGGGCGTCATCCACGTCGCCGGCGCCGGTGTCGCCCGCGGCTATCTGAACCACCCCGAGCTCACCGCCCAGCGGTTCGTCGAGCGCACCGACGCCGAGGGGACCACCCTGCGCTGGTACGACTCCGGCGACCGCGGCGTCCAGATCGCCCCCGGCCAGTTCGCCTACACCGGCCGCGCCGACCGCCAGCTCAAGGTCCGCGGCTACCGCGTCGAGCCCGGCGAGATCGAGGCCGTCCTCAGCCGGCACCCCGCCGTCCGGGACGTCGTCGTCATCGCCGCCGACTTCGGCGAGGGCGACCCGCGCCTGGTCGCGTACCCCGTGACCACGGCCGCGCCGGACCAGCTGGTCGCCGAGCTCAAGGACGCCGTCGCCGCCGCGCTGCCCGCCTACATGGCGCCCTCGGCCTACCTCCCGCTCGACGAACTCCCGGTCACCGTGAACGGGAAGCTCGACGAGGGCGTGCTGCGCAAGCGGCTGGAGCTGAAGCTCGCCGAGGCGTCGAAGGGCGAGGCCGAAGGGGCCTCCGTGGAGGACACGCTGCGCGCCATCTGGTCGGAGGTGCTCGGCACCGACGGCATCAAGGACACCGACGAGTTCTTCGACCTCGGCGGCACGTCGTTCTCGCTGATCCACATGCTCAGCGTCGTCAACGACCGATTCGGTCTCAGCCTCAACGTCGGCACGCTCGCCGAAGGCGCGAACATCGCCGCCCTCGCCGCCGCCGTCAAGAACCAGCTCGCCGCCACCTCCCGCTAGGAGCGCAGGACATGACCACGGAAGCCCAGCAGGCACAGCAGTCGTTCGCCCTCTCCGAGGAAGAGCTCGCCACCTTCCACCGGCAGGGGTTCATCGGCCCCTTCACGGCCTACCAGCCCGAAGAGATGCGCGAGATCTGGCGCAAGACCCGGCTGCAGATGCTCGACCGCAGCCACGCCGTCTACCCGGACGACGAGCTGTCCGGCGCCACCAACATCTCCAACTACGACCGCCACCTCGACAACGACTTCCTCGCCGCGCACGTCGGCAAGCGGGAGATCGTCGACCGGGTCGCCTCCATCCTCGGCCCGGACGTCATCTGCTGGCGTACGGAGTTCTTCCCCAAGCACCCCGGTGACGAGGGCACCGACTGGCACCAGGCGGACACCTTCGCCAACGCCTCGGGCACCCCGCAGATCCTGTGGCCGGACAACGCCGAGTTCGGCGGCACGATCACCGTCTGGTCCGCCTTCACCGAGGCGAAGGTGGAGAACGGCTGCCTGCAGTTCATCCCCGGTACGCACCAGCAGATGAACTACGACGAGACCAAGCGGATGCACTACGACCCCAACTCGATCAACGGGGTCGACAAGGACGGTGTCCGCCGCGGCTTCTTCGGCTACGACTACCGCGAGCTCCAGGTCGACCCGGACTGGAAGCCGGACGAGGACTCCGCCGTCTCGCAGATCATGGAGCCGGGCCAGTTCATCATCTTCTGGTCCACGCTGATGCACGCCTCCCACCCGCACGACGGCCTGACCGACGAGATGCGGATGGGCTTCGCCTCCCGCTACGTCCCCTCCTCGGTCTCCGTCTACCCCGGCAGCGACCACATCGAGGAGTACGGCGGCCGCATCAGCCTGGAGCGCTACGGCAGCGTCCTGGTCAACGGCACCAACAACAACCCGTCCAACCGCATGGTCACCGAGACCACGCGCGGGAAAAAGTTCTGAGATGACCACGAAGACCCTGAGCGTGGTCGATGTGCTGGAGCTCTGCCAGCCCCTGCTGGGATCGGCCCGCGAGACGCTGCGCGTGTTCCCGGCGAACGGCCGGGACGGCGAGGGCTTCGCCCCGGAGGACGTCGAACGGTGCAACGAGGTCCTGGCCGGTATCGGCGCCTCGTACGGCCTGACGGTGCCCCGGTTCGTCTGGCCGGCCCCGGAGAAGCCCTCCAGCCTGGAAGTGGCGCTGAGCAACTTCTGCGACCTGGAACTGGGCGGCTGGCAGCCGGTCGCCGACCGCTCGGGGGACCCGGCCGGCGGCGCGGCGGGCCTCGCCGGGCTCGCCGCCCTCCCCGGCCGCCGCCGGATCGAGGCCGAGGGCGTCCCCGCCTTCGACTCCTTCTCGGCCGGTCCGGCCGGTGAGGAGGCGATCGTCCTGATCCTGCCGTCCGGGGTGCCGGCGACGCTGTTCCGGCCCTGGCTGGAGGAGCTGTCGGCGGACCGGCTCGTGATCACCTACGAGAACCCGTACCTGTTCGGCGAGTGGCGCTCCCTGGACACGCCCGAGGGGGACTTCGCCGAGGAGATCGATCTGGTCGGCGCGCTCCTCACCGCGTACGGGCTGACCCGGGCGCATCTGGTCGGGATCTGCGGCGGCGCCCCCGTGGCGCTCGCCGCGGCCGCCGAGTTCGGCGACCGGGTGGAGACGCTGACCGTGCTCCACCCCGACCTGAACTTCGGCGAGGGGGTCATGCGCACCCCGTTCCAGAAGCAGTTCCAGAGCGTGCTCGCCGGGGCCGCGTCCGGCCCCCGCCGGGCCCGGGAGACGCTGAACCTCTTCCTCGACCCGAACATGCTGTTCGGCGTCGAACCGAGGCTGGCGCCGTTCATCCTCTACCCGTACGGCGACGAGGAGCTGTTCCACCGGTACGCCAAGCAGAACTACGCGCTCATGGCGTACGACGCGAACGAGGCGGCCCGCCGCCTGCGGCAGCGGGTGCTCATCGCCACCAGCCGTACGGACCGGATGACCCACCCCGAGACGGCGCACCACTTCGGCGGGCTCGTGCCGGGCGAGGTGACGGTCGCGGAACGGGAGTCCGGCACCCATCACGACATCCTGATCCCGGACCAGGAGATCTACGCGATGCTCCGGGAGTTCATCGGCGGTGGCGCGTGAGCGCGGAAGCGACCACGCGCCCGGACACGGCGGAGCGCGTCGCGGTGGTCACCCACGCGACGCGCTACGCCGGGCCCGGCTCCGTCGAGGCCCTGCGCAAGGCCGGCTACACCGTGCTCTGTCACGACGAGTCCTTCGCCGAAGAGGCCGCGCGGACCGCGTTCGAGGACGGCAGGGACGGCGCGGTGGCCTGCCCGGCCAGGACCCCGACCGGCGCGGTCGGCCAGGCGGTCAAGCGGTACGGCCGGCTCGACCTGGTCGTCAGCAACGACGTCTACCCGGCCCGCTACCTGCCGGTGGAGCAGGCCGACCCGGCGGAGCTGCGGCGCGCGGCGGAGGCCCTGCTCGTGACCCCGGCGGCGGTCCTCGCCAAGGCCGCCGCGCACATGAAGCGCCGCGGGAGCGGTCACATCGTGCTGATGACCTCCGCGGCCCCGGTCCGGCCCGAGACCGGGTTCTCGGCGTACAGCTCGCTGCGCGCCGGCGCCTCCGCCTACGCGCGGGCCGCGGCCCGCGAACTCGCCCCGCACGGCGTCACCGTGCACGCCGTCGCCCCCAACTTCCTGCAGAGCGAGACCTACTACCCGCCGGAGGTGTGGGAGACGGACGAGGGCCGGGCCCGGCTCCGGGACCTCCTGCCGGCCGGCCGGCTCGGCACGGCCGAGGAGATCGGCGACCTGGTCGTCTTCCTCGGCAGCGGGTCCGCCGACTTCCTCACCGGCGACGTCATCCACTTCACGGGCGGCTGGTCCTAGGGCCGACCCCAGACCCTCCCCCCAGAAAGAGAGTTCCGTTGTGAGTACTCGGCCGATAGCGCCCGAGGAGTGCGAGGTCACGCCGGGGCAGAGCCTGGTGGAGCAGGCCCTCGTCGAGATCTGGAAGACCACGCTCGACCGCCCTTCGGTCGGCCTCGACGACGACTTCTTCACCACCGGGGGCGACTCCCTGCTCGCCCTGGTCACGATCGAGCAGATCAACCAGCGCCTGGGCTGGTCGCTCAACATGGGCGATCTGCTGCGCTACCGGACCGTCCGCGCCCTGAGCGCCAACAAGGCGCTCTCCCAGGCCGCGAACACCGAGCGGGCGATCATCCGCCTGAGCAACCAGGGCTCGCGCACCCCGCTCGTCCTCATCCACCCCGGCCTCGGCCTGGTCGACGGCTACGCCCGGATCGTGCGGGCGCTCGGCGGCGACCGCGGCTGCTACGGCCTCCAGTCGCCGCACATCAGCGCCCTGGACGTGCCGGACGAGATGACGGCGCTCGCGGAGACGTACGCGGACCTGCTGGAGGACGAGTTCGGCGAGGACGAGTTCCACCTCGCCGGCGCCTGCGCGGGCGGTGTCATCGCGTACGAGATCGCGCGGATCGCCGAGGAGCGCGGCCTCGGGGTGCGCAAGCTCGTCATCCTCGACGGCTACCTCGACGGCTCGGTGACCGGCGAGGACGACATCCCGGAGGGGGAGAGGCTCGTCGGATACCGCGACGACGTGCTGCGGATGGTCGCCCCGCAGGTGGACCACCCGCCGCTGGCGGCCGCCGACGCCACCCGCGAGGACGTCTTCCTGGAGGTGTCGACCGCGCTCTTCGGCGCCGAGACCGCCGCGAAGGACGGCGGCACCCAGTTCATGGAGCGGCTCTACCGGGCGTTCCTGACCACCTCCCGGGCCCTGGAGACCTACCGCCCGGAGCCGGCCGAGCTCGACGTGCTGCTGCTGCTCGCCAAGGACAACCCGACGCTCCCCGACTGGCAGGAGATCGTGCGAGGCGAACTCACCGCCCACGTCATGGACTCGGACGCGTACGGGCTGCGGCTCTGTGTGATCGAAGCGGCGCAGATCGCCGCGCGCATCGACGACTTCGTGGGCGAGGAATGAGCGACATGGACCAGTCAAGCACCAATCCTTTCGAGAACGAGTCGGGCGTGTACCGCGTCCTGACCAACGCCGCGGGCGAGCACTCCCTGTGGCCGGACTTCGTCGCCGTGCCCGACGGCTGGGAGACCGCCTTCGGTCCGGACGTACGCGCGGCCTGCCTCGGGTACGTCGAGGAGCACTGGACGGCGCTCGCCCCCGCCGGTTCCCAGGGACGGGACGGCCGGTCATGACGGCGCGGACGGAGAACGCGGTGGACGCCGGCGCCTGGACGTCCGGTCTCGTCGCCCGGTTCGAGGAGCGGGCCGGGCGGGCCCCCGACGCGGTCGCCGTGCGCTGCGGCGCGCAGTCCCTGTCGTACGCGGAGGTGAACGAGCGGGCCAACCGGATCGCGCACCGGCTGATCGACCGGGGCATCGGCCCCGAGGACATCGTCGCCGTCGCCCTGCCCTCCTCGCCCGAGCTGGTCGCCGCCCTCCTCGGCACGCTCAAGGCCGGCGCGACGTACCTTCCGCTCGACCCGGGCTATCCCGGCGAGCGCCTCGCCTACATGACGGCCGACGCCCGCCCGCGCGCCCTGATCACCACCCCGGAGGTCGAGCCGGGCCTCGGACCCGTCGACCCCGCCACCGCCCTCCTGTACGCAGGTGAGGAGGCCGTCGAGCCCGCCGGGAACCCGGCCGGCCGCTCCACGGACCCCGGCCAGGGCGCGTACACCATCTACACCTCCGGCTCCACGGGCCGCCCCAAGGGCGTGGTCGTCACCCACCGCTCCCTCGCCAACTTTCTCGCCTTCATGTCCGCGCGGTACCGCGTGCACCCCGGCGACGTGGTGCTGTCCACCACCCCGATCTCCTTCGACATCGCCGGTCTGGAGCTGTACCTCCCGCTGGTCAACGGAGCCACGCTCCACCTCGTCCCGCGCGAGACCACCGTCGACGGCGCCGCGCTGCGCCGCCACCTCGTCGAGGCCCGCCCCACCCTGATCCAGGGCACCCCCGCCCTGTGGCAGCTGCTGCGCGAGGCCGGCTGGACCCCGGCCGAGACGCCCGCCGGGACCCGGCTGCTCTGCGGCGGCGAGGCGCTGCCGCAGGACCTGGCCGACTTCCTGGCCGCCGCCGGCCACGCCGAGGTGTGGAACCTCTACGGCCCCACCGAGACGACCATCTGGTCGCTGGTGGCCCCCGTGCGCGCCGGCGAGCCGGTCACCATCGGCGCCCCGATGTGGAACACCGGCGTCCACCTCCTCGACGAGCGCCTCGCGCCCGTCGCCGACGGCGAACCCGGCGAGCTGTACCTCTCCGGCGACGGCCTGGCCCGCGGCTACCACGGCCGGGCCGCGCTCACCGCCGAGCGGTTCGTCGCCTGCCCCTTCGGCCCGCCCGGTGCCCGCATGTACCGCACCGGGGACGTCGTGCGCCGCCGCGCCGACGGAACGCTCGACTTCCTCGGCCGCGTCGACGAGCAGGTCAAGATCCACGGCTACCGCATCGAGATCGGCGAGATCGAGGAGGCGCTGCGCCGCCTTCCCGAGGTCGCCCAGGCCCGGGTCGTCGTCCGCGAGGACACCCCCGACGCCCCCGGCAGCCGCCACCTCGCCGGCTATGTCGTGCCCGCGCCCGGCCACACCCCCGAGCCGACCGCGCTGCGCGCCGCGCTCACCGCCTGGCTGCCCGCGCACATGGTCCCCGCCGGGATCGCCGTCCTGGACCGCTTCCCGCTGACCCCGGCCGGCAAGGTCGACCGCAAGGCCCTGCCCGCCCTGGAGTTCACCCGCTCCACCGCCTACCGCGAGCCCACCGGCGCCGGCGAACGCGCCCTCGCCGACCTCTTCCGCGAGGTCCTGCGGGTCGACCGCGTCGGCGCCGACGACAGCTTCTTCGACCTCGGCGGCAACTCGTTGCTCGCCACCCGGCTCGTCGCCCGCGTCCGCGCCGCCCTCTCCGTCGAACTCCCCCTGCGCGCCGTCTTCGAGGACCGCACCCCGGCCGCCCTCGCGCCGCACCTCGACGCGGGCACCCCCGCCCGCCCCGCCCCCCGACCCGGGGAGCGCGGGGAGCGCGTCCCGGTGTCGTACGCGCAGCAGCGGCTGTGGTTCCTGCATCGCCTGGAGGGCCCGAGCACCACCTACAACCTGCCCATCGCCGTCCGCCTGACCGGTGAGCTCGACCTCGACGCGCTGCGCGCGGCCGTCGACCACCTCCTCGTACGGCACGAGAGCCTGCGGACGTACTTCGCCGAGGGCCCGGACGGCGCCGAGCAGATCGTCGTGCCCGCCGCCGAGGCCCGGGTCGACGTCACCCTCCACGACGTCGCCGAGGACGACCTGCGCGGCGCCGTCGACCGGGCCGCCGGGCACCTCTTCGACCTGGCCGCCGAGATCCCGGTCCGCGTCGACCTGTTCCGTACCGGACCGCACGACCACGTCCTGCTCCTGTGCATCCACCACATCGCCAGCGACGGCTGGTCCCTCGCCCCGCTGGTGAAGGACCTGTGCGACGCCTACACCGCCCACCGCTCCGGCACGGAGCCGCAGGCGCCCGCGCTCGGCGTCCAGTACGTCGACTACACGCTGTGGCAGCGCGAGCTGCTCGGCTCCACGGACGACCCGGACTCCACCATGTCCCGGCGGCTCGCCTACTGGCGCGAACGGCTCGCGGGCGCCCCCGAACTGCTCGACCTGCCCACCGACCGGCCGCGCCCGGCCCTCGCCACCTTCCGGGGCGACGTCGTCCGCTTCGACGTCGACGCCTCTCTCACCGAGAAGCTGCAGAGCCTCGCCCAGCGGGAGCGGGCCAGCCTCTTCATGGTCCTCCAGGCCGCCGCCGCGACCCTGCTGACCAAGCTCGGCGCGGGCACCGACATCCCGCTCGGCTCCCCGCTCGCCGGCCGCGCCGACAGCGCCCTCGACGAGCTCGTCGGCTTCTTCGTCAACACGCTCGTGCTGCGCACCGACACCTCCGGCGACCCCGCCTTCACCGAACTCCTCGCCCGCGTCGCGGAGTCCAACCTCGCCGCCTACGAGCACCAGGACCTGCCGTTCGAGTACCTCGTGGAGGTGCTCAACCCGGCCCGCACCACCAGCCACCACCCGCTGTTCCAGGTGATGCTGGTGCTCCAGAACAACGTCGAGCCCGAATGGCGGCTCGACGGGCTCACCGCCGTGCACGAGACCGTGCCCACGCACACCTCGAAGTTCGACCTGACGATCGAGCTGACCGAGCGTTTCGACGCCGACGGCCGCCCGGGCGGCCTGCGCGGCGAGATCGAGTACGCCACCGACCTCTTCGACCGGGAGACCGTCGAACGGTTCGCCGGCTACCTGCTGCGGATCCTCGACGCCGTCGTCACCGACCCCACCCGCCGCCTGGAGAGCATCGACGTCCTCGACGAGAGCGAGCGCACCGCGCTCCTCGACACCTGGAACGCGACCGGACTCGACCTGCCCGACGACACCTTCCCCGCCCTCTTCGAGGCCCAGGTCGCCCGCACCCCCGACGCGCTCGCCCTCGTCCACGAGGACACCGAGCTCAGCTACGCCGAACTCGACCGGCGCGCCAACCAGGTCGCCCACTGGCTGATCGCCCGCGGGGTCGGCCGCGACGACGTCGTCGGCCTCTCCCTGCGCCGTTCGCCCGAGCTGCTCGGCTGCCTGCTCGGCATCCTCAAGGCCGGCGGCGTCTATCTGCCGCTCGACCCGGACTACCCGCCCGACCGGCTCGCCTTCATGGTCGAGGACACCCGCCCCAAGGCGCTCGTCACCACCGCCGACGTGCTCGCCAAGCTGCCCGCCGAGGCGCGGGACGTGCTCCGGCTCGACCTCGGCGACCCCGAGGCGCGCGCCGAGCTGGCCGGTATGCCCGGCCACGCCCCCACCGACGCCGACCGGCGGGCCCCGCTGCGGCCGGAGGACCTGGCGTACGTCATCTACACCTCCGGCTCCACCGGCCGGCCCAAGGGCGTCGCCGTCACCCACCGCGGCATCCCCAACCTGGCCCGCGGCTACATCGACCGGTTCGGACTCGACGAGAACTCCCGCTTCCTGCAGTTCTCCTCGATCAACTTCGACCCGACGTTCTGCGAGATGTGCTGCACCCTGCTGTCGGGCGCGGCCGTCATCCTCACCTCCCCCGAGGAGCTGCTCTCCCCCGACCGCCAGCGCGCCCTGACCGCCCGCTTCCGGCCGACCCACATCACCTTCTCGCCGACGATCCTCGGCTCCATGGCCGAGGACGCCCTCGCGGACGTACCGCATCTGATGGTCGCCGGAGAGGCCTGCCCGCCGGGGCTCGCGGCGACCTGGTCACGCGGCCGGACGATGATCAACGCGTACGGTCCGACCGAGGCGACCGTCGACACCCTGTACTGGGAGTGCGGCAGCGCGGGCCCGGAGTTCGAGGCCGGTTCGGTGCCCGTGGGCCGCCCGCTGCCCAACACCCGCGTCTACGTCCTGGACGCCGCGCTGCGGCCGGTCGCCCCGGGCGTCACCGGCGAGCTGTACATCGCCGGCCACGGCCTGGCGCGCGGCTACCTCAACCGGCCCGGCCTCACCGCCGAGCGGTTCGTCGCCTGCCCGTACGGTCCGCCCGGCTCGCGGATGTACCGCACCGGCGACCTGGCGAAGTGGCGCACGCTGCCCACCGGTGAGGGCGTGGTGGACTTCGTCGGCCGCGCCGACGACCAGGTCAAGATCCGCGGCATGCGGATCGAACTCGGCGAGATCGAGGCGGTCCTCGACACCCACGAGCGCGTCGCCCAGTCCGCCGTCGTCGTCCGCGAGGACACCCCCGGCCACCAGCAGCTCATCGGCTACGTCGTGCCCAGGGCCGCCGACGCGGCCGTACGCGACCTCGCCGACGACATCGCGCACGTCGACAAGTGGCAGGAGATCCACGAGGAGGGGTACAGCGAGCAGGAGGATCTCGGCGTCGAGCAGGACTTCACCGGCTGGAACAGCAGCTACGACAACCAGCCGATCCCGCTGGAGGAGATGCGCGAGTGGCAGGCCGCCACCGTCGCGCGCATCCTCGACCTGCGGCCCCGCAACGTCCTGGAGGTCGGCGTCGGCTCCGGCCTCATCCTGTGGCAGGTCGCCCCGCACGTCGAGACGTACGCGGGCGTCGACTTCTCGCCCTCCCTCATCCAGACGCTCGGCGCCCGGGTGGAGGCGTCCGAGGAGCTGCGCGACCGGGTCCTGCTGCGCAGCCTCGCCGCGCACGAGATCGGTGACCTGGCCGGCCGCCGCTTCGACACCGTCGTCATCAACTCGGTCGCCCAGTACTTCCCCAGCGTCCACTACCTGATCGACGTCCTGCGGCAGGCCATCGAGCTCCTGGAGCCCGGCGGCCGGATCTTCCTCGGTGACATCCGCCATCTGCGGCTCCTGCACCCCTTCCTCACCGCGACCGCCCTGCACGGCGGCGCCCACGCGGACGAGCCGGTCACGGCCGTACGGGACCTGATCGCCCACACCGTGGAGCTGGAGAGCGAACTCCTCCTCGACCCCGCCTTCTTCAGCCGTATCGGCGAGGAGATCGCGGACGTGGCGGGCGTCGACATCCAGCTCAAGCGCGGCCACCACCGCAACGAACTGACCGACTTCCGCTACGAGGTCGTCCTGCACAAGCAGGGCGCCGAGCCGTTCTCCGTACGGGACGCGGCCGAGATCGTCTGGCAGGACGCCACCGGTCTGGACGCCGTCCGCGAGCACCTCGCCGCCAACCGACCCGCGACGCTGCGCGTCACCGGCATCCCCAACCACCGGGTCGCCGCCGAGGTCGAGGCCGCGCATCTGCTCCGTACGGAATCGGCCGCCCGCCTGCGGGACCTCGGGCTCGACACCCGGGAGCGCCCCGGCACCGACCCCGAGGCGGTGCACGCGCTGGCCGAGGAGCTCGGCTACCGCGCCGCACTGACCTGGACCGACGCCTCGGAGGGCGATCGCTTCGACGCGGTCCTGTTGGACGCGGCGACCGAACACCCGCTGATCACCGACCTGTTCGTCCACAAGGCGGCCCCCGGCCAGTCCCTGTACGAGCACGGCAACGACCCGCGCGCCGAGGACCACGGCCGGAAGCTGGCCGTGGAGGTCCGCCGCCAGGCGGCCCGGCAGCTGCCCGAGCACATGGTGCCCGCGGCCGTCGTCCTGCTCGACAAGCTGCCGCTCACCCCGAACGGCAAGCTCGACACCCGCAGGCTGCCGGCCCCGGACTTCACCGCCCGTGCCGTACGGCCGCCGCGCACCGAACGGGAGATCACCCTCGCCCGGCTCTTCGCCGAGGTCCTGGGCCTCGACACCGTGGGCGTCGACGACCAGTTCTTCGATCTCGGCGGCGACTCCATCCGCTCCATCCAGCTGGTCAGCCGCGCCCGCGCCGAGGGGTTCGTGATCACCCCCCGGGACGTGTTCCAGTACCAGACCATCGAGGCGTTGATCGCCCGCGCCGCCCAGCAGGCCGAGACGACCGACCCGGCGGCCGTGGCGGCCGGCGAGCTGCCGTACTGGCTGAAGACGCTGGAGACGCCCGACCCCTCCTACGGCGAACCGGGCGACGAGCGGGCCGAGTTCGGCCGGGCGCTGACCGGTGACCTCGCCGAGGCGCTGCTGACCGCCCTGCCCCGGATGTTCCACGCGGACCCGGCGCACATCGCGCTCGCCGCGCTCGCCCCCGCCCTCATCGAGTGGCGCGGCCGGCGCGTCCCCGCCGCCCAGTCCGCGCTCCGCGTCGACCTGGCGACGACGGCGGTCCCCGAAGCGGTCCCGGTCCGGCTCACACCCGGCCTGGCCCACCTCGACCGGAGCCTGTCGGACCCGCGCGGCCTCGCCCGCGCCCTGAAGCGGGTCAAGGAGCAGATCCGGTCGCTGCCCGCCGACGGCCGCGGCTACGCCGAGCTGCGGCGCGGGAGCGCGGAGGTACGCGAGCAGCTCGCGGCGTTCGCCCCCTCCCGGGTCTGCTTCCGCTACGACGTGACGGGTGACCCCGGACCGTACCCGCTGCTGGTCGACGTACGGCCGCGGGACGACGGCGGGGCCGACACCGTCTGGCGGTGGGACACGGCGCTCTTCACCGAGCCGGACGTCACCGCGCTCGCCGACCGGTGGACCGAGCTCCTGACCGCCCTCGCCGGGCTCACCGCCCACCCCGGACTGGGCGGGCTCACCCCCTCCGACGTGAGCCTGCTCCCGCTCAAGCAGTCCACCCTCACCGAACTGGAGCGCACCTACCCCGGCCTGCGGGACGTGCTGCCGCTCGCCCCGCTCCAGCAGGGCCTGCTGCTGCACGCCGGCGCCGCCGACCCGGAGAAGGACGACGATCCCTACCAGGGGCAGACCCTCTTCGACCTGGAGGGACCGCTGGACGCCGACCGGCTGCGGCAGGCCGCGCACGGGCTCCTCATGCGCCACGACAACCTGCGGGCGAGCTTCGCGGTCCGCGGCCTGGAGACCCCGGTCCAGGTGGTGCGGGACTCCGTCGAGGTGCCGTGGCGGGTCCACGACCTCACCGGCCTCACCCCCGCCGAGCAGAGCGCGGCGGCCGACCGGATCACCGCCGAGGACGCGGCCCTCCGCTTCGACCTGGCGCACGGCCCGATGCTCCGCTTCTCCCTGCTCCGCTTCTCCGCCACCCGGCACCAGCTCCTCGTGGCGGACCACCACATCCTCCTCGACGGCTGGTCGATGCAGGTCGTCTGGCAGGACCTGTTCGACCTGTACGCGGGCGCCGCACTCCCGCCGGTCACCCCCTTCCGGGAGTACCTGGACTGGCTGGCCCGGCAGGACCGGGAGGGCGCGGTCGAGGCGTGGCGGGAGTACCTCGCCGGCGTCGAGGCACCCACCCGGGTGGGACACCCCGCACTCGCCACCCACGTCCTGCCCGCCACCACCTCCACCGTCCTGCCCGCGGAGCTCACCCGGGACCTGGAGCGGGCCTGCGCCCGCCTCGGCATCACCCTGAACACCGCCATGCAGACCGCCTGGGGCCTCCAGCTCGGCCGGCTCACCGGCAGCACGGACGTCGTCTTCGGCACCACCGTCTCCGAACGGCCGGCCGAGATCGACGGCATCGAGTCCGTCGTCGGCCTGCTCATCAACACCGTCCCCCTGCGGGTGCGCACGGAGCCCGGCGAACCGCTCGGCGCGACCCTCGGCCGCGTGCAGTCCGCCCAACTGGACGTGTTCCCGCACCGCCACCTGGGCCTGACCGAGATCCAGCGGCTCGTGGGCGCGGGCGAACTGTTCGACTCGTACTACGTCTTCCAGAACTACCCTGACCAGACCGATCCGTCCGCCGGCCCCGACGGTCCGCGCGTCACCGAGCGGACCCAGGGCGCCAAGGGCGTCTCCCACTATCCGCTCGGCGTCACGGTCATCCCCGGAGAACGGCTGGAGATCCTCTTCGGCCACCACCCCGATCTTTTCGACCGCCGGCGGATCGACACTCTCAAGGAATCCCTCATCGACATCATCGAAGCGATCGCGGCGGAGGGCAGGGCATGAAGGACCTCCTGAGCCTCGTCCGCGAACTGCCCATCGCCGTACGCATCTTGCTGCTGTGCGCGATGGCGCGCTCGATCAGCTTCTTCGGCATTTTGGCCTACCTGCCGATCTACCTGCACGACGCGCTGGGCATGAACGGCGCCACCATCGGCTACGTCCTCGGCGTGTGCCTGCTCGTCGGCACCCTGGTGAGCGTCTACGGCGGCTATCTCGCCGACCGGTTCGTGAAGGTCCACTTCATGATCGTCCTGGACGTGATCCTCACCGTCCTCTACGCCGCGCTGCCCATGGTCGGCTCCCCGTTCCTGGTCGTCGGCATCCTGCTCGTCGCCAACACCGCATCCTCCTCGATGAGCGTCACCGCCAACGCGCTCCTCGCCGACCTGCTGCCCTCGGAGAACCGGGCGAAGGTGTTCTCGCTGCGCTACTCGCTGCAGAACATCGGCGCCGCCGTCGGCCCGTTCCTCGGCGTGTGGACGGTGCAGGCCGGGACCGGCGGGCCGTTCCTGCTCGCCGCCGGTGTCATCTTCGCCGCCCTGCTGCCGCTGGTGATCTACCGCAGGCTGTTCACCGGCACCACCGCCCCCAAGGACGAGACCGCCGCGGCCGACGACGAGTCGATGAACTTCCGCGAGGTCCTGCGGGTCATGCGGGCCGACCGCCGGCTCGGGCTCTTCACCCTGGGCGGCATCCTCAGCATCGTCGTCTACGGACCGCTGCTGACCTACATGTCGCAGTACCTGGTCCTCGTCGAGTCCCGAGACACGGCCTACCAGCTGGTCGCCTACATCTCGGCCGCCAACGCGATCGTCGTCATCTCCACCCAGTACGTGATCGGCAGCAAACTGAAGGAGAAGACGCTGCTGCGCTGGCTGACCTGGGGCACCGGCGCGTTCGTGCTCGGCCTGATCGGCATGGCCTTGTCGACCAACGCCTGGATCATCGTCGCCGCGATCGTCGTCTTCACCATCGGCGAGGTGATCGTCGTGCCGGCCGAGTACATGTTCATCGACGCGATCGCCCCGGACAACCTGCGCGGCAGCTACTTCGGCGCCCAGAACCTCGTCCACATCGGCGTGGCGATCGGCCCCATCATCTGCGGCTTCCTGCTGGTGCACGCCTCGCCCGCCGCGATGTTCGCCGCGCTCATCGCCCTCGTCATCGCCGGCTGGTGGTTCTACGTCCTCGGCTGCCGGGCCCCCGTGCCCCAGGCCGCCGCCCCCGTCGACTCCGACGCCCAGAAAGTGAACCCGTGAGGTGACCATGAGCTTCGAAGAGATCGTCAAGAACACCCTGTGCCCGTTCGCGAGGTCGTCGAAGATGGGCCCGCCCCTCACCATCGCCACCGGCGACGTGGAGCGGGAGCTGCCCACCCACCGCACCGCCCTCGCCGACTTCTTCCGCACCGCCCGGGCCGAGGAGCTCGACGGCATGGTGCTCACCTTCGAGGACACCGCCCTGGGCGCCACCCTGGACTCGCTGACCCGGCTGACCAAGCGGTTCTTCGAGACGCTCTGCGCGATGTACCCGAGCGTCTACGTCCAGGACTCCCCGGACCCCGACGAGACCTGGTACGCGATGATCGAGGGCGAGCGCTTCTTCGTCGTCTCCTTCGCGCCCTGCTACCCCGAGCACTCGCCGCGCTTCAACCACGGAAGCCCGCACACGTACTTCCTGCTCCAGCCGGCCTCCACCTTCGAGCGGCACGCGCCCGCCATCGACAAGCGCAGGGAGCGCATCCACCGCGCGTTCACGACGGTGGGCAGGCCCTACGACGCCACGCTCGCCAACGTCGAGAACGACATGTTCAAGTCCGTCATGCCGATCTCGCCGATCGACCGGCACATCGCCTGGTGGGAGGCCGGAGCCGACGAGGCGGTCCCGGTCAAGAGGGCCGGCTAGATGATCGAGGAACTGCTGCCCCGGCCGGTCGCCACCGCGGAGGCGTTCGGCGACCCGGCGGGGGAGCCCGTCCCCTTCCCGGGGGAGGAGCATCTGCTGGCCCACGCCGTGCCCGCGCGGCGCCGGGAGTTCACCACGGCGCGGGCGTGCGCCCGCCGGGCCCTCGGCCTGCTCGGGGAGCCGCGGGCGGCCATCCCGTACGACAGCTCCCGCGCCCCCGTCTGGCCGGCCGGGATCGTCGGCAGCATCACCCACTGCGTCGGCTACCGCGCCGCCGCGGTGGCGCGCGCCGAGGACCTGGCGGTGCTGGGCTTCGACGCCGAACCGCACGACCCGCTCGACCACACCGGGGTCCTGCACATGGTGACGGGCGCCGAAGAGCGCGCCCACCTGGCCGAGCTGACGGCGCTGCGGCCCGAAGTCCACTGGGACCGGGCGCTGTTCAGCGCCAAGGAGAGCGTCTACAAGGCGTGGTCGCCGCTGACGGGGCGCTGGCTGGACTTCACGGAGGCCACCGTCACCTTCCAGCCGCGCACGGCGACGTTCTCGGCCCGGCTGCTCGTGGACGGGCCGCTGGTCGACGGCGTGGCGCTGCGCGGATTCGAGGGGCGGTTTCTGGTCAGGGGCGGGCTGCTGCTCACCGCGACGACGGTGAGCCGCGTCCCGGGCGCCGCCTCCGGCGCCGACAATGGCCCCGACCTGGGGGCTGCCCGGCGGTTCAGGGCCGGACAGCCGCTGGCCCGATCGAGGGGAACTCCGTGACAAGCGCAGCCACTTCACCGCTCACCGCCTACGGGTGGGACGCCGACTGGGCGGACGCGTTCGCCCCGCACGCCGAGGCGGGCCTCGTGCCCGGCCGGGTGGTGCGGGTCGACCGCGGCCGCTGCGAACTGGTCGCCGCGACCGACGACATCACCGGCGTCGATCTCACCACCGGCACCGACGGCAGCACCGGTATCGATGGCGCCACCGGCACCGGGGTCGGCGGCGCGGACGCGTCGGCCGGCGGCTCCGTCCGTACGTTACGCGCCGACACCGACCCGGTGACCGGCGTCTGTACGGGCGACTGGGCCGCCGTCGACACGGCACCGCCGACCGGCCCCGTCGTACGGGCGCTGCTGCCCCGCCGTACCCGCTTCACCCGCTCGACCTCCTCCGCCCGTTCCGAGGGCCAGGTCCTCGCCGCCAACATCGACCTGGCCGTGATCGCGGTCTCGCTCGCCGTCGAGCTGGACCTCGGCCGCCTGGAGCGGTTCCTCTCCCTGGCCTGGTCCAGCGGCGCCCAGCCGGTGGTCGCCCTGACCAAGACGGACCTGGTCCCCGACATCACCCATCTCGTCTCCGACGTGGAGCGGGCGGGCCCGGGCGCCGGGGTCTTCCCCGTCAGCTCGGTCAGCGGCGAGGGCCTCGACGCCCTCGCCGGCGAGCTGGCCGGCCGTACCTCCGCCCTGCTCGGGCAGTCGGGCGTCGGCAAGTCCACGCTGGTCAACGCGCTGCTGGGGGAGGAGGAGCAGGCTTCGGGCCCGGTCCGCGGCAGCGACGGCAAGGGCCGGCACACCACCACCGCCCGCGAACTGCTGGCCCTGCCCCGCGGCGGCGTCCTCATCGACACCCCCGGGCTGCGCGGAGTGGGCCTGTGGGAGGCCAACGAAGGACTCTCCCAGGTCTTCGCGGAGATCGAGGAGCTGGCCGCGCACTGCCGTTTCCACGACTGCGAGCACCACGCCGAGCCGGACTGCGCCGTGCTCGCCGCGGTCGAGGACGGCACCCTGTCCCACCGGCGGTTCGAGAGCTACCGCAAGCTGCTGCGGGAGAGCGCCTGGATCGCCTCGCGCACCGACGCCCGGCTGCGCGCCGAACTGGCCCGTGAATGGCGCCGCCGGGAGGCCGCGGGCCGGGAGATGTACGAGCGCAAGCGGGGTGGGAAACACCGCAAGGCGTTCTGACGGTGACCCGGTCACCACCGCGCAAGTGGCCCGTGGCCACTTGCAGCCACTGCACCTTTGTGCCAGTGGAAATCCTTGTAGCGCCCGTTCGGCCCCTGGCAAATTACTCAGCGGCGGCCGGTGAATGAGAGCCACGAAAATGGCGAGGTCACCGGCCCGCCCGGGGGAAAGAGGAATTTCCTCTCGCCACTTCGAAGGAATCGGACGGGAAAATGCGACGCAAGGCTTTCGTCTACCTGATCTCGTGCGCTGCGGCTGTGACGACCACGGTCCTGGGGGCGACCACCGCGCAGGCGGCCGACTCCCAGCCGGTGACCTCCGCGGCGCAGGCCGGCACCACCACCGCCGCCACCGGTACCAACGGCGACGCCGGCGACAGCTGGGGCTGGGACTGACCTCCCCGACGCCCCCGGGCGTGGGGGACCCACCCCCCGGCCCGCGGCTCCGACACCACCCACGCCAGAGAGGGCGAATTCCGTGACCAATGACCAAGGCGTGCTCCACTACGACTTGTCCACCGACGAAGTCACCCAACTCGACGCTTTGATCACCGAGTTGAAGGAGGGCGACGGCGACCCGGGCGACCCGCTCTTCCACGACCGGGCGTGGGAGCTCGCCGCACGGCTTCCCCTCGGGCTGCGCAGGTTCCTGGCGGAGTTCCGGCGCGAGGACCCGGCCGCGGCTTTCAAGATCCAGGGGTTCACCGTCGACGACGCGGCGGTCGGCCCCACCCCCCGGAACTGGGCGGAAGCGGCCGCCTCACGCCGGACCCGGCGCGAGGAGGTCTTCCTCTCACTGATCGGCACATGCCTCGGGGAAGTGTTCAGCTGGCCCACGCTGCAATCCGGAAGAATGATCCAGAACGTGCTTCCGATCGCCGGTGAGGAGAACGAGCAGAGCGGTCACGGAAGTGACGTGCTCCTCGAATGGCACACCGAGGACGGCTTCCACCCTTATCGCTGTGATTATCTGGCCCTCTTCGGAATCCGAAACCATGATCGAGTTCCGACGACCGTCGCCTCCATACGCGATGTCGATCTCGGTGACGAGACCCGCAAGATCCTTTCCGAACCGCGGTTCTACATTCTTCCCGACGACGAACACCTGCGGCAGCTGGCCGCCCAGCAGCCCGACCACCCCGGCCTGCTGCGCATGCGGGCCATGCGCGAGACCCCCGAACCCGTGGCCGTCCTGTTCGGCGCCCCCGACTCGCCGTACCTGCGGATCGACCCCTTCTTCATGCGCTGTGTCGACGGCGACGCCGCCGCCGAGCAGGCGCTCAAGGAGCTGGTGCGGGGACTGGAGGCGGCGACCCGCGACATCGTCGTCGAGGCCGGCTCCCTCCTCGTCGTCGACAACTACCTCGCCGTCCACGGCCGCAAGGCGTTCACCGCCCGGTACGACGGCACCGACCGCTGGCTGCAGAAGGCGATCATCACCCGCGATCTGCGCAAGTCACGCGAGACCCGCGACACCGCCGCCGGCCGCGTCCTGATCTAGCACCTGTCGGTCGAGGGGAGGGAAGACGTGATGGCAGCGTCGTCAAGTGTTCCGCTGGACGCGATCGTCCTGGCGGACGTCGCGATCGTCCTGGTCGTGGGAGCCGTGATGGTCGCACTCGGCCGACGGCTCCACCAGCCGCCCGTCGTCGCGGAGATCGCGGCCGGGCTGATGCTCGGGCCCAGCCTGCTCGGGCTGCTGCCGGGAGATCTGCCCGCGCTGATCTTCCCACCCGAGGCGAGGCCCGCCCTGTCGGCGCTCGCCCAGGTGGGCCTGGCGCTCTTCATGTTCCTGGCCGGCTGGGAGCTGGACCTCGGCCGGCTGCGCGGCCGGACCGGATCCGTCGGGTCGACGGCGTTCCTGGCGATGGCCGTGCCGTTCGCGGTGGGCGCGGGCGCGGCGGCGCTGCTCTACGACTCCACGGCCCCCGACGGCGTCGGCGCCGACATGTTCGTCCTCTACATGGCGACCGCCTTCTCGATCACCGCCTTCCCGGTGCTCGCCCGCATCATCCGGGACCGCCGCCTCGGCCACACCCGCGTCGGCGCCATGGCGATGGCCTGCGCGGCCGCCGGCGACGTCGTCGCCTGGTGCGTCCTGGTGCTGGTCGTCGCCCTGGCGGGCTCGGGCGGCACCGGCGGCTTCTTCACCGTGATCGCCCTGACCGCCGTCTACGCCGCGGTGATGCTCCTCGTCGTACGGCCGCTGCTGCACCGTGCGCTGCGCTCGGCCGCCGGGGGGCCGCAGGAGAGGGGCGTACGGCTCGTCCTGATCGTGGCCGGTGTGCTGCTCTCCTCGTACGCCACCTCCTGGATCGGCATCCACGCCATCTTCGGGGCCTTCGCGTTCGGCCTCGTCATGCCGCGGACGACCGAGCCGCGACTGCACCAGCAGCTCGCCGCCCCGCTGGAGAAGACCTCCTCCCTGCTGCTCCCGGTCTTCTTCGTCATCACCGGCCTCTCCGTGGACATCGGCGGACTGGGCGTGTCCGGTCTCCTCACGCTGCTCGTCGTCCTGGTGGCGGCGGTGGTCGGGAAGTACGCGGGCGCCGCGATCCCGGCCCGTCTCTCGGGGATGAGCTGGCGCGACGCGGGGGCCTTCGGGACGCTCATGAACACCCGGGGGCTCACCGAGATCGTGATCCTCGGCATCGGCCGCGAACTCGGCCTGATCGGACCGGACCTGTTCACCATGATGGTGCTCATGGCGCTGGTGACCACCGCGATGGCCGGGCCCCTGCTGCGCCTGCTCGGCGTGGGGGACGCGGCGCCCCTGACGGTGCCGGAGCCGCCGGAGCCGACGACCGACAGCCGCAAGCAAGCGATCGGAGTCAACTGATGCACACGTCCGTCTCCCAGCCCCGGCCCTCGTCCCGGCCCCGCTCCCGGCACTTCGGCTACGAGCACCGCACCAACGGCACCGTCGTGATCACCCGCGCCTGCCGGATCGTCGCCGTCGTACGCGGCGACGCCCAGGTCCTGCGCTTCCTCGACGACCTCGGGACCGGCGACGCGCAGGAGGTGCTGGCCCGCTGGGTCACCCGTATCGCCAGGGCGTCGCTGTAGGGGGTGCCCACACCGCCCCTGCCACCGGTGCGAGACCTGCCGCCCACGTCCACCCGCACGTGGACGCCGGGCGGCTCGGTCAGGTCCGAACCGCCCGGCGCGATCAGGGGACGGCGGTCGTACGCCCGCCGCGCGGCGTCAGTCGCCGTGCCCCGGCCCGCCGCTGCCGAAGCCTCCACTGGAGATGCCGCCCCACTTGCGCTTCTCCTCGCTGGGCGGTTCCGGTGAGGTCTCGGTGCCCGACGTGCCCGAGTCCTTCAGCTGGTACGGCATGAGCCGGTGCTCCCCGTCCGTCTGCGGCATCTCGGCAGGCCGGCGGTACTCCGACATCTCGCCGGGCAGCCGGTCGGTGTCCGGCCGGTGCGGCTGCTCATCGGGGGTCGGCGGCCGCGGCTCGCGGTCCCGGATCCTTCGCCCGAGAACGAAGGCGCCGATGAGGACGCCGACGACGGCGAGACCGGCCAGGAACTGGCCCAGGCCCTGGGTCCAGACGCTGGCGGCCGTCGTGACCTCTGCGGAATGCATGGCGAAAGCGTTCATATCCGCCGAATACCCGCCCAGGGTCGCCTCAGACATCCCCGGGTCCCCACCTTTCTCCGTACGGGTGAAACATTCCCCCGGGGCCGCCGCGTCAAAGGTGTGGAGCGACGGGGACACGAAGGGGGAGGGCATGAAGCACACGTCCCGCGCGGACGAGTTCATGGAATTCGCGTCCGCCCGAACGGGGCACCTTTTCCGGTCCGCATGCCTCCTGACCAGCGGCGACACCCATCTCGCCGAGGACCTGACGCAGGAGACGCTCGGCCGGCTGTACGCCATGTGGGGACGGATGGGGCGGATCGGCAACCCGGCCGGATACGCCCAGACCGTTCTCGTGCGCACCTTCCTCACCCACCAGCGGCGGCGCTCGTCGACGGAGCGCCCGCTCGGGGAACTGCCCGACCGGGCCCCCGCCACGGGGGACGACCCGGCGCTGCGGGTCGCCCTGCTCGACGCCCTGGCCGCCCTCGCGCCCAAGGACCGGGCGGTCGTGGTCCTGCGGTACTGGGAGGACCGCAGCATCGAGGAGACCGCCGAAGCGCTGCAGGTCAGCTCGGCGGCGGTACGCACCCGCTCGGTGCGGGCGCTGGGCAAGCTGCGCGAGCGGCTCGGCGGCAGCCTCGTCGCCTTCGCCACCCGCTGAGGGCCCGCGCCCGCGGACCCCGAACTCTTCACCTACGAACTTTCACCCATGGACCGGAACGGTGATGCGGCATGCCTCTGAACGACGGACACGGACACGAGGGACACGAGGGATTCGAGGACCGGCTCGGTGAGGCCCTGCGCCTCACGGGCGAAGGCTTCGCCGCGCACGACGGCCGCGGACTGGCGTCCGCCGGCCTCAGCCGCGGCCGGCGCCGCCTGGCCCGCCGCCGTGCGGCCGCGGTGACCGGCGGCGTGCTGGCCCTGGCGGTGATCGGCGTCGGCGGGTCGTACGGCGGGGACCTGCTGGGATCGGGCGG
This sequence comes from Streptomyces sp. NPDC093600, assembly GCF_044764755.1. NCBI lineage: Bacteria > Bacillati > Actinomycetota > Actinomycetes > Kitasatosporales > Streptomycetaceae > Streptomyces > Streptomyces sp. NPDC093600. The sequence continues at coordinate 226,449 of NZ_JBIWIU010000009.1, forward strand.
CGGCGAGGTGAGGGGCGCCACGGTCGGCGCGCCGCGGACGGACGGCGTCTCCGCGCGGAGCGAGGCACCGCCGCAGAAGGAGGGACCGGCGCAGGCCGAGATCCCGGTCAAGGCCCTTGCGGAGGTCGTGGAGGCGAACACCCCGGCAGGGACCTGGACCTTCGACGGTCTGGACGGCACGGGCCAGTCCGTCGCGGGGGTGTACGACGACGGCAAGGGCAAGGCGGCCGTCTCCGTCGGCCTGTACCGCACCGGCGGCACCGAAGAATCCGGCACCGACCAGGTGACCTGCCCGGACAAGGTCTACGTCCCGTACGACGACTGCGCCACCGAACGGCTGCCGGACGGCTCCCGGCTGATGGTCCTCCAGGGGTACGAGTACCCGGACAAGCGCGAGGAGACCAAGAACTGGCGGGCCGTGCTGCTCACCGAGGACGGCTTCCTGGTCGACGCGAGCGAGTGGAACGCGGCCGCGCAGAAGGGGGCTCCCGTCAGCCGCGAGACCCCGCCCTTCAGCCCCGCCCAGCTGAAGGCGCTGGTCACGACCGACGAGTGGCACCCGCTGCTCCAGCAACTGCCCAAGAACAAGCGCGGCGAGACCGACCCCGGCGCGCCGACCACCCCGCCCGCCCCGGCCGAGCCGAGCAAGGCGGCCGTCCAGGCGACCCTGAAGGCCCTGCTCCCCAAGGACCTCAAGGTGGTCGAGAGGGGCGGCGACACCGGGTTCGGCTACGTGGTCGTCGACGACGGCCAGGGCAGGAGCCTCGTCCAGATCAACGTCCAGTCCCGCATGAACGACGTCGCGGACGAACTCTTCGGCAGCGGTGACGTCACCACCCTGCCCGACGGCCGGCGCGTGAAGCTGACCCAGCAGCCGGGCGAGAAGGGCGGCGCGGGCGTGGTCTGGTGGACGGCCGACACCATCACCGCCGACGGCTTCCGGGTCGTGGTCTCCGCGTTCAACACCGGCGCACAGCACGAGGCGGCGACGCGCGCCGAGCCGGCGCTGACGATGGAGCAGCTGAAGGAGATCGCACTCAGCCCGAAGTGGCGGAAGGGCGCCTCCGCGAAGTAGCACCGCAGGGGCGGGCGGTGGGGCCGCGCCTCGGAGCGGGCGGTGGCCGCGTCCGTGGGCGGGCGGTGGGCCGGACTCTCGGATGGCCGGACCTCTCGTGGGCCGGCCCACCGCCCTTCCCCGACGGCCCGCTACTTCGCGTCCGAGTACCGCTCCACCGTGGCCGTCGTGAACGGAAAACGCACCGGCGTCGGCCCGAACGCGATCCGCCCGGCCTCGTCCCCGGCCGCGCGGATCGCCTCCGTGACCGCCTCCGCCTCCTCGGCCGGGCAGTGCACGATCACCTCGTCGTGCTGGAAGAAGACCAGCTCGGCCCGGAGCCCGGCGGTGGCGCGGCGCAGCGCGGCGAGCATCAGCAGCGCCCAGTCGGCGGCGCTGCCCTGCACGACGAAGTTACGGGTGAAACGACCCCGGGCCCGCGCGTTGGTGGAGGCGTAACCCGGTGTGAACTCCCCGTCCGGCACAGCGAGTTCGCCGCCCTCCTGGGGGAGGCCGGCCTCCCCGTCGTCGCCCGAGCCGGCCGCACGCGGGCTGGTGCGGCCCAGCCAGGTCCGGACGAGCCTGCCCTCCTCGCCCGCCTTCGCCGCCTCGTCGACATAGGCCACGGCCCGGGGGAAGCGGCGGCGCAGCGCGGCGAGGTTCTTCAGGCCGTCCCCGCTGGTCTGGCCGTAGATGGCTCCGAGCAGGGCCAGCTTGGCGTGGTCCCGGTCGCCGGAGAAGGCCCGGTCGGACAGCCGGGTGTACAGGTCATCGGGGTGGCCGGCGACCTCCATCAGGCCCGGGTCGCGGGAGATCGCGGCCAGCACCCGGGGCTCCATCTGGTCGGCGTCGGCGACGACGAGCCGCCAGCCCTCGTCGGCCACGACCGCCTGCCGTATCACCTTGGGGATCTGCAGTGCCCCGCCGCCGTTGGTGGTCCACCGCCCGCTGACCGTGCCGCCCGGTACGTACTCGGGGCGGAACCGGCCGTCGCGCACCCAGTCCTGGAGCCACGACCAGCCGTGCGCGGTCCAGATCCGGTACAGCTTCTTGTAGGCGATCAACGGCTCGACCGCCGGGTGGTCGAGCTCCGCCAGCTCCCAGCGGCGCGTCGACCTCACCCGGATCCCGGCCTGCGCGAAGGCCCTGATCACATCGGCGGGCAGGTCGGGGCGGACCCGGCGGCCGAAGGCGGCGGAGACCTCGTCGGCGAGTTCGGCCAGGCGGCGCGGCTCCCCGCCGCCCGCGTACCGCTCGCCGAGCAGACCGTGCAGCACCTCCCGGTGCACATCGGCACGCCAGGGCAGCCCGGCGCGGTGCATCTCGGCGGCGACGAGCATGCCGGCGGACTCGGCGGCGGTGAGCAGCCGCATCCGGCCGGGGTGTTCGGCACGGTCATGGCGCCGCTGCTGCTCGGCGTACACCTCCAGAAGACCTTCGAAGGGGATCTCGGAGGTCGGGGCCGGTTCGAAGAGCGAGTCCTGCGAGCCGGGCTCGGCGGCTCGCTGCGGCGGGTCGGGGGGCACGGGCGCGTCCCGCAGCCGCGCGAGCGCGGCGGCGGCCGACCGGGGATCCCCGAGGCGCCCCTCGTGCCCGAGGAGGAGCTGCTCGGCGGCCTCGATGTCGTAACACCGCTCGACCCGCACCCCGGCGGCGAGGAGCCGCGGATAGACCTCGGCGGTCGAGCGCCAGACCCAGCGACCGACCTCGGGCCGCGAACGCACGGCCTCCACGAGATCCGGCTCCCGCCGAACCGGCCCGGCGGGCACCCCGTCGGCCCCGAGGGGCACGAGCCGCGCTCCGCCCCCCTCCCCCTCGCAGGCCAGCGCCCACCTCTCGCTCATGGGTGCGAGTCTGGCACCCACCACTGACAACGACCGGCCACGGCGCCTCGTGGGGCTGCGCGCCGACCTCGCGGCCGCGCGAGGCGCCACCGGGCTCCGGCCGGACTGACGGCCCTCGGGCGCCGTCAGGGATAGCGGGGAAGGTCCTCGGTCGAGATCGTCCAATCGGCGATGGTGACGTCCTCGCCGTAGACGAAGTCCTTGCGGGTGGCGTAGCGCGGGCCGTCGGGGGTGGCGTGGATGTCGGAGAAGACGGCTCCGGTGCCGGTACGGGGATCGAAGATCGCGTACACGGGAATGCCGATCAGGGGGTAGTCCCGCAGCTTGCCCACCCAGTCGTTGTCCGGGTTGGAACGGGAAGCGATCTCAATGGCGGCGACGAGGGTGCGGGGGTCGAAGGAGCCGTCGCCCTCCATGTCCGTCCACGAGATCACCATGACGTCGGGGCGGCGCATGATGCCCCCGGGCGCGTCCTCGACGTCGGGCTCGCCCGTGTGGGCGACGAGGCTGTCCGGCATGACCCGTTCGAGGCGCCGACTGACTTGCGCGGCCGTGAACTCGTGGGGGCGACGCGGAGCCATCATGTCGTGAACGATTCCATCAGCGGTGATCTCGAACTTGCCCGAGACGGTGTCGTCCAGGACCTTCAGCGCTGCGCGCATAGACCGGTAGTGGGGGGAGTCGATGGTCATGGCGCTGGCTCCTCGTCCGTGCCCTGGGGCCCGAGTCATCAGCTTCATGCTAGGCGGCCCTTCTCTCGGGGGGACGGCAGTCGCGACACCGGCCGGGTTCGGCCGATCTGAAGGCTCGGTCGCAGCTGTCGCAGTTCTGAAGGGGGTCGCGGGCGGGTGGTTGCGCGGGGAGGGGCGGTGGAAGCAGGGCGGCGAGGCGGTGGGCGATGAGTCCGGCCGGGTGGACCAGGTCGTCGGGGAGGGTCGCGGCGAGGGTGCGCACGATGGCGTCGGGGGCGGCGCCGCGTTCGAGCCAGGTGGTGACGCCGGGGGCGAGGCGCTGGATGTCACGCGCGGCGAGGAGCAGCCGGGGCTCGTGGAGGCGGAGGCGGGCGAGCAGGTCGGCGGCAGGCTGATGCGCCGGGGGGAACGGCGGTGACGGAGCGGGGGTTACGGGGTGGGATGCGGGTTTCGGTCGCTCAGGCCGGCCCGGCGGCGGCGGGGCGTCCGGAGGCTCGGGGGGCTCCGGAGGCGTCTCCGGTACGGGATCGGGTTCAGCCCCCGGCCGGTTGTACGAGACCGTGCGCGGGGCGAGGCGGCCCGTGGGCAGCCGTTCGTTGAACCGCTTCAGGTAGCCGTGGGTCTCCAGCTCCCGCATGGCGCCCGCGATCCGCATCTCGCTCTCCGGGAACTTCGCGGCCAGGGCCTTGATCCCGACAGGGGTTCCGGCGGGGAGCGACTGGAGGTGGACGGCGAGCCCGATGGCGAGCAGCGAGAGCTCGCGGTGCTGGGCGAGGTGGTTGCCGACGACCGTGAAGCGGGTCGTGTGGCGGACGTTGACGTGAATGAGCCCGGAGGCGCGCGAGGGCGCGCTAGGGTGCTGGGAGGCCATCGGGAAGCCTTATCTTCCTCGGTGGTCAGGCCCTCGATCGGGATCGCTAGTCCCGGCCGGGGGCCGTCGCATGTCTGGGGTTGTGGCGGTGAGCATATGCCAGGCAACGGGCCCCAAATCCAGCCCAGTTGGCGCATATCACCCGTGTGGGTGACGGGTGCGCGTCGGGGAGGCTGGAGGGGTGGGGAGGGTACTTGCCCTGGTACTTAAGTCTTTTCCGTCGTGGGCCACCGGATCGCGGACGCCCGCGACGCGGGACGTCCGGGGTGGGCATCGTGGTCGTCCGCGACGCGGAACCGGGGACGGGCCCCCGGCGCCGCCATCCCCTGGGGCCGCCCTCCGAGAGTTTTCACGCGCCCGGAGGTGACGGGTCAAGGGTGGCCGCAGGTCATCGCACAGCGACGCGTCGCGGAACGAGGAGCGCCCTTGGCGCGTCGCCGGAGGGCGCGACTCTCGGAAGGAAGGGCGTTCCGCACCAGACACTCGCGGAGACCGGCCGCGCACAGGCACCCCTCCCAAGGCCCCGAGCCCGATCTCCGCCGTGACCGCCTTGCGAAGAACAGGGCCGGCTGCCACGCCTCACCGCTCCGCGAGCGCCTCGACGACGACGAGCCCAGCCCGGCCCGGACTCCGCCGACTTTCCCGACTCCGCGCACCCCAAGGCCGGTAGGCGGTCAGCCCGGGTGTCGGTCACCCGGCACAGAACCGAGGGACGGGGCGGTGACCCGGCTCCGACCCCGGTCACCGCCCCGCCCCACCACCTTCCCCGCTCAGCGCGTCAGGCGCCACGCGGGCAGTGCCGCCGCCCCCACCGCCACCGCGCCGCACACCCCCGCCGCCGCCCCGACCGCGCCCCACGGCACGGTGACCGCCACAGGTGCCGAGAGGGCCGCGAGGCCCGCGCCCAGGCCGGCCAGGTTCACCGCTGTCACCGCCAGGCCCAGGACCGCGCCGATCGCCACGGCCACGCCCGCCTCGCCGGTCACTATCCGGAGGACCTGCGCCCGTGTCGCCCCCGCCAGCCGCAGGGACGCCAGTTCCCCGCCCCGTACGGAGGTGGCCATCAGCAGGGTGTTCGCGAGGGCGATCACCGTGTAGACGAGGGCGATGCCCAGGACCAGGAGCAGTCCGAGCCGGGTCTCCGGGCTGCTCGACGGGTGCGTGGCGGCGGCCCACTCCGCGACCGTGCGAACGGGTCCGCCGGCCGCCGAAAGGGCCTCGGGGGCGACGCCTCGTGCCTCGACCCGGTCCACCGCCGCGCCCGGCGCGTTCGCGCGGGTCACGTACGGCCCGTTGTCGCCCGTGCCGAGCGCCAGGACCGCCACGACCCGCAGCCGTACCGGACCGCTGCCGTCCGCGAGCCACACCTCGACGGTCTCGCCGACGCGCCCCCGTTCCCACTCCTCGTTGACGACGATCGACCGGTCGTCGAGCCGCCGTACGTCCCCGGCCACCACCGGCAGCCGTGCCAGGCCGGCGAAGGCCGCCGGGTCGGACACCGCCCGCGCCCCGTACTTCACCAGCGCCTCGGCCCCGTCCCGTACGAAGACGGACGTCGCGCCCGTCGCCGAGGCCCCCGGCACCGGCCGCAGGCCCTCGCCGCTCACCACGTACTCGGCCCGCGTCTGCTCCCGCGCCTCCGCCGCCTTCGCGCTCGTCACCGTCGCCGCCGAACCCAGCAGCGAACCCGCCAGGGCGACGGTCACCAGCACCGGCGCGGCGACGGCGGCGGTACGGCGTACGGCCGCCGCGCTGTTCTCCCGTACGAGCGTCCCCACCGCGCCCGGCAGCCGCAGGGCGCGCGCCACCGGCCGTACCAGCGCCGGTGCGAGCAGCGCGAGCCCGCTGGCAAGGAGCATCGGCTGGGTCGTGTACGTCTTGCGCTTCATCAGCTCCGACGGCTCGGTGAGGCAGGTCCACACCAGCAGCCCGAGGCCCGTCGCGAGCAGTCCCGCGCCCAGCAGCGCACGGCCGAGCGGGAGTACGTCCGTGTCGACGTCCGCCTCCTGGAGCGCCGCCGTCGGGCCGACCTTCCCGGCCCGGCGGGAGGCGGCGACCGCCCCGGCGAGCGCGACCGTCACCCCGGTCCAGAAGGCCGCGTGCAGCGGCCAGGTGGTGGCGCGGTCGATCAGGAACCAGTCCGGGGCCATGTTCCCGTCGACGAGCACACGCACCAGCCAGGGTGCGCCGAGCACACCGAGCGCGCATCCGGCGGCCGAGGCGAGGACGCCGACGCCCGCCGCCTCGACGAGCAGCATCCGCCGCAGCTGTCCGGGCGTCGCACCGGCCGTGCGCAGCAGCCCGAACTCGCGCCGCCGCAGGGCGACGGCGAACGCGAAGGTGGAGGCGACGACGAAGACGGAGACGAAGGCGGTGACGCCGCCCGCCGTGCCGAGAAGGGCGTTGAGGGCGACGAGCGCCTCGGCGTCCCGCTCGGGCTCGGGGTCCGCGAGCCGCCGGTCGTCGCCGGTGAGCACTTGGGCGCGGGCACCGACGAGGGTACGGACCTCGGGGGCCGGGCCGTGGACGCCGACGGCGTCGGGGCCGCCGGCGGTGGTGACCGTCCAGCGGGCCTTCAGCTCGCGCAGCAGTTCGGTATCCACAGGCTGTGGACGGTCGAGCTTCTTGGACACGGGGACGGTCGCCGGTCCGCGCCGTACGTCGACGGTGACCGCGTCCCGCCCCTTGACGACCACCGGCGCGGACGCGAACCGCTGCGGCGCGCGTTCGGGGGCGTCGAAGGTGGCGGAGAGGCCGAGGCCCATGGTGGTGAGGAGGCCGACGCCGAGGGCGAGGGCGACGAAGCTGCCGAGGAAGGCGGCCCAGCGGGCGCGCAGCCCGGAGAGGACGACGGTCAGCACGCGACCCCTCCCGCCCCGGCGCGCGCGCCCTCCGCGCCCGTCTCCGGACTGGCCGTCCGGGCCGCGTCCGTCTCCGGGCCCGCCATCCGCGCCGCGTCCGTCTCCGGGCCCGCCATCCGCGCGGCGTCCGTCTCCAGGCCCGCCATCCGCGCGGCGACCCGCGCGGCCGTCGGGGCGAGGAGTTCGCCGCTCACCCGGCCGTCGACCAGGAATACCACCCGGTCCGCGCGGGCGGCCGCCACCGGATCGTGGGTGACCATGACGATCGTCTGGTCGTCCCGGTCCACCAGCTCCCGCAGCATCGTCAGCACGTCGCGGCTCGTCGTGGAGTCCAGCGCACCCGTCGGCTCGTCCGCGAAGAGCACCGCCGGGCGCGTGATCAACGCCCGTGCGATGGCGACGCGTTGCTGCTGTCCGCCGGACAGCTCCCCGGGGCGGTGCTTCTCCCGACCGGCCAGGCCCACCCGGGCGAGCGCCTCCCGCACCTCCGTACGGGACGGGCGGCGCCCGGCGAGGCGGAGCGGCAGGGCCACGTTCTGCGCCGCCGTGAGCGAGGGCAGCAGGTTGAAGGACTGGAAGACGAACCCGATGCGGTCGCGCCGCAGCAGCGTCAGCCGCCGCTCGCTCAGCTTCTCCAGGGCGACGCCGCCCACCTCCACCCTGCCCCCGGTGGGCCGGTCGAGGCCGGCCGCGCAGCGCAGCAGCGTGGACTTTCCGGAACCGGACGGCCCCATCACGGCGGTGAAGGTCCCGGCCCGGAAGTCCAGGTCGACGCCGTCGAGGGCACGGACGTCCCGGTGGTGGCGGTGCAGGGCGGTGAGCCGTACGGCTACGGCGCTTGAGGTCATGGCTCAAGCGAACCGTTTCCGCCTCTTCCGATCACGACCGCTGGAGGGCGTCTCGGGGGTAGGCCCAGCCCTACCCCGATGTCGCGGGGGTGCGCGGTGAGGACCATCCTGGTGGAGTGACCGGGACCGCGTAAGGTCGCGTGGTGATCGGGCGGGCGCGCGAGGAATGGGACGCGAAGCAGAAGTGAGCGGCACGGTGGAGCGGGCGCTCGAAGCGCTCTACACGGACGACGAGCGGGCACTGGACACAGCGGCGTCGCTGCTCGCCGCCGATCCGGCGGCGGACGCGGAACTGGCCCGCCGGGGCGAGCAGTTCGTCCGCCGGGCGTGGGAGCGCGGCTGGCAGCCGGCCGATGTCGTACGGCTGGCCCGCCGGGACCTGCGGGAGGAGCACGTCCGTCTGCTCGGCGCCCTGATCGCGACGGAGACGGGCGGTTACGAGCGCCTGCCGGCGCGTTGGGCGGCGCAGATCGCCGAGCTGGACACACGCCCCTGGAAGGCGGACCGCTTCTCGTACGCGACGGCGGTCCTGGAGCTGTACCGCCTGCTGGTCCGGCTGCCGTCCCTCGATCCCGTGGGCCCGGTGCCGGGCGACGCGCTGCTCCCGCCCCCGGCGGCGGGGGAGTCCCGCATGCTGACCCGCGTCCGGGCCCTGCTCGCCAAGGCGGAGGCGACCGGCTACCCGGAGGAGGCCGAGGCGCTGACGGCCAAGGCGCAGGAGCTGATGGCCCGCCACAGCCTGGACGAGGCGTCGCTCGCGGCGGGCGCGCCGGCGGGGGAGACGCCGGGGGCGGTTCGGATCGGGGTGGGCGCGCCGTACGAGCAGGCCAAGGCGATCCTGCTGGACGCGGTGGCGACGGCGAACCACTGCCGGGCGGTGTGGAACGAGGCGTACGGCTTCTCGACGGTGATCGGCTTCGAGGCGGACCTGGAGCCGGTGGAACTGCTCTACACCTCGCTCCTGGTCCAGGGGACCTCGGCGATGACGCGGGCGGAGGCGGAACAGCGGGCGGGTGGCCGCAAGCGCACGAAGTCCTTCCGCCAGTCCTTCCTCCTCGCCTACGCGAACCGTCTGGGTGCGCGGCTGGCGAGCACCTCGCGCCGCGTGGCGGCCGAGACGCCGACGCTGCTGCCGGTCCTGGCCTCCCGCGATGTCGCGGTCACCTCGCGCACGGACGAGCTCTTCCCGGAGACCCGTACGACCCGGGTCCGCGCGATGTGGGACGAGGCGGGCTGGACCCACGGCACGACGGCCGCGAACCGCGCGGGCCTCGGCCCCGACCGCCGCGCCGTCCGGGGCGGCTCCTGACGACTCCTAGACGGCTCCTGACGTCCGGGGCACCTGACGGGTCCGGGGCGGCTCCTGACGTCCGGGGCGCCTGACGAGTCCGGGGCGGCCCATGACCGTCGGCGGCTCCTGACCCACCCGGGCTCCTGACCCGCGCGGGCGGTGCCCACGGCGCGTCGGCCCCAACCGGGGCCCCTGACCGGCCCGGGCCCCGCCCCGCCGGGCCCCGGCCGACCATGCGGCCGAAATGTCTGGTCCACCCTTTCGTGGATAACCTCACCCCATGAGCTGGCTCCGCGCCCTGAAGGAGACCGCCCGTGCCGGGCTCGCCGTCGAGCGGCGGCGGCTCGAACCCCTCGTCGCCGCCCGTGGAGCCCTCGGTCTCGCCCTCGTCGTCGGCGTCTCCCTCGCCCTCTTCGGACCCGGCGTCGCCATCTCCTCCGCCTTCGGCGCCTTCCAGGCCGCCATCGCCACCTTCCAGCGCTCCTGGCGCCCCCGCCCCACCCTCGCCCTCGCCTCCGGCGCCAGCCTCGCCGTCTCCACCTTCCTCGGTTACGTCACCAACGCCGGCGCCCACCCCGCCCTCTTCCTCGCCCTGCTCATCCTCTGGACCTTCCTGTCCGGGCTCGCCTGGGCCAACGGCCCGACCGTCGGCATCATCGCCTCCTCCAACGTCGCGATCATGCTGGTCACCGTCACCCTCCCCACCTCCGTCGCCGGAGCCGCCGGCCACGCCGCCATGATCGCCGTCGGCGGTCTCGTCCAGGCCGCGCTGGTCGTGCTCCTCCCGATCCGCCGCTGGGGCGCCCAACGCGACGCCCTGGCCGACGCGCTCGCCGCCGAGGCGGACTACGCCCGGCGCCTGCGCCACGACCCCACCGCCTCCTTCGACCCCGTACCGCTCATGACGGCCCGCAGCGCCGCCGCCGTCACCCCCCGCCAGGCCCGCCGCCGCCCCGCCGAGCTGCACGGCGCCCGGGGCCTGGCCGAGCGGATCCGCCCCGTGCTCGCCTCCCTCGCCGACCCGGCCGTCGGCGTCCCGGCCGAAGGCCCGCAGCGCGCCCGGGTCCATGAGCTGCTGGGCGCCGCCGGTGCCGTCCTGGACGCCGCCGCCCACGCCATCCGCCACGGCACACCGGTCGACCTCCCGCCCGCCGCGCTCGCCGCCCTCCGTACCCCCGACACCGGCGCGATCCTCACCGGCCCGCCCCGCCGCGCCGCCGTCCGGCTCGCCGCGCTCCTCGACGACGTCGTGGAGACCGCCGAGCCGCGCACCGAGACCGCAGCCGAGGCACGCTCCCGCCCCACCCTCCTGCGGCTGACCCCCGTCGCCCTGGCCCGGGTGCGCGCCGAACTGCGCCACGACTCGCCGATCCTGCGCCACGCCGTCCGCGTCTCCGTGGTCACCGCCGCCGGCTACGTCCTCGGCACCGCCCTCCCCCTCGGCCACGGCTACTGGGCCCCGATGGCCTCCGTGATGGTCATGCGCCCCGACTTCTCCCAGACGTACGCCCGTTCCGTCGCCCGCTTCGGCGGAACCCTCCTCGGCGTCGCCCTCGCCACCGGCATCGTGCAGACCGCCCGCCCCGGCGTGTACTCCTCGGCCGCGCTCGCGGTGGGGTGCGCGTTCGGGATGTACCTGCTGATGCGCACCGGGTACGCCGTCAGCCAGGTCTGCGTCTCGGCGTACGTCGTCTTCCTGCTCGGCACGGGCGGTTCGGCGTGGACGCAGACCGTCCCCGAGCGGGTGGTCCTGACGCTGCTGGGCGGCGTCCTGGCGATGGTCGCGTACGCCGTCTATCCGGCGTGGGAGACGCCCCGGCTGCGCCACCGCCTCGCCGACTGGCTGGTGGCGGACGGGCGGTACGCCGCCGCCGTCGTCGCCCACTACGCCGCCTCGGCCGGCCCGGCACTCCCCGACGTCCGCGAGGCGCTCCTGGAGACCAGGACGGCCCGGATCGCCTGGCAGGAGGCGGTGGCGCGGGCGACCCACGAACCGGTGCGCCACCGGGGCCTTTCGCGCGCGGCGGCGGAGGACGCCGGGCACGCCCTGGCCCAGTTCGGACGGGTCGCGATGCTGCTTGAGGCACACCTGCCGGAGCGCGGCGCGCCACCGGTCCCCGCCGCCACGGTGCTCGCGGAGTCGCTGCGCCGGGCGACGGAACGGGGCGCGAGGACGGTACGGGAGCGGGAGGTGCCGCGCTGGGGCGACCTGCGGGAGACCGTCGCCGCCTGGGACACGGCCCCACCGGACCACTTCCTGCTCCACACGAGCGCCCGACTCCTCCTGGACGCGCTCGACGACCTCAGCGCGGCCCTGACGGAGAAGCCATAGGGCACGGTCTTTTGTCTCGGGGCCCACGCCGTGGAAAGTGGTTCGCCGGGCGGGGCGTCGCCTGGATAACGTCACCGTCCATGACCCCGACCCCGGCCCCCACCCTGCGTACCGACCGCCTGCTCCTGGAGCCCTACACCCCTGCGGACGAAGAGGACTTCGTCGCTCTGTTCCAGGATGTGGCGGTGTCGCGGTGGATGGGTGACGGCCCCTCTTCCGAGGAGGAGGACCGGGCCCTGTTCGGGCGGATCTTCACGACGGTCTACGCCCACCGCCTGTTCGACGTCTGGGCCGTTCGCAGAGACGGCCGGCTGATCGGGCACGCCGAGATCAAGCCGACCGAGGAGTCCGGAGGCCACGAGATCATCTACGCGCTGGCACCGGCCGCGTGGGGATCGGGACTGGGGACGGAGCTGGCCCGAGCCCTCGTGGCCTACGGCTTCGACACGCTCGGACTGACCGAGGTGCACGCCACCGTCGCGGCGCCGAACAGCGCGTCGCTGACCCTGCTGAACCGGATCGGCTTCGAGCACGTCCGCGACATCAGCGAGGACGACGGCAGCACGACACGCGTGCTGACCCGCCGCCGCTCGACCGCCACGGACAGGGCCTCGCTCACCCGGCAGGGATGATCACCCGGTCACCACGGCGCCTTGCGCACCCCGGCCACCCGGTCACGACGCCTCGCGCACCTCGGCCACCCGCTCACCACGACGCCTTGCGCACCCCCGGCAGGAACCCCGCGTGGGCCTGTTCCCGCAGCCGGACCCGGGAGATGCCGAACTTCCGCAGGTGACCGCGCGGCCTGCCGTCCACGGCGTCCCGGTTGCGTACCCGGGTCGCACTCGCGTCGCGGGGCTGGCGGCGCAACTCCCGCAGTGCCGCCTCGCGTTCGGCCTCCGCGGTGGACGGGCGGCGGATGATCTCCTTCAGTTCGGCCCGCCGCGCGGCGTACCGCTCCACGACCGCCTTGCGCCGCTCGTTGCGCGCGATCTTGCTCTTCTTCGCCATCAGACCTTCACTCCCCGCGCGCGGATCCGGGCCACGGCGGCCTCGATCCCGATCGTGTCGACGGTCTTGATCGCCCGTGCGCTGAGCGTCAGCCGGACGTACCGGCCCTCGCCGGCCAGCCAGTAGCGCTTGCGCTGGATGTTGGGGTCGAAGCGCCGTGACGTACGGCGGTGGGAGTGCGAGATGCGGTTGCCGAATCCGGGCTGGGCGCCGGTCAGCTGGCAGTGGGCGGACAAGGGTGACCTACCTCTCCGAGCGATTATTGGTAATGGGAACCATGTTCATTTACTCTACACGCCATGGCCCGCAACGAACTCCGCCCGATCATCAAGCTCCGGTCCACCGCCGGCACCGGCTACACCTACGTCACCCGCAAGAACCGCCGGAACAACCCCGACCGCCTCACCCTGCGCAAGTTCGACCCGGTCGCCGGCCGGCACGTCGACTTCCGAGAGGAGCGCTGAGCACCCCATGCAGCACGGCATCCACCCCGCTTACGGCCCCGTCGTCTTCCGCGACAAGGCCGCCGACTTCGCCTTCCTCACCCGTTCCACGCTGACCAGCGACAAGACGGTGGAGTGGGAGGACGGCCACACGTACCCCGTCGTCGACGTCGAGATCTCCTCCGCGAGCCACCCCTTCTACACCGGCACCGCGCGCGTGCTCGACACCGCCGGCCGGGTGGAGCGCTTCGAGCGCCGCTACGGCCGCAAGGACGATCGGCGCGAGGCACGCTGATGTCACCCGGCCTCTCCGTCGCCCTCGTCGGAGGTCTGCACTCCGACGCCCGCCGCGCCGCCGTGGACCGGCTCCTCGCCACCGTCCCCGGCAGCGTCGCCCTCCACCACGACCTCGCGACGGCCCCGGCGACCGGGACGGTCGCCCGAACCGTCCGCGACGCCACCGGCGTCCTGTCCACCGACGAGACCCCGCTCGTCAACGACTGCGCCTGCTGCGCCCTGCGCGAGGACCTCGTCCCCGAGCTGGAACGGCTCGCGGGCAGCGGACTGACCCGTCTGGCCGTCGTCGAACTGTGGGACTCGGTCGAGCCCAAGGCGATGGCCGAGGTCGTGGCCGCCGCCGGGCTCCGGATCGGCGCCGTGATCACCGCCGTCGACCCGGCCCTCGTCCTGCCCTACCTCGGCAACGGCGACGACCTCTCCGACGCCGGGCTCGCGGCCGCCGCGACGGACCAGCGGACCGTCGCCGACACCTGGGCGCGCCAACTGGAGTACGCGCCCGTCCTCGCCCTCCTCGACAACCCCGACGCGGACGACGAGGACCGGGCCCTCCTCACCCAGCTCCACCCCACGGCGCGGCACGTGCCCATCGACGGCGGTACGGAACTGGCCGGCGTCGCGCTCGCCGGTTTCGACGTCGAGGCCGCCGCGGCCGCCCAGCACCCGGCGTGCGCCCTGCTGCCGCAGGAGGCCGACGCGAGCGGCGTCGCCACCTACGTCTGGCACCACCGCCGGCCCTTCCACCCCGAGCGCCTCTACGCCGCCCTGGAGGACCTGACCTGCGCCGCGGCCCGCAGCCGGGGGCGGTTCTGGCTCGCCGACAAGCCCGACACCCTGCTCGCCTGGGACGCGGCCGGCGGCGCCCTCTGTGTGGAGAGCGCCGGGCCGTGGCTGGCCTCGCTGCCCGACGCCGCCTGGGAGATGGTGCCGCCGGTCCGCCGGGCCGCCGCCGCCCTCGACTGGGACCCCGAGCACGGCGACCGCTGCCAGCACCTGGTCTTCACCTCGCCCGGCCTTGACCGGGACGGCCTCGCCGAGGTCCTCGACTCCTGCCTGCTCACCGACGCCGAGTACGCCGCCGGGCGCGACGCCTGGAAGCGGCTCCCGCCCGCCTTCGACTCCCTCCTGGAGGTCTGACCCGTGCCCCCCAAGTCCCCCCGCAAGCCCGCCAAGCCGCGCCCCAACCCGCTGGACCGGGACGGCATCACGTACATCGACTACAAGGACACCGATCTGCTGCGGAAGTTCATCTCCGACCGGGGCAAGATCCGCAGCCGCCGGGTGACGCGCGTGAGCGCGCAGCAGCAGCGGCAGATCGCCCGGGCCGTCAAGAACGCCCGCGAGATGGCACTCTTGCCTTACTCGTCGGTAGCCCGCTGAGGCACGCTGGTACGGAGCGTCGCGTAGTCGACACACCACCCCTCGTGCACGTGCAGATGCTCATGCATTGGTAACGTGAACACGGCTATGATCCGAGGAAGTTGACCACTGCACGAAGCATCTCGGGGAGCTACCAGTGCACCACGCGCATCACGCGTACAACGGCATGGCGGCCACGGAGCTGCGGGGTGTCGTGTGGCAGAAGAGCCGGCACAGCAACTCCCAGGGTTCGTGCGTGGAGTTCGCCAAGCTGCCCGGCGGAGACGTGGCGGTGCGCAACTCCCGTCACCCCGAGGGGCCGGCGCTCGTCTACACGCCCGCCGAGATAGAGGCGCTGCTGCTGGGGGTCAAGGACGGGGAGTTCGACCACCTGGTGTGAGCCGTGCGTGATCGCGTACGCGGAAGAGGGCCCCGGCATCCGCCGGGGCCCCTTTCTGTTCGCGTGGGCGCGTACTACTCCGGCCCCAGCCGGAACAGTGCCCAGACCACCTTGCCCTGGAGCGTCCCGGCCAGCGGGTGCCAGCCCCAGCCGTCACTGAAGGAGTCGACGAGGAAGAGTCCCCGGCCGCCCTCCGCGCAGTCGTCGCTCCCGCGCGCCTCCGGGCTCTTGTGGCTCGGGTCGCGCACGGCGCACACCAGCCGCGAGGACCAGCGCATCAGATGCAACCGCACCGGCGGATTCTGGCCTTCCTCCTGGGGCGCGTCCGCCGGGAGCGCGTGGCGCAGGGCGTTGGTGACGAGTTCGGAGACGACCAGGGCCACATCGTCGAAGCGGTCCGCGAGATCCCACTGGACCAGCGTGGTGCGGGTGAACTTCCGTGCGCCGCGCACCGCGTCGTAGCGCGGGGGCAGCGAGCAGGAGGCCGAGGTGGAGACGGCCGCGGGATCGATCGGCGGAAGCCCCTGCCGTAACGGCTCGAGCATGGTCGATCCATTCGTCCCCATGCGAGGCACTCCCGGAAATCGCGGCGAATCGCGGCTGTGGTGCGACGGCGTGGTGCTACAGGTGGTGCGACGACACGAGGTGTACGCGGCTGCGCGTCCATGGTTCCGAAAGCGACCCCTGGATGCAAGGGCAGATGCACGTGCACGCGCCGGACCTGTCCTTCCCCGCGCCGATTCTGGGGAAATCTTCTGCCGACTCTTTCGCCGGAAACGCCAACCCGCCCTGAAGTCGCCGTCTTTGAGTAATCGAATGTGTACGCGCTGAAGCGTTTAGTGGCAGAATCCGGGGCCCTGGACCCCCGAAGGGAAGGCTGGAGCCGTGACCGCAGGCGAATCGAGCGGGGCGAGCGGGAGCGTGGTGCGGCGCATCCTGCTCGGCTCGCAGCTGAGGCGACTGCGCGAGTCGCGCGGCATCACCCGCGAGGCGGCCGGTTACTCGATCCGCGCGTCCGAATCCAAGATCAGCCGTATGGAGTTGGGCAGGGTGAGCTTCAAGGCCAGAGACGTCGAGGACCTGCTCACGCTCTACGGCGTCAGCGACGACAGGGAGCGCGGCTCGCTCCTCGGGCTCGCCCGCGAGGCCAACGTGGCCGGCTGGTGGCACAGCTTCGGCGACGTCCTGCCCGGCTGGTTCCAGACGTACATAGGCCTCGAAGGCTCCGCCTCCCTCACCCGGGTCTACGAAGTCCAGTTCGTGCACGGCCTGTTGCAGACAGAGGCGTACGCGCACGCTGTCGTCAGCCGGGGCATGCCCGACGCCCCGAGCGCGGACATCGAGCGTCGCGTC
Source organism: Streptomyces sp. NPDC093600 (assembly GCF_044764755.1). Lineage (NCBI taxonomy): Bacteria > Bacillati > Actinomycetota > Actinomycetes > Kitasatosporales > Streptomycetaceae > Streptomyces > Streptomyces sp. NPDC093600. The sequence goes on from NZ_JBIWIU010000009.1 coordinate 243,105, forward strand.
GCTCTGCGCCTGGAGCGCCAGAAGATCCTGGTCTCGGAGCACGCCCCCCACTTCCACGTCGTCCTCGACGAGGCCGCGCTGCGCCGGCCCTACGGCGACCGCGCGGTGATGCGGGGCCAGCTGAGGCATCTCATCGAGGTCTCCGAGCACCCCGGAGTCACGCTCCAGGTCATGCCGTTCAGCTTCGGCGGCCATGCCGGCGAGAGCGGCTCGTTCACCATGCTCAGCTTCCCCGAGTCGGACCTCTCCGACATCGTCTATCTGGAGCAGCTCACCAGCGCCCTCTACCTCGACAAGCGCGAGGAGGTCGGCCAGTACGCGCGTGTGATGGAGCGACTGCAGAAGGACAGTCCCGATCCGGCCGAAAGTCGGGACCTTCTCCGAGGACTCCTCCAACTCTCCTGACTCGTCAGTAGGATGACGTCACATCAGTCGCGTCCGTACCGACGTCCGCCACCGCGGGTTAAGGGGTCTCGCCCAATGTCCATGGCCTACTTCACCGACCTGGCTCACCAGTACATAGACGGCGAGTGGAAGCCCGGCAGCGGGTCGTGGGACATCATCGACTTCAACCCCTACACCGGGGAGAAGCTCGCCTCGATCACCGTCGCCACCGCCGACGAGATCGACCGCGCCTACCGCTCCGCCGAGCGCGCCCAGGCCGCGTGGGCCGAGACCAACCCGTACACCCGCCGGCTGGTCTTCGAGCGCGCGCTGCGGATCGTCGAGGAGCGCGAGCAGGAGATCGGCGACGCCATCGTCGCCGAGCTCGGCGGCACCCGCCTGAAGGCGGCCTTCGAGCTGCACCTCGCCAAGGAGTTCCTGCGCGAGGCGATCCAGCTGGCGCTGCGCCCCGAGGGCCGGATCCTGCCCTCGCCCGTGGACGGCAAGGAGAACCGCGTCTACCGCCTCCCGGTCGGTGTCGTCGGTGTCATCTCCCCCTTCAACTTCCCCTTCCTCCTGTCGATCAAGTCGGTGGCGCCCGCGCTCGCGCTCGGCAACGCCGTGGTCCTCAAGCCGCACCAGAACACGCCGATCTGCGGCGGCACCCTGGTCGCCAAGGTCCTGGAGGAGGCCGGCCTGCCGGCCGGTCTGCTGAACGTCGTCGTCACCGACATCGCCGAGATAGGCGACGCGCTGCTGACCCACCCCATCCCGAAGGTCATCTCCTTCACCGGCTCCGACAAGGTCGGCCGCCATGTCGCCACCGTCTGCGCCCAGCACTTCAAGCACGCCGTCCTCGAACTGGGCGGCAACAGCGCCCTGATCGTCCTGGACGACGCCGACGTCGACTACGCCGTCGACGCGGCCGTCTTCAGCCGCTTCGTGCACCAGGGCCAGGTCTGCATGGCGGCCAACCGGATCCTGGTGGACCGCACGCTGGAGGCGGAGTTCACCGAGAAGTTCGTGGCGAAGGTCAGGACGCTGCGCGTCGGCGACCCGGCCGACCCCGCCACCCACATCGGCCCGCTGATCAACTCCCAGCAGGCGGAGGCCATCTCGGCGCTCGTCGAGCAGACGGTCGAGGGCGGCGCGACGGCCCTGCTGCACGGCGCGGCGGACGGCAACGTCGTCTCCCCGACAGTCCTGACCGGCATCGCGGCCGACGCGCCCGTCCTCGGCCAGGAGATCTTCGGCCCGGTCGCCCTGATCGTCCCCTTCGACGGCGAGGACGAGGCGGTACGGATCGCCAACGACACCCCGTACGGGCTGAGCGGCGCCGTCCACACCAGTGACCTGGAGCGCGGCGTACGGGTCGCCAAGCGCATCCACACCGGCATGATCCACATCAACGACGGCACGGTCCACGACGAGCCGATCGTGCCGTTCGGCGGCGAGAAGCACTCCGGTATCGGCCGGCTGAACGGCGACGCGATGATCGACGCCTTCACCACCCAGAAGTGGATCTCGATCCAGCACGGGCGGAGCCACTTCCCCTTTTAGGGCCAGCCTTTTAGGGCCACCCATTTAGGACCATTCCTGTCCGCAAGGGTGCGTAGCGTGAGGGGTGTCGGGAAGGCGGCAGGCCCTCCCGGCACCCACCGGTCGTTCAGGTACGTACGGAAGGCGGACACCATGGTTGCTCTTGTTCCCGCGGAGACCCCCGGCGACGAGCGCGGAGCGTTCCTCAACTTCGTCGAGGCGCAGCGGGCCGCGATCCGCCGCGCCGCCCTCGGTCTCACCGAGGAGCAGGCGGCGAGCCGCCCCAGCGCCAGTGAGCTCAGCCTCTCCGGCCTGATCAAGCACGTCGCGGAGGTCGAGCTGAACTGGCTGCGCCTGGCGCAGCAGCGGCCGAACGAGCGCCAGCGCTCGAAGGAGACCTGGGGCGAGGCGTTCCGGCTGGTGGACGGCGAGACGATCCCCGGGCTGCTGGACTTCTGGGACGGAGTGAAGAAGGAGACCGAGGAGTTCGTCCGCGAGGTCCCGAGCCTGGACGACACCTTCCCGCTGCCGCCGGCGCCGTGGTTCCCGAAGGACGGGCGGGTGTCGGTGCGGTGGATGCTCCTCCACCTCGTCCAGGAGATGGGGCGGCACGCCGGGCACGCGGACATCATCCGGGAGTCCCTGGACGGCCAGGACTCGTTCTCGCTGATCAAGCGGGAGCAGGAAGGGTGACGCGAGGGTGACGCCCCCGACGTCCCCCGTACCCTGGTCGCAGTTGATGAGAGGGGTGGAGGGATGTCGGCGATCCGGCTCCTCGTCCTGGGCGCGGTGCGCCGGCACGGCCGCGCCCACGGCTACCAGGTCCGCAACGACCTGGAGTTCTGGGGCGCGCACGAGTGGTCCACCGCCAAGCCCGGCTCGATCTACCACGCGCTCAAGCAGATGGCCAAGCAGGGCCTGCTGCGCGCCTACGAGACCGCGCCGAGCACGGCCGGCGGACCGCCGCGCACCGAGTACGAGGTGACGGACCGGGGCACCGAGGAGTACTTCGCCCTGCTGCGTGAGGCGCTGACCACCTACGACCAGAAGATGGACGTGCTGTCGGCGGGCATCGGCTTCATCGTCGACCTGCCCCGCGCCGAGGTCGTGGAGCTGCTGCGCGAGCGGCTGCGGGCGCTCGACGAGTGGCGCTCGGCCGTCACCGGGTACTACACCCCGGAGGGCGGCCCGCAGCAGCTCGGGCACATCGGCGAGATCATGCACCTCTGGGTGCACTCCGCCGACGCGGGCAAGGAGTGGACGCTCGGTCTGATCGAGCGGATCGAGGCGGGTGCGTACTCCTTCGCGGGCGAGGGCGGGGACCCCTTCGTGGGAGTCCTCGCGGAGGACCAGGAGAACCCGTTCGCGTCGGGAACCTCCGACTAATCAAGTTTGACCAATGACCGACTCGGGCATAGCGTCACCGCGTAGTCAAGTTTGACTACTGGCGAGGTGTGGGCGGATACGAGTGAAGGAGATGGGCGGATGACCGACGCGATCGTCGTCGAGGGCGCGCGGAAACGGTACGGGGACAAGCAGGCGCTCGACGGCCTCGATCTGGTCGTCGGCGGCGGCACGGTGCACGGGGTGCTCGGCCCCAACGGCGCCGGCAAGACCACGACGGTACGGATCCTGGCCACACTGCTGCGGCACGACGAGGGAGTCGTGCGCGTCGCGGGCTTCGACGTCCGCGGGCAGGCCGCCCAGGTGCGGCGGCGGATCGGTCTCCTCGGCCAGCACGCCGCCGTCGACGAGGAGCTCGGCGGCCGGCAGAACCTGGAGATGTTCGGGCGGCTGCACCACCTCGGCGCCAGGCGTGCCGGGACCCGCGCGGACGAGCTCCTGGAGCGGTTCGGCCTCACGGACGCGGGGCGCAAGCCCGTCAAGCGGTACAGCGGCGGCATGCGGCGCCGGCTCGACCTCGCGGCCTCGCTCCTCACCGAGCCCGACGTGCTCTTCCTCGACGAACCGACGACCGGCCTCGATCCACGGGGCCGGGCCGAGGTGTGGGACTCGGTCCGCTCCCTCGTGGGCGGCGGGACGACCGTGCTGCTGACCACCCAGTACCTGGAGGAGGCCGACCAGCTCGCGGACCGCATCTCGGTCGTGGACCGGGGGAGGGTCGTCGCGGACGGCACGGCCGACGAGCTGAAGGCGAAGGTGGGCGGCGACCGGATCGACGTCGTCCTGCGGGACGCGGGCCGGCTCGCCGAGGCGGCGCGGCTGCTTCCGGCGGCCGACGTGGCCCTCGACGCCGACCGGCGCCGGATCAGCGCCCCGGTCACCGACCGGATGGCCGCGTTGGCGGAGACCGTACGGGCCCTGGAGGCGGCCGGGATCGAGGCGGAGGACATCGCCCTGCGACGGCCCACGCTGGACGAGGTGTTCCTGCACCTGACCGGCGCGCCCGACCACGCGACGGAGGTGGCGGCATGAGCGCCGTGTACGTGATGAGCGACTGCTGGACCATGACCCGCCGCGAACTCGCCCACTGGGCGAGACAGCCGGTCCAGGTGGTGGTCGGACTCGTCTTCCCGATCATGATGCTGCTGATGTTCGGCTACCTCGTCGGCGGGGGCAGGGGCATCGACGGGCCGTACGTCGACTTCCTCGTGCCCGGCATGCTCACCCTCACGATGGTCTTCGGCCTCGAAGGCACCATGACGGCCGTCACCCGGGACCTCGACAAGGGCGTGATCGACCGGTTCCGGTCCATGCCGATGGCCGACGGCGCGGTCCTGGTGGGCCGCTCGGTCGCCGACATGCTCCAGTCCGCCGCCGGGCTGATCCTCATGATCGGTGTCGGGTACACCATCGGCTGGCGTGCGCACGGCGGCCCGGGCGCCTTCCTCGGGGCCGTCGGGCTGCTGCTCCTGCTGCGGTTCGCGATGCTGTGGATCGGCATCTTCCTGGCGCTCGTGGCGGGCCGGGCCGAACTCGTGCAGACCGTGCAGATCCTGGTCTGGCCGATCGGCTTCCTCTCCAACGCCTTCGCCGCTCCCGGAACGATGCCCGGATGGCTGGGCACGGCTGTGGAGTGGAACCCCATGTCCGCCACGGCGACGGCGGTACGGGACCTGTTCGGCAACCCGGGAGGGGAGCCCGGGCACGTCATGGCGGCCGTGGTGTGGCCGCTGCTGCTCCTGGCCGCCTTCTTCCCGCTGGCGGTGGCGAAGTTCAGGCGGCTCAGCAGATAGCGGCGCGGCGGCCGGCCGTCAGTGGTGGAAGGCGGTCGCCGCCGCCTTGTCGCGGCTCCAAGGGTGCGGCTGGCGGCGCAGTTCGGGCAGGAGCCGCCTCAGATCCTCCACGAACAGCTCCGCGAGGTCGGCCGAGAAGCCGTTGCGGCAGACCACGCGCAGCACGGACAGGTCCTCACGGTGGGCGGGGAAGGTGTAGGCGGGGACGAGCCAGCCGCGCTCGCGCAGCCGGCGGGACACGTCGAAGACATCGAACGCGGTGATGTCCGGGGAGGTGGTGAACGCGAAGACGGGCAGCTGGTCGCCTCGGGTCAGGAGCCGGAAGTCGCCCATCGCCTCCACCCGCTCGGCCAGCCCCCTGGCGACGTCCCGGGTGGCCTGCTGGACCGCCCGGTAGCCCTCCCTGCCGAGCCGCAGGAAGGTGTAGTACTGCGCGACGACCTGGGCGCCGGGCCGGGAGAAGTTGAGGGCGAAGGTCGGCATGTCGCCGCCCAGGTAGTCGACCCGGAAGACCAGGTCCTCGGGGAGTTCGGCGGGCGAGCGCCACAGCGCCCAGCCGACGCCCGGGTAGACCAGGCCGTACTTGTGACCCGAGGTGTTGATCGAGGAGACGCGCGGGAGGCGGAAGTCCCACACCAGGCCCTCGTCCAGGAACGGCGCGACCATCGCGCCCGAGGCGCCGTCCACGTGCACGGGGACGTCGAGACCGGTGCGCTCCTGGAGAGTGTCCAGCGCAGCGCAGATCTCGGCGACGGGTTCGTAGGAGCCGTCGAAGGTCGAACCGAGCACGGCGACGACACCGATGGTGTTCTCGTCGCAGAGCGCGACGGCCGCCTCGGGGTCCAGATGGAAGCGGTCGCCCTCCATGGGCACGAGCCGGGGCTCGACCTCCCAGAAGGCGCAGAACTTCTCCCAGCAGACCTGGACGTTGATCCCCATCACCAGATTGGGGCGGGCGGCGGCCGGATAGCGGTCCGCGTTCCGCCGCGCCCAGCGCCGCTTGAGAGCCATGCCCGCGAGCATGCACGCCTCGCTGGAGCCGGTGGTCGAGCAGCCGACGACGGCCGACGGGTCGGGCGCGTTCCACAGGTCGGCGAGCATGGCGACACACCGCCGCTCCAGCTCGGCGGTACGCGGGTACTCGTCCTTGTCGATCATGTTCTTGTCGCGGCACTCGCCCATCAGCACACCGGCCTGGGGCTCCATCCAGGTCGTGACGAAGGTGGCGAGGTTGAGCCGGGAGTTGCCGTCGAGCATCAGCTCGTCGTGGACCAGCCGGTAGGCGGTCATGGGCGGCAGGGGCCCGTCCGGCAGGCGGTGCCGCGGTGGTGCCTCGGTCATGCCGCCGACCGGGTCGGCCTCGCCGTAGAACGGGTTGAGGGCCAGACGCCGGTCGGGCTCCGGCTCGGCGGGAACCTGGTGCAGCGGCACGGGGGATCTCCTTCCGGGCGGGCGTCACACGTGATCCACCTGGCCCCCAGACTCGGCCCCACGGGCCCCACCCGCATCCCGGAGGGCCCCGGGAGGTGCCCGTGGAACCCGAAGCCGTCAGAATGCGTTGATACTTTGGGGCAGCCGTCCCCCGCCCCACCGACCGCAGGAGCCCGGAACCCGTGAATACGCTTGCCCTCGGACCGAGCTGGCTGGACCCGGACTATTTGATCCAGACCTTCGGTCTGATCGGTGTCCTGGTCATCGTCTTCGCCGAGTCCGGCCTGCTCATCGGGTTCTTCCTGCCCGGTGACTCGTTGCTCTTCACCACCGGCCTGCTGGTCACCACCGGCAAGCTGGACACGCCGCTCTGGCTCGTCTGCACGCTGATCGTGATCGCCGCGATCATCGGCGACCAGGTCGGCTACCTCTTCGGCCGCAAGGTCGGCCCGGCCCTCTTCAAGCGCCCCGACTCCAGGCTCTTCAAGCAGGAGAACGTGGAGAAGGCGCACGACTTCTTCGAGAAGCACGGGCCGAAGTCGCTGATCCTGGCCCGGTTCGTGCCGATCGTCCGCACGTTCACGCCGATCATCGCCGGTGTGAGCCGGATGAACTACCGCTCGTTCATCATCTTCAACGTCATCGGCGGTGTCCTGTGGGGCGCGGGCGTGACCCTGCTCGGCGCGTCCCTCGGCAAGATCGACTTCGTGCACCGGCACATCGAGGCGATCCTCATCCTGATCGTGCTGATCTCGGTCGTCCCGATCGTGATCGAGTACCTCCGCGCCCGCTCCCAGTCCAAGAAGGCCGCCGCCCGCACCGAGGCCACCCCCGTCGACCAGGACACCCCCACCGAGCGCGGCCGCCACGCCAAGCGCTGATTTTTCAGGGGCTCGGTTCGCCTCCGGGCGCTTTATGCGTCTGTCGACGGTCGGCCGTGCTCGGTCCCTCGTTCCTCGGGACCTGCGCGCGTTCTCCCTTTTGGCAGCCGCGCGCCCTTCGGCTCACTCGCCGCTGGTGGGCGCCCGGAGGCGAACCGAGCCCCAAAAACTAGAAGCCCCTGGTGCGCTTCGCGGCGCGGCGGGCGGCCGCCGCGCCCGGGGCCTGCATGAAGAGGCGGGCCAGTTCGCCTCCCAGGTTGACCCCGATCGCGATCGCCAGGGCGAGCGCCGCGGCCTTCGCCAGGGAGGTGAAGCCCTGGTCCAGGTTGTTCTGGGCGATGGCCAGGACTCCGAAGTAGGTCGCGGAACCGGGCAGCAGCGGCCCGATCGCCGCCGTCACGTACGGCAGGGACGACGTGTGCTGGTAGCGGGCGATCAGCTGCCCGAACAGACCCACGAGCCCGGCCGCCACCGCCGTGGCCATCACCGCCGACGCGCCCGCCGTCACCGCGATCGACGCGTAGATCACCCACGCGACTCCGCCGTTCAGCGTCACGAAGAGCACGGTCTCCCGCGACTGCTGCAGCAGGATCCCGAACGTCGCGCACAGCACCATCGACGCGAGGATCTGCACCACCGGCCGTTCGACCGGGTTCAGGACACCCTCGGGGTTCAGCTCGGCGTCGAACTGCACGGCCACGTACAGCACCGAAAGCACGCCCACGACGATCGCGACGAAGAAGTACCCGACCTCCAGGAGCCGGGCCGAAGCCGTGATGTAGAAGCCGGTGAGACCGTCCTGGACGGCCGCCACGAGCGCCCGCCCGGGGATCAGCGCGAACAGCCCACCGGTGATCACCGCCGACGGCCGCAGGTCCGCGTGCAGCAGCGTCAGCAGCACCCCCATCGCCGCCGGCGGCATCGCCGCCACCAGGAACTGGTAGAACTCCGGCAGCCCGCGCCCCGCGCACAGCCACGCCAGCCGGTCGCCGAGCACCGCGCCGAGCGCCGCCACGAAGAAGACCGTCGCCCCGCCGCCGAGCAGCACCGACGCCGCACCGGCCAGCACACCGGCCGCCCCGGTCAGCACCCAGCCGGGGTACGGATGCCGGTTGCGCCGGATCTCCGCCAGCCGCCGGTACGCCTCCTCGGGCGTGACCTCGTGCGCCTCGGCGTTGATGTCCGCGAGCAGCTGGTAGACCGCCGCGAGCCGGGTGTAGTCGGTGCCCCGCCGCCGTACCGTCCGGTTCGCCGTGACCGGATCGTCCACCAGCGACGGCTGGTACGTGACCGAGAGCAGGGTGAACGTCACGGTCGGCTCGCAGCGGTCCAGACCGTACGAGCGGCAGATCGCGAACATCGCCGCCTCGACGTCCTCCGCGCCCTCACCGCCCGCGAGCAGCAGCTCCCCGATACGCAGGGCGAGGTCGAGCACGCGCGCCACCGGAGGGCCGCTCTCGTCCTCCTTGCGCAGCGCTTCCGGCACAGGCCGGTCGCCCACCGGCAGCCGCAGCATGGTCCGCATCCGGTCCTGCCAGGGAGCGTCCTTGGACAGCTTCACCAGCGGGATGCCGTGCGAGGGCGTGAAAGCCGGCGGCGAGTGCTTGGCGGAGTAGGTCGACGGCGGAGCGAACGCCGACCCCTCGTGCTCGGCCGGCGGCTCCGTGGCGAGACCATCGGGAACGGCGAACTCGGAGGTCGGATGCTCCTCCTCCGGCACCACCGGCTGCTCGACCCCGGCCGGCGGGGTGAAGGCGCTCCGCGCCTCGTCCGACTGCGGCTTGCGGTCCTCCAGGCCGTCAGACTCCGCCACTACTGTTCCCGCCTTCGTTCCCATTCGCCCCGTCTGCCCAGTATGGACATGCACATACGGCGTTACGCGAGACGGGCGGCGCACCCGGAGGTGCACCGCCCGTCACGTCGTCGACGTGGCCCCACTCAGTGGGCGCCGCCCTGCGCCTCGAGGCGCTTGTAGGAGGCCTCGATCTCGGCCTCCGCCTCGGCGCGGCCGACCCAGTTGGCGCCCTCGACGGACTTGCCGGGCTCCAGGTCCTTGTAGACCTCGAAGAAGTGCTGGATCTCCAGGCGGTCGAACTCCGACACGTGGTGGATGTCGCGCAGGTGCTCGACGCGCGGGTCCGAGGCGGGGACGCACAGCAGCTTGTCGTCGCCGCCGGCCTCGTCCGTCATCCGGAACATGCCGATGGCGCGGCACTTGATGAGGCAGCCGGGGAAGGTCGGCTCGTCCAGGATGACCAGCGCGTCCAGCGGGTCACCGTCCTCGCCGAGGGTGTTCTCGACGAAGCCGTAGTCGGCCGGGTAGCTGGTCGAGGTGAAGAGGCGGCGGTCCAGGCGGATGCGACCGGTCTCGTGGTCGACCTCGTACTTGTTCCGCGACCCCTTCGGGATCTCGATGGTGACGTCGAACTCCACGGGTGGCTCCTCCTGAATCAACACATGTGAATGCCTGCGGCAACGCGCAGTGGTTAAGTGTCCCTCACGCCTGTGTGTGATCGCGAAAGGGGCTGGTCAGCTGTGCCGGAGCCGAGGACTTGGCAGCTCACGGCGTGCTCTGCGGTACTCGGTCTGGCCCTGGCCGCCGGAGCGGTGGCCGCCGCCGGCCCGTGGGACAACGGTCAGCGTAAGGCCGAGCGGACCAGGGCAGCCGCCACGGCCCCCACAGGTGGCGCACATCACGCGGGACCGCCCGCCGCCGCGACCCCCGCCCCGGCCCCCAGCGCGGCCGGAGTCCTCCGCGCCCTCGGCACCCCCGCCGGCACCCGCCCGGGCGACCTCGCCCGCGTCCTCGCCCCGCTCCTCGCCGACCCCGGCCTCGGACCCCTGCGCACCGCGTCCGTCGTCGACACGGCCACCGGCCGGCAGCTGTACGGCGAGGGCGCCACGACCCCCATGACCCCGGCCTCCACCATCAAGATCGCCACCACGGTCGCCGCGCTCTCCGCGCTCGGCCCCGACCACCGCATCCCCACCACGGTCGCCGCCGGCCAGGACGCCCGCACCGTGACCCTGACCGGCGGCGGCGACCCCACCCTCGACCGCGCCCGGCTGCGGGCCCTGGCCATCGACACCGCCCGCGCCCTCAAAGGCCGGGGCCTCACCGCCGTACGGGTGACCTACGACACGAGCCTCTACCAGGGCCCCGTCCGGCACCCCATCGGCCGCAACGACAACATCGCCCCCGTCAGCCCCCTCATGCTCGACGCCGGCCGCCTGGACGGCTCCCGCAGCGGACGCGCCCCGCGCAGCGACGACCCGGCCAAGGCCGCCGCCACCGCCTTCGCCGACCTCCTCACCGGCGCCGGCATCACCGTCCAGGGCGTTCCCGCCCCCGGCCGCGCCCCCGCGACCACTCCCCTCGCCCGCACCTCCTCCGCACCCCTCGCCGCCCTCGTCGAGCGGACCCTGACCCACAGCGACAACGACCTCGCCGAAGCCCTCGCCCGCCAGACCGCCCTCGCCCGCAAGCAGCCCGCGAGCTTCGACGGCGCCGGCCGTGCCGTACGGGCGGAGCTCGCCGCGCTCGGCCTGCCGGTCGAGGGAGCGCGGTTCGCCGACGGCAGCGGGCTCTCCCGCGCCGACCGCGTCTCCGCCGCCCTCCTCACCGCCCTGCTCACCCGCGCGGCCGACCCCGCCCGGCCCGCCCTGCGGCCCGTCCTCACCGGACTGCCCGTCGGCGGCTTCAGCGGCACCCTCGAAGAGCGCTTCGACAGCGGCCCCGCCACCACCGGCGCCGGCCTCGTCCGCGCCAAGACCGGCACCCTCCAGGGCGTCGACACCCTCGCCGGAACCGTCGTCACCGCCGACGGACGGCTGATCGCCTTCGCCTTCCTGGCCGGCCGGACCCCCTCCCCGTACATCGCGCGGCCCGCCCTCGACCGGCTCTCCGCCGCCCTCGCCCCGCCCGCCGGACGGCTGCCGACCGGCGCCCAACAGCCGTGACCGGCGCACGCGAGCCGCACGCAAGCCGTACGCGCGGAACCGGCGCCGATCAGACGCCGAGAACGTACGGTTGACGCATGACGAGCATCGGTGGTGCCGAGATGGTCGACTGGAATCTCGCGGTCGCGACCGCGATCCGCCTGGTCAAACCGGGCCCGGAGGTGAGCCGCGACGAGGCCCGGGAAGTCGTCGCCGAGCTGCGGCGGCACGCCAAGGCGTCCGAGGAGCACGTCCGGGCCTTCACCCGGATGATCCCCGAGGGCCACGAACCACGGGACACCCCCGTCCTCGTCGTGGACCGCGCCGGCTGGATCAGGGCCAACGTCGCCGGCTTCCGCGAACTGCTCTCCCCGCTCCTCGACAAGATGCGGGAACGCCGCTCGAACACCCCCGGCGGCGCCGTGTTCGGAGCCGTCGGCGGCAAGGTCACCGGCGTGGAGCTCGGCATGCTGCTGTCCTTCCTCGCCTCCCGCATCCTCGGCCAGTACGAGACCTTCGCCCCCGCCACCCGCGACCTCCCGGCAGGGGAGGACGGCGGCGGACGCCTCCTCCTCGTCGCCCCCAACATCGTCCACGTCGAACGCGAACTCGCCGTCTCCCCGCACGACTTCCGGCTCTGGGTCAGTCTCCACGAAGAGACCCACCGCACCCAGTTCACCGCCGTGCCCTGGCTGCGCGACCATCTGAAGGGCGAGATCCAGTCATTCCTCGCCGCCACCGACGTGGACCCCTCCACCGTCGTGGAGCGCCTGCGCGAAGCCGCCCAGGCCCTGGTCGGCGGCCGCCCCGAAGGCGAGGAGGGCGAGCCCGCCCCCTCCCTCGTCGAACTCGTCCAGACCCCCGAGCAGCGCGAGGTCCTCGGCCGCCTCACCGCCGTCATGTCCCTCCTCGAAGGCCATGCCGACTACGTCATGGACGGCGTCGGACCCCAGGTCGTTCCCTCGGTCGCCGAGATCCGCGAGAAGTTCCAGCAGCGCCGGGCGCGCGGCGCCTCCCGCCTCGACCTGGCCCTGCGCAAGCTCCTCGGCCTCGACGCCAAGCTCCGCCAGTACCGCGACGGAGAGCGTTTCGTACGAGCCGTCGTCGACCAGGTCGGCATGGACGGCTTCAACCGCGTGTGGACCTCCCCCAACACGCTCCCGACCAAGGCCGAGCTCGCCACACCGGCCGACTGGGTGGCGAGGGTGCACCGTAAGGCAGACTCGTGAGACGGGTGCGACGTACGACAGGAGAAGACGGCCCCCATCACCCATACGAGGGACCGTAGGCAAGGGGTGGGGCGTGCAATGCTCGGGTAACGGCCAGGTTCTGTCACCATCGACGCACTCTGAGTGACCGAACCCCCTCTTCCGACCGTTAAGACTCCGACCGAGGCACCCCACTTTCACGAAGGGCACCGGACATGGGTCCCCATCCTGCGGTCGCGGCGATACGCCTGGCGGTCCGCCGCGTACTCCACGACGTTCTCACCGAGCACCACACCCGCGCCGACCACGCCGGCGGCCACCCCGACCGGAGCGGCCGGCCCCCGGGCACCGCCCCGGACCGCCCGCTGGTCCTCGTGGCCTGCTCCGGAGGCGCCGACTCCATGGCGCTCGCCTCCGCGCTCGCCTTCGAGTCCCGCAAACTCGCCGTCCGCGCCGGCGGCATCACCGTCGACCACGGCCTCCAGGACGGCTCCGACCTCCGCGCCACCGAGGTCGCCGGCCGCATGGCCGCACTCGGCCTCGGCCCCGTCGAGGCCGTCACCGTCACCGTCGGCCGCGAAGGAGGACCCGAGGCCGCCGCCCGCGACGCCCGCTACGCCGCCCTCGACGCCGCCGCCGAACGCCACGGCGCCACCGCCGTCCTGCTCGGCCACACCCGCGACGACCAGGCGGAAACCGTCCTCCTCGGCCTCGCCCGCGGCTCCGGCATCCGCTCCCTCTCCGGCATGGCCGCCGTCTCCGGCGCCGCCGGACGCTACCGCCGCCCCTTCCTGGAGCTCGACCGCCAGACCGTCCGCAAGGCCTGCGTCGCCCAGGAACTCGCCGTATGGGACGACCCGCACAACGCCGACCCGGCCTACACCCGCTCCCGCCTCCGCCACGAGGGCCTGCCCGCCCTGGAGAAGGCCCTCGGCAAAGGCGTCGTCGAAGCCCTCGCCCGCACGGCCCGGCTCTCCCGCGACGACGCCGACGCCCTCGACTCCTGGGCCGCCGACGCGGAGACCGCCGTACGCGACGAAGCGGGCCGGCTCGAATGCGCCAAACTCTTCGGCCTCCCGCCCGCCGTCCGCCGCCGCGTCCTGCGCCGCGCCGTCATCGCCGAAGGGGCACCCGCCGGCTCCCTCTTCGCCCGCCACATCGAGGAAGTCGACCGGCTCATCACCGGCTGGCGCGGCCAAGGAGCCATCAATCTGCCCGGTCGCGTCGAGGCGCGACGCCAGGGTGGCAGACTGGTCATCCGGCAAGGCTGACGCAAGCTGCAACGAAAGTGACCCGGGTGAACGAGAAGGACATGGGCACCGACCTCAAGTCGGTGCTCATCACCAAGGAAGAGATCGACGCGAAGCTGGCCGAGCTGGCCGCGAAGATCGACGCGGAGTACGCGGGCAAGGACCTGCTCATCGTCGGAGTCCTCAAGGGCGCCGTGATGGTGATGGCGGACCTGGCGCGCACGCTGTCCACCCCCGTCACCATGGACTGGATGGCCGTCTCCTCCTACGGCGCCGGCACCCAGTCCTCCGGCGTCGTCCGGATCCTCAAGGACCTCGACACCGACATCAAGGGCAAGCACGTCCTGATCGTCGAGGACATCATCGACTCCGGACTGACCCTGTCCTGGCTGCTCTCCAACCTCGGCTCGCGCGAGCCGGCCTCCCTGGAGGTCTGCACGCTGCTGCGCAAGCCGGACGCCGCGAAGGTCGCCATCGACGTGAAGTGGATCGGATTCGACATCCCGAACGAGTTCGTCGTCGGATACGGCCTCGACTACGCCGAGAAGTACCGCAACCTCCCCTTCGTCGGCACCCTCGCGCCGCACGTGTACGGAGGCTGACCCAGGGGAACCCGTACCGCCTTTCCACCGTTGGAGGAAGGGAAGGCGGTCGCGGGTGACAATGCTGGGGTACCGTCCGAAGAACAGCTTTTTCTCATAGCAGCATTTACCTACGGGCAGGAGGGACGGAGCGTTCTCGCTCCGTATGGATGGACGTGAAGCGATACTTCCGTGGGCCGGTCATGTGGATCGTGCTGGCCGTCCTCGCCGTGGTCGTGCTGATGCAGGTCGTCGGCTCGTCCGAGGGCTACAAGACGGTGGACACCAGCAGGGTCGTCCAGGCGATCAATGACAAGCAGGCCGACCAGGTCAAGCTGACGACCGGCGACGAGCAGGTCATCAAGGTCGAGCTCAAGAAGGGCGCCGACAAGGACAAGTACGGCGGCAGCACCAAGATCCAGGCCAGTTACATCGGTGACCAGGGCGCCAACCTGACCACCGAACTCCAGAACCAGGCCTCGTCCGGCGCGCTGGACAAGGGCTACACGGTCTCCCCGGAGCGGCAGAGCCCGTTCCTGTCCGTGCTGCTCTCGCTGCTCCCCTTCGTGCTCATCGTCGTCGTCTTCCTGTTCCTGATGAACCAGATGCAGGGCGGCGGCTCCCGAGTCATGAACTTCGGGAAGTCCAAGGCCAAGCTCATCACCAAGGACACCCCGAAGACGACCTTCGCCGACGTGGCGGGGTCCGACGAGGCCGTCGAGGAACTCCACGAGATCAAGGAGTTCCTCCAGGAACCGGCGAAGTTCCAGGCCGTCGGCGCCAAGATCCCCAAGGGTGTGCTGCTGTACGGCCCGCCCGGAACCGGCAAGACCCTCCTCGCACGCGCCGTCGCGGGCGAGGCCGGCGTGCCGTTCTACTCGATCTCCGGCTCCGACTTCGTCGAGATGTTCGTCGGCGTCGGCGCCTCCCGGGTCCGCGACCTGTTCGAGCAGGCCAAGGCGAACGCCCCCGCGATCGTCTTCGTCGACGAGATCGACGCCGTCGGACGCCACCGCGGCGCCGGCCTCGGCGGCGGCCACGACGAACGCGAGCAGACCCTCAACCAGCTCCTCGTCGAGATGGACGGCTTCGACGTGAAGGGCGGCGTCATCCTGATCGCCGCCACCAACCGGCCCGACATCCTCGACCCGGCGCTCCTGCGCCCCGGCCGCTTCGACCGGCAGATCGCCGTCGACCGCCCGGACATGCAGGGCCGCCTGGAGATCCTCAAGGTCCACCAGAAGGGCAAGCCGGTCGCCCCGGACGTCGACCTCGGCGCCGTCGCCCGCCGCACGCCCGGCTTCACCGGTGCCGATCTCTCCAACGTCCTCAACGAGGCGGCGCTCCTGACCGCCCGCTCGGACAAGAAGCTGATCGACAACCACTCCCTGGACGAGGCGATCGACCGCGTGGTCGCGGGCCCGCAGAAGCGGACCCGGATCATGTCGGACAAGGAGAAGAAGATCACCGCGTACCACGAGGGCGGCCACGCCCTGGTCGCGGCGGCCTCGCCGAACTCCGACCCCGTCCACAAGATCACCATCCTGTCCCGCGGCCGGGCCCTGGGCTACACCATGGTGCTCCCGGAAGAGGACAAGTACTCGACCACGCGCAACGAGATGCTCGACCAGCTCGCCTACATGCTGGGCGGGCGCGCGGCCGAGGAGCTCGTCTTCCACGACCCGACCACGGGCGCGGCGAACGACATCGAGAAGGCCACGGCCACCGCACGCGCGATGGTCACGCAGTACGGCATGACCGAGCGGCTCGGCGCGATCAAGTTCGGCGGCGACAACACCGAACCCTTCCTCGGCAGGGAGATGGCGCACCAGCGCGACTACTCCGAAGAGGTCGCCGCGCTGGTCGACGAAGAGGTCAAGAAGCTCATCGAGACCGCGCACAACGAGGCGTGGGAGATCCTCGTCGAGAACCGTGACGTCCTCGACAACCTGGTCCTGCAGCTCCTGGAGAAGGAGACGCTGGGCAAGGAGGAGATCGCCGAGATCTTCGCCCCGATCGTCAAGCGCCCGGCCCGCCCCGCGTGGACCGGCTCCTCCCGCCGTACGCCCTCGACGCGCCCGCCGGTGCTCTCCCCCAAGGAGCTGGCACTGACCAACGGCGTGAACAGCACGAACGGCAGCCCGACGATCGACACCGCCAAGACGCCGGCAACCGGCATCGAGGTGGCCCCGGAGGAGACCCCGGAGGTCTGACCCGGAATGGAAGCCGCGCCCCCGCAGGTTCTAGCCTGTGGGGGCGCGGTGTTTTTCGCGTACCACGGTTCAGATGGAACGAGGCACAGATGATCGACCCGGTGACGCTGGACGGCGAGGGCAAGATCGGCGAGTTCGACGAGAAGCGCGCCGAGAACGCCGTACGAGAGCTCCTCATCGCGGTCGGTGAGGACCCGGACCGCGAGGGGCTCAGGGAGACGCCGGCGCGGGTGGCGCGGGCGTACAGGGAGCTGTTCGCGGGGCTGTGGATGAAGCCCGAGGACGTCCTGACGACGACGTTCGACCTGGGGCACGACGAACTGGTGCTCGTGAAGGACATCGAACTGACCGCGACCTGTGAGCATCACCTGCTGCCCTTCCATGGCGTAGCTCACATTGGTTACATTCCGGCGGAAACGGGCAAGATTACGGGCCTGTCCAAGCTGGCGCGCCTCGTCGACGTCTTCGCCCGCCGTCCGCAGGTGCAGGAGCGCCTGACGACGCAGATCGCCGATTCGCTCATGGAGATCCTTGAGGCGCGGGGCGCGATCGTCGTGATCGAGGCCGAGCACATGTGCATGTCGCTGCGCGGCATCCGCAAGCCGGGCGCGAAGACGACGACCTCGGCGGTGCGCGGCCAGCTGCGTGACGCCACCACTCGGGCCGAGGCCATGTCCCTGATACTGGCCCGCTAGCCGCGGTTCCCGGCAGGGTCTGCTGTCAGAGGGGTGTGCCAGAGTCTGCGCATGCTCGAGATCGTGGTGAAGACGGAGACCTGGGAGCGGCATGTCCGCGTGTCCGCCGAGGAGCTGGCCGGACTGGTCCGGCGAATCGGCGGTGAGGGTGACCGGTATCTGGTGCTTCAGCGGATACCGGACCTGCCTGACGTCTTCACCCAGGTCTGGCACCAGGCCGGTGGTGATTTCACTCTGGAGCACCGCGACGGTGCCGCCGACCGGCATTTCCAGGTGAGGGCCGACAGTCCCGAGGCCGTGATCGCGGCGATGACCGGCTGGGCGCGCCGGGAGACCGGCTGGGACGCCGGCCTGGGCTGGTCGCCGCTGGACATGGGCGCCACCCGTGAGGTGGCGCCGCTCGACATCGAGGAGGACGAGCGCGAGCAGTTGGAGAAGCGCGTCCGCGAGGTGCTGGTCGGCGGCTACGCCTCCCGCGCCGAACTGTCCGAGCTCGCCGAGGACTACCTGGTCACCGAAGACCGCCGGCCCCTCTCGCGCGAGCAGGCCGAGGCGCTGGCCGACCGGATGTGGCTGGAGCGCGTCGCGGAGCAGGCCGAATGGCAGGGCGAGACCGACCCCGAGCGGCTCACCCGTGCCTTCACTGCGCTGGAGCACGCCGGCATCACGAGCCGGGAGAACTTCACCTGCTGCCGGTCCTGTGGCAACGCGGAGATCGGAGCCGAGGGCGCACCCGACGCGCGCGGCTTCGTGTACTTCCACACCCAGTGCACCGACTCGGCCGCCGCCGGCCACGGTCTGATGCTGCTGTACGGCGGGTTCGACGGCTCGGAGGAGACGACCGCGGCGGTCGGCCGCGAGGTGGTGGCCGCGCTCGAGGCTGTCGGCCTGCCCACCGTCTGGGACGGCACCCCGGGGCGGGCCGTTCACGTCACCCCGCTCGACTGGCGCCGACGTCTGGTCGGCTGACGCGTCCGCTACGCCACCGGGGCCGTTCCCTTGCCGTTCTCCTCGTCGTCGGGGAGTTTGCAGACGCGTTCCAGGAAGAGGGCCGCCGCGATCACGCCGATGCCCGCCAGGACCGAGAAGCCGGCGTAGATCGCCTGGTCGCGGCGGGCCGGGATGTCCAGGGAGCCGAGCAGGAAGACGCCCGCGCCGCCGTACATGCCGGAGACCAGCGCCGCCACCAGGGCGCTGGCCTGGCCGAAGACCACCGCGCGGGCCGCCATCAGGGGTTCGACGCCCTTCGCGCCGGGGCGGCGTTCGCGCTGGGCCTTGAGGCGGGAGCGCAGGGAGAGGGCCGTCGCGGTCAGGACGGCGGCGATCGCCGCGAGCACGATCGGGGCGGCCAGCGGCACGCTCGGCAGGGTGCCCACCGAGTCCCAGAGCCGCGCACCGCCCCAGGACAGGATGCCCGCCACGAGGAACAGTCCGGTGAGCACCTTGAGCCGCAGTTGTTTCACCGGGTGTCCTTCGTCGTCGCGGGCGTCGATCCGGGTCGATCGATCTCGATCTCTGACGAGAGTAACGACTACTCGGGCAGACGGAGTTCCAGGTCGGTGCGCGGCACGACCCCGGCGCCGCCGAGGGCGGTCAGGAGTTCGGCCACCGTGCCGTGGCCGGGCAGCTGGGCCTCGGGGTCCACGTCGCGCCAGGGGGCCAGGACGAAGGCGCGCTGGTGGGCGCGGGGGTGGGGGAGGGTGAGGACGGGGTCGTCGGAGACGACGTCGGCGTAGGTCACGATGTCGACGTCGATGGTGCGGGCGCCCCACCGCTCCTCGCGGACCCGGTGGAAGGCCTCCTCGACGGCGTGCGCCCGCTCCAGCAGGGAGGAGGGCGGCAGGGTGGTCTTCACCAGGACGACGGCGTTGAGGTACGAGGGCTGGGAGCCGGGCTCGACGCCCCAGGGCTCCGTCTCGTACACGGAGGAGACGGCCTTGACCCGGAGGCCCGGGGTGTCCTCCAGGGCGTCGATGGCCCCTTGGAGGGTCTCCATGCGGTTGCCGAGGTTGGAGCCGAGGGCGATGACGGCCCACTTGGGGTTGGAGAGGGTCACGTCGGCGGCGTCGACGGCCTCGACGACGGAGGCGGGTACGGGCTGCACGGTGGGGTCGCTGTGCGTGGCTTTCATACTCGGCTCCGGGTGATGGTGATGGTGACGTCGTCGAAGGGGACCGTGATCGGTGCGTCGGGCTTGTGGACGCACACCTCGACCTCCTGGACGCCGGCGTGCTTGAGGCACTGCTGGGCGATCCGTTCGGCGAGCGTCTCGATGAGGTCCACCGGCTCGCCCTGGACCACGTCCACGACTTCCTCCGCGACGACGCCGTAGTGCACGGTCTTCGTCAGGTCGTCGTCGGCGGCCGCGGGGCGGGTGTCGAGGCCGAGGACGAGGTCCACGATGAAGGTCTGGCCCTCCTCGCGCTCCTTGGGGAAGACGCCGTGGTGTCCTCGGGCCTTGAGGCCGCGCAGCGCGACACGATCCACGCGAATCACTCCTGCTGTCGTAGTTCTCGGGCCACGCAGCCGGGTGCGGACGGCCGGGTGTCCACCATCGAATCTACCTGCGGGCACCGACAGCATGTGCCCACGGGGGCAGCAGGCGAGGGCCGCAGGGGCTGGTAGCGGCCCCTACCCAGGGGGCGCGGCCCCAACCCCGTGGATCACCCGCAAGGCCCAGCGACCCGTCAGGCGCCTGGCTCCTCGTCCTCTTCGTCGTCGGATTCGGCGAGGACGGGGGAGCCGTGGTGGGACCAGATCTTCCAGCCGTCGAATGTGCGGCGGAACACATTGGTGGCGACCACCAGCTGGCCCACCAGCGGGCCGAGTTCGGCGCCGTCCTCGGCGGGTCCGCCGCTGAGGATGTTCTCGGTGCAGGTGACGACGGCCACGTCGCCGCCGAGGGAGACCTTGACGTCGGTGAGGAAGAACTGGATGTACTCGGTGTTCGCCATGATCAGGGCGTACGAGCGGAGTACCTCGCTGCGGCCGGAAAGGACCGGCCAGCCGGGGTGGACGCAGGAGATCGGGGTGGCGCCGTCGTCGAGCCAGAGGGTGGAGACCTCTTCGAAGTCGCCGCGCTCCATCGCTTCGTAGAAGGCGGTGTTGGCGGCCTCGACCGCTTCGGTGTCGGTCCGGTGGGTCACGCGGCTCCCTCGACGGCTCTGGCGACTCGGACGGCGTCGGCGGTGGCCCTGACCTCGTGGACGCGGACGGCCCAGGCGCCTTCGTGGGCGGCGATGGCGGAGACGGCGGCGGTGGCGGCGTCGCGTTCGCGGGCGGGCGGCGGGGCGGCGCCCTCGCGGGCGAGGACATGGCCGAGGAAGCGCTTGCGGGAGGCGGCCACGAGGAGCGGCCGGCCCAGTGCGCGCAGCTCGGGCAGGTGGGCGACGAGGGCGAGGTCGTGCGGGGCCTGCTTGGCGAAGCCGAGGCCGGGGTCGATGACGATGCGTTCGGGGGCGATGCCGCCGTCGACGACGGCGTCCAGGCGGCGGCGGAGTTCGGTGACGACCTCGGCGACCACGTCGTCGTAGACGGCGAGGCGGTTCATGTCCTGGCTGAAGCCGCGCCAGTGCATGACGACGAAGGGGACCTCGGCGGCGGCGACGGCGGGGACCATCTCCGGGTCGGCGAGGCCGCCGCTGACGTCGTTGACGAGGACGGCGCCCGCCGCGACGGCGGCGCGGGCGACGGAGGCGCGCATGGTGTCGACGGAGACGGTGACGCCTTCGGCGGCGAGGCCGCGGACGACGGGGACGACGCGGCGCAGCTCCTCGTCCTCGTCGACCCGGCTGGCGCCGGGCCGGGTGGATTCGCCGCCGACGTCGACGAGGTCGGCGCCTTCGGCGACGAGGTGGAGGCCGTGTTTGACGGCGGTCGTGGTGTCGAACCAGCGGCCGCCGTCGGAGAAGGAGTCCGGCGTCACGTTGACGACGCCCATGACCGCGCAGCGATCCCACTCCGGCAGGCCCCAGGCCGTGCCCCGTCCGCTCAACGTACTCATACGACCAGCCTAGGGGCTGGCCGGTCCGGGGGCGCCCGTCAGGCCGCCCGGACCTCGCGGTCGGCCTGAGGGGTGACGATGTGGGCGCAGGGGCGGGCGGTGGCGGCGGTGCGGCGGCGGGTGAAGGGGCGGGGCAGGTCGAGGTTGACGAAGCCTTCGGCCTGCATGGCGGCGAAGCCGATGCGGGGCAGGTCGCGGCTCTTGCGGTAGACGACGAAGCGGGGTTCCCAGCGGGGCTGGAACTTGGCGTTGAACTTGTAGAGGGACTCGATCTGGAACCAGCGGGAGAGGAAGACGAGGAGGCCGCGCCAGACGCGCAGGACGGGGCCGGCGCCGATCTTCTCGCCGCGGGCGAGGGCCGCGCGGAACATGGCGAAGTTGAGCGAGACGCGGGTGATGCCCAGGCGGGGGGATTCCTGGAGGGCGGCGACGATGAGGAGCTCGTTCATGCCGGGGTCGGCGGAGCGGTCACGGCGCATGAGTTCCAGGGACATGCCGTCGGCGCCCCAGGGGACGAAGTGGATGATCGCCTTCAGGTCGCCGTAGGGGGAGTCGGGATCGTCCTTGTGGGCGGTGGCTATGACGGCGTCGCCGTCGCCGGGATCGCCGATGCGGCCGAGGGCCATGGAGAAGCCGCGTTCGGTGTCGGTGCCGCGCCAGTCGGCGGCGGCGCGGCGTACGTGTTCGAGTTCGGCGTCGGAGAGGTCACGGACGCGGCGGACCTGGGTGGTGTAGCCGTTGCGTTCGATGCGCTTCACCATCTGGCGCACGTTGCGCATGGCGCGCCCGGCGAGGGAGAAATCCGCGACGTCCACCACCGCCTCGTCGCCGAGTTCGAGGGCGTCGAGGCCGGTCTCGCGGGTCCAGACCTGGCCGCCGGTCTCGGAGCAGCCCATGACGGCGGGGGTCCAGGAGTGGGCCTTGGCCTCGTCCATGAAGCGTTCGATGGCGCCGGGCCAGGCTTCGACGTCGCCGATGGGGTCGCCGCTGGCGAGCATGACGCCGGAGACGACGCGGTAGCAGACGGCGGCCTTGCCGCTGGGGGAGAAGACGACGCCCTTGTCGCGGCGGAGCGCGAAGTGGCCGAGGGAGTCGCGGGCGCCGTGCTTGTCGAGCAGGGCGCGGAGCCTGGTCTCGTCGTCCTGGGTGAGCCGGGCGGTGGGGTGTTCGGGGCGGAAGGCGAGGTAGACGGTGGTGAGGGCGGTCAGCATGCCGAGGGCGCCGAGGGAGTAGCCGACGGTCCAGTCGGCGCCGCCGGTGTAGCGGATGGGGCCTTCGAAGCCGAAGAGTCCGTACAGGACGTGTTCGAGGCGGTCGGTGAGGCCGGGGCCGCCGACGACGCGGCGCGGGTGGGCGCTGACGATGACCAGGCCGAGCGCGATGGATCCGGCGCCCATGAGGACGAAGTTGGCGAGGGCCTTCCAGCGGCTGCGGGGGTCGGGCAGGGCGGCGAACTCGCGGCGGTGGCGGAGCAGCAGGGCGAGCAGCGCGAGGGAGAGCAGGACGCCGACGATCGAGTGGCGCCAGACGAACTGGGCGACGGCGCCGAGCGGCAGCAGGACGACGGCGGCCCGCCAGGCGCGGCGCTTGTGGCGCTTGAGGCCGTGGGCGAGGAGCAGGAGCAGGACGCCGGCGCTGAGGGAGAGGGCGGCGGACAGTGGTCCGAGGGTGCCGGGCAGGACTTCGGCGACGGCGTGCATCCGGCTGGTGCGGAAGCGCGGGAAGACGCCTGCGGCGATGTCGATCAGGCCGATGAGGGTGCAGGCCGTGCCGACGAGGGAGGGGACCTTCTCCGGTCGCGGTCCGCGCAGAATCCGGCGTACCCGATCCGGAACCGATCGTGATTTGTCCCCATCTACCGTGACAGACATCGCTTCCCGTGCTTCCCGTGATCCGCATCCGCGAGAGATTCTTGGTCCGGCGGCCGCGCGGGTGGTCAGGAGCGGGCCGTGTACCGGAGGTTGTGCGCCTTCTAGGACGGTCCTGCGGGGGAGCGGGTTCATTCGCTCACAGGAAAATCTCAAGGAAGAAAGTTCGATCACCTCATGGGTCTCACCAGCAACAATGTTCTGGCGCTCGCCGTCGCGCTGGCTGTGGTGCTGTTCGCCGCCACCGTCTGGCTGTGGCCGCGGCTCGCACGCGGGGGCTGGCGGGCCGTCCTGGGCCGGATCGGCCTGCTGCTCGCGACCCAGCTCGCGCTGTTCGCCTCGGTCGGCCTGGCGGCGAACAACTCCTTCCTGTTCTACGGCTCCTGGGCCGACCTGTTCGGGCAGGAGCAGGACCTGGGGGTGGTCGTCGACCACTCGGCCGGTTCCAAGGACATCAAGGTCGTCGGCGTCCAGGCGCTCGACGTCCCCGGCGGCGGGAAGCCGTCGGTCGGCGGACAGATCCAGAAGATCGTCGTCTCCGGCGAGAAGTCGAAGATCGACTCCCCGGCGTACGTCTATCTGCCGCCGGAGTACTTCCAGGAGGCGTACGCGAAGAGCACCTTTCCCGCCTCGGTGGTGCTGACCGGCTACCCGGGCACGGCCGAGAACCTGCTCAAGGGGCTGAAGTACCCGAAGACGGCCTTCCTGCAGGCGAAGGCGGGGAAGATGCGGCCGATGATCCTGGTGATGCTGCGCCCGACGGTGGCGCCGCCCCGGGACACCGAGTGCGTGAACGTGCCCGGCGGCCCGCAGACCGAGACGTTCTTCGCGCAGGACCTGCCGAAGGCGGTCTCGGAGACGTACCGGGTGGGGACGAAGGCCCGGAACTGGGGGTTCATGGGGAACTCGACCGGCGGCTACTGCGCGCTGAAGATCGCCCTGCACCACCCGGACCGGTTCGCGGCGGGCGCGGGCTTCTCCGCGTACTACAAGGCCGCCGAGGACGTGACGACCGGCGATCTCTTCCACGGCGACGGGAAGGCGCGCAAGCGGGCCGACCTGCTGTGGAGCCTGGACCACGCCCCGCAGGGCAAGTCGTCGTTCCTGGTGACCACCTCGAAGCAGGGCGAGGGCAACCTGAAGGGGACGCTCGCGTTCATCGAGAAGGTGAAGGCCCCGGCGCGGGTCTCCTCGATCACGCTCGACAGCGGCGGGCACAACTTCAACACCTGGAACCGCGAGATCCCGCCGGGCCTGGTGTGGATGAGCGGGCGGCTCAGCGCGAACTGAGCTTGCCCGCGGGGCCCCGGTGTCCGTGGGGTTCTCGTCAGTCCGCCGAGGGGTTTGCGGGAGACGGCTCCGGACGGGCCCGGCGCAGGGCCCGGTGGACGCCGTCGGGGGTCAGCACGCCCGCGTACCGTCCGCCGTCCGTCGGGTCGATGACGGGGAGCCAGCCGGTGTCGTCCTGCAGGAGCGCCGCCAACGCCTCCCGCAGGGAGGTGCCGAGCGGTACGGGAGCGGGCGTCGGCCGGACGTCCTCGGGGTGCTCCGCGGAGACCCAGCCCTCCGGGCGGCCGTCGGCGTCGAGAACGACCACCCGGGGCGCGTCGAAGCCGGCGCCGGTGCGCACCGTCGGCGGGTGTTCCAGATCGCCCTCCTCCACGGGGGTGACGGAGAGCCGCTTGAGGCCGCGGTCCGCGCCGACGAAGTCGGCGACGTACGGGGTGGCGGGGGCGCCGAGCACGGTGGCCGGGGCGGCGAACTGCTCGATCGTCCCGTGGCCGTAGACGGCGATCCGGTCACCGAGGCGGACGGCCTCCTCCAGGTCGTGCGTGACGAGCAGGACCGTCTTGCGGACCTGGGACTGGAGCCGCAGGAACTCGCTCTGCAGCCGTTCGCGGACCACCGGGTCGACCGCGCCGAAGGGTTCGTCCATCAGCAGGACGGGCGGGTCGGCCGCCAGCGCGCGGGCCACCCCCACGCGTTGGCGCTGCCCGCCGGAGAGCTGTTCGGGGTAGCGGTCGCCGTACGTGCCCGGGTCCAGGCCGACCAGGTCGAGGAGTTCGGCGGCGCGGGCGCGGGCCCGGGCGCGCGGGACGCCGAGGAGGTGGGGGACGGTGGCGGTGTTGTCGAGGACCGTGCGGTGCGGGAAGAGGCCGACCTGCTGGATGACGTAGCCGATGCGGCGGCGCAGCTGGACGGGGTCGACGGCGGCTATGTCCTCGCCGTCGAGGAATATCCGCCCCTCGGTCGGCTCGATGAGCCGGTTCACCATCTTCATCGTGGTGGTCTTGCCGCAGCCCGACGGGCCGACGAGCGTGACCAGTTCGCCCTCGGCGACCTCGAAGGAGAGGTCGTCCACGGCGGTGGTGCCGTCCGCGTACCGCTTGGTCACATGCTCGAACCGGATCATGGTTCCCCATTCTGGCCCGGCGATTGTCGGTGGCGGGGGCTAGGGTCGGTTAAGACGTACGTTCGGGGATACGGGTACACGGGCGGGCCGGGGGGAGGCACATGAGCGCGTCGAGCTGTCTGGTGACGAACGACTGGGTCTGCGGGGAGTATCTGCGCACCCGCGCGCAGGAGTTGACCGACGCCACGCTCCAGCACGGGGGCATCACGCTGGTGTCCGTGCTGATCGGGCTCGCGGTCGCCTTTCCGCTGGCCCTGCTCGTCCGGGCCCGGCCCCGGCTCGCCGGACCGGTCCTCGGGCTGACGACCCTGCTCTACACCATTCCGTCGCTGGCCCTGTTCTCGCTGCTGCTGCCGCTCTTCGGGCTGTCGACGGCGCTGGTGGTGACCGGCCTCGTGCTGTACTCGCTGACGATTCTCGTACGGAACATCCTCGCGGGCCTGGCGGCCGTGCCGGCCGAGGCGCGGGAGGCCGCCCGGGGCATGGGGTACGGGCCGGGACGGCTGCTGTGGGAGGTCGAACTCCCCTTGTCGCTGCCTGCCTTGATGGCCGGGATACGGATGGCGACGGTCTCGACGATCGCGCTGACGACGGTCGGGTCGATCGTGGGCCGGGGCGGGCTCGGCAATCTCATCGAGGACGCGCTGCCGACCTTCTTCAAGGCGCAGGTGCTCGCCGCCTCGGTGCTGTGCGTGCTGCTCGCGGTCGCCGCCGATCTGCTGCTCCTGGGCCTCCAGCGGCTGCTCACACCGTGGACCCGCATACGGACCGCGCCGGGGGGAGGGTGAGATGGGGGTCGTGACGGACGCCTGGGCCTGGCTCACCACCGGCGCCCACTGGTCGGGGGACGGCGGGATAGGGCAACGGCTCGCCGAGCACGTCTATGTGAGCGGGGTCGCGCTGCTGCTGGCCTGCGCGCTCGCGCTGCCGCTCGGACTGTGGCTGGGGCACCTCGGCCGGGGCGGCACGCTCGCCGTCAACCTCTCCAACGCCGGACGGGCGGTCCCCGTCTTCGCGGTCCTGGCCCTCTTCATGGTGTCGCCGCTGCGCACCGCCGGTTCGGTGCCGACCGTGATCGCCCTGGTGCTGTTCGCGCTGCCGCCGCTGCTCACCAACGCGTACGTCGGCATGCGCGAGGTCGACCGGGCGGTGGTGGAGGCCGCGCGGGGGATGGGGATGTCCGGCGGCCAGCTCTTCCGGAAGGTCGAACTCCCCCTCGCCCGGCCGCTGGTCATGACGGGGGTGCGGTCGGCCGCCGTGCAGGTGGTCGCCACCGCGACCATCGCGGCGATGGTCGGCCAAGGGGGCCTCGGCCGGATCATCACCGCCGGATTCAACACGTACAACACCCCGCAGGTGGTGGCGGGCGCGCTCCTCGTCGCCCTGCTCGCCCTCCTGGTGGAGGCCGCGCTGGTGGGGGCCGACCGGCTCCTCGGCCGGCGCGCGTGAGACGACCGAAGAAACGACTGGGATGGGGATGGGTGATCTCGTGAGCAGGATCTCGCGCACGGTGGGTGTGGTGCTGGCTGTGGCGCTGACCGGCGGGCTCGCCGCGTGCGGCGGCGACAGCCTGGAGAAGGCGGGCGGCGGCGGTGGCGCGTCCGGAGCGGGCAAGGGCTCCCTGGTCGTGGGCGCCGCCGCGTTCACCGAGTCCAAGGTGCTCGCCGAGCTCTACGCCCAGGTGCTTGAGAGTGCCGGATACTCCGCGACCGTCACCACGGTGAAGAACCGGGAGCTGTACGAACCCTCGCTGGAGAAGGGCGAGATCGACGTCGTACCGGAATACGCGGCGACGATCGCGGAATTCCTCAATGCGAAGGCGAACGGGCCGAAGGCCCCCGAGGAGAAGCCCGTCGCCTCCGGTGACGCGGCCGCCACGGTGGAGGCGCTGAAGAAGCTCGCCGAGCCGCGCGGACTGAAGGTGCTCGGGTTCGGTCAGGCCGTCGACCAGAACGCCTTCGCGGTGTCACGGGAATTCGCCGAGAAGAACGAGCTGACGACGCTTTCCGATCTCGGCCGCGCCAAGCTGAAGGTGAAGATCGCGGCCGGTGACGAATGCGCCGTACGGCCGTTCTGCGCGCCGGGCCTGAAGAAGACGTACGGGATCGACGTCACCGGTGTCGACCCCAAGGGAGTCGGCACGCCGCAGTCCAAGCAGGCGGTCAAGGACGGCGTGGCCCAGCTGGTGCTGACCACCACCACGGACGCCACGCTCGACGGCTTCGGCCTCGTCCTGCTGGCCGACGACAAGAAGCTGCAGAACGCCGACAATGTGCTGCCCGTGGTCAATGCGAAGGACGCCGGATCGCCCGAGATAGCCGCCGCACTGGACAAGATCACAAAGGTCCTGACGACCGCCGATCTCGCCGAACTGAACCGCAAGGTGGATGCCGAGCGGGCGAAGCCGGAGGACGTGGCCAAGAGCTATCTGGAGTCGAAGGGGCTGGTCAAGAAGTGAGGGCCGGCTAAAGGGAGTCGGCGCGGCCGGGGTTGGGTACGGCGAGGGCGGGGCAGAGGCGCGGTGACGACGGCGAGAAGTGGCCAAGAGATTGCGGGGCCGACACCCCATACCGCGCCTACGCACGGTAAATTTCAGGCCATGCCACGTGGACGCCACCGCCATTCCCCTCCCCTGCACAAGCTTCTGCCGCCCTCGGCGGTCGCCGGAGCTTCGGTCGCCTGTGCCGCGGGCGCCTGGCTGCTCGCGGATCCCGTGGTGCTGCGGCTGCTCGTCGCGGCGGCCGCCGCCGCCGCGATCACCGGCGCCGTCCTCATGCGCAGTTGGGACCGGAGCGCCGGCCGCCAGGTCGCCGAACTGACCCGGGCGCGGGCCGCGGACCAGTGGAAGACCGAGGAGCGGATAGCCGAACTCGAGTCCGACATCGAGGAGGCCCGCGAGCTTCGCGCCAAGCTCGACGCGAAGCTGCGCGCCAAGCGGGTGGAGCTCGCCGGACTGCGCGGCGAGCACGCGGAGCTGCTGCGCCGGTACGCCACGGCGGAGACCGAGCGGGCCAGCGCCCTGGAAGGCCGCAGGCAGCTCGCCCTGGAGGCGACCTCCCCGGCGAAGGCGCTGCCGGCCGCCGGATCCACGCCGACCAGGGACGCCTACCGCCAGGCGGCACAAGCGCTGCGCGACCTCTCGCGCAACGCCGCCGCCCAGCAGGCCCGCAGAACCGTCGAAGCCGCCCGCGACCGCGACCTCGCCGAGCGCGCCCGGGAGACGGAGGAGCCGCAGGGGAAGCACGCGGCGGCCGCCGGGGCCGGGCAGCACGCCCGCCCGTCGTCCGCCGCCACCACCGCGCCGCCCGTGCCCGCGGTCCGTCCCGTCCCGGCCGCCGCCGCGATCGTGCCCTACGCCGCCCGCCGCCCCGCCCCGCGCCCCGAAGGAGGCTTCGACTTCTTCGGGACGCAGAAGGCGGCGGCCGCGATCGAGGCGGTCCAGGACACCGATCTCGCGGACGTCGTCGGCGAGGAGGTCCTGGCCACCGTGGCGCGGCGCGCCCCCGAGCAGCGGGCGATCGGCCAGGTCATCGACCTGACCGAACACGACGAGACCGAGCAGCTCGACGTGGCGGAGCTGCGCGGAGCGGTCAGCTCCTAGAGGGCGCGCTGCCGATCAGGCCGGGCCAGGCGGAGTGTCCGGACGCGACCCGGGGGACCCGGGCCCGCCGCCGGTCACTTGTCGATGTCGCCGACGACGAAGAACAGCGAGCCCAGGATGGCCACCATGTCGGCGACCAGCGTGCCGGGGAGCAGCTCGGTCAGCGCCTGGATGTTGTTGAACGACGCCGAGCGGAGCTTGAGGCGGTACGGGGTCTTCTCGCCCTTGGAAACCAGGTAGTAGCCGTTGATGCCGAGGGGGTTCTCGGTCCAGGCGTACGTATGGCCCTCCGGGGCCTTCAGCACCTTCGGCAGCCGCTGGTTGACCGGGCCCGGGGGAAGCTCCGCGAGCCGGTCGAGGCAGGCGTCGGCGAGCTCCAGGGCGTTGTGCGTCTGGTCGAGGAGGCACTCGAACCGGGCCAGGCAGTCGCCCTCCTGCCGGGTGACGACCTTCAGCGTGTCCTGAAGCTCCCCGTAGGCCAGGTACGGCTCGTCGCGGCGCAGGTCGAAGTCGACGCCGGAGGCGCGGGCGATGGGCCCCGAGACGCCGTACGCGTGCGCGGTCTCCTGGCTCAGGACGCCGATGCCACGGGTGCGCCCCCGGAAGATCTCGTTGCCGAGGACCAGCTTGTCGTACACGTCCATCCGGGACCGGACGTCGGCCACGGCCGCGCGCGCCCGGGTCTGCCAGCCGGCCGGCAGGTCCTCCTTGAGGCCGCCGACCCGGTTGAACATGTAGTGCATCCGGCCGCCGGAGACCTCCTCCATCACGGCCTGGAGCTCCTCGCGCTCCCGGAAGGCGTAGAAGACCGGGGTGATACCGCCCAGTTCGAGGGGGTACGACCCCAGGAACATGAGGTGGTTGAGCACCCGGTTCAGCTCGGCGAGGAGCGTACGGGTCCACACGGCGCGCTCGGGGACCTCCATGCCGAGCATCCGCTCGACCGCCATCACGACACCGAGCTCGTTGGAGAAGGCCGACAGCCAGTCGTGGCGGTTGGCGAGCATGATGATCTGGCGGTAGTCGCGCGCCTCGAAGAGCTTCTCGGCACCGCGGTGCATGTACCCGATGACCGGCTCGGCGTGCCGGATGACCTCGCCGTCCAGGACGAGCCGGAGGCGGAGCACACCATGGGTCGAGGGATGCTGCGGCCCGATGTTCAGCACCATGTCGGTGCTCTCCGCCGCCCCGCCGATTCCGACCGTCGTCTCCGTCATGGGCACAGTATCCCCCGCCCCTCCACCCCCGTGGGCGGTCGTCCCACCCGCTGCTCCCTCACCGGCCGGCTCGTCGGCCCGGCACCCGCTGCGTGAGCCACAGGAAGTCCCCCAGACCGCCCCGGGCGGTGAGCTCCGCCGCCTCCCCCGCCGAGGCCAGCGCCCGCACGTACGCCGCCGGATCGCTCGACGCCAGGGACAGCGGCGGCCGGCCGCCGCTCACCCCCAGGCGCCGCAGCGCCTCCCGCTGGGTCGTCAGCTCGCCCCCGGGGCCGCCCGCCGCGGCGACCGCGTCCAGCGCCACGTGCGAGGTCAGGTCGCACGACCCGTCCGGCACCGCCGGGACCTCCCGCCCCGCGCGGAACCCGGTCAGCGTCCCGAAGGGCGGCCTGGCCCCCTGTACATGCGCGTAGTCCACCGCCACCGCGAGTCCGGCCTCCAGCGCGCCCACCGCCCGCGCCCACGCCTCGTCCCGCGGCCGCCCGATCTCCGCCCGCTCGCCCGGCTCCCGCAGCGGCCACCACCGCTCCAGCCACTCCGCGTCCGGGCCCGTGACCGCCCCGCCGAGCCGTTCCGTGCCGTCCGCCCGCACCTCGACGTAGCGCGCCGTCCCCGACGCGTCGGCCTGGGCGACGTCCACGGGCACGTTGTCCAGCCACTCGTTCGCGAAGAGCAGCCCGCGCACCCCTTCCGGCACCCGGTCCGTCCAGGTGATCCGCGGGTCGAGCCCGTCGGGGCGGGCGGCGCGCTCGACGCCGTACGGCCGCACCGAAAGTCCCGCCGGAGCGGCGGCCAGCACGCCCGTCAACAGCTCGCCCCGCCCCGCGCCCACATCCACCAGCGCGATCTCGTCCGTGCCGAGTTCGCCGGCCACCTCCGTCAGCAGCCGGGCGACGGCGCCGGCGAAGAGGGGGGAGGCGTGCACCGAGGTGCGGAAGTGCCCGGCCGGGCCCTCGGGGCGCAGATAGAAGCCGCCCGGCCCGTACAGCGCCCGCTCGGCGGCCTCCCGCCAGCCCCGCCAGCCCGGCTGTCCGTCCGGCCATTGACACGTCTCATCCGTCACGTGCCCCAGTCTCCACCTTGCGGAGTACGGCCTTCCCGCCAAGGATCGCCCCCACGGTTGACCCCTGCACCTATCTCCCTTCCCTACGCTGGGTCACGTGCAGCGCGTCTACGACTTCATCCGCAGACACCCGACGGGCGTCGACAGCCTCTGGGCCGTCGCCCTCCTCGGGTTCTCCCTGCTGTGGGTCGGGTCGACCTACCCGGGGGTCGAGGAGCCCGCCGCGTACGGCGTCGTCGCCGCACTGCTCTCGCTGGTCGTCGCGCTGCGCCGGCGCGCGCCAGAGAAGATGCTGCTGCTCGCGGTCGCCCTGGGGCTCGCCCAGCTCGCCTTCGGGGTGATGCCGTTCTTCGCCGACTTCGCGATGCTCGTGATCATCTACACGGTCGCCGCGCACGACGGTCCGCGCTGGGCCTCGCGCCTCGCGCTGGCCGGCGGACTGAGCGCCGCCACGCTCTCCCAGCTGAGATGGCCGATGGAGGGCGAGAGCTCGGCGCTCGCCAAGGTGTTCTTCACGGTGATCATGACCGTGCCGTTCGCCCTCGCCTGGGTGCTTGGCGACTCCCTGCGCACCCGCCGCGCCTACTTCGCGCAGCTGGAGGAGCGCGCCACGCGCCTGGAACAGGAGCGCGAGGCGCAGTCCAAGGTCGCGGTGGCCGCCGAGCGCGCCCGGATCGCCCGCGAGCTCCACGACGTCGTCGCCCACAACGTCTCCGTCATGGTCGTGCAGGCCGACGGCGCCGCCTACGTCATGGACACCTCACCGGAGCAGGCCAAGCAGGCCCTGGAGACCATCTCCTCCACCGGCCGGCAGGCGCTGGCCGAGATGCGCCGGCTCCTCGGGATCCTGCGCACCGGCGAGCACGAGGAGGCCGGGGAGTACGTGCCCCAGCCCGACGTCCAGCAGATCGAGGATCTGGTGGACCAGGTCCGCGGAGCCGGTCTGACCGTCGACTTCAAGGTCGAGGGCACGCCCCGGCCGCTGCCCAGCGGCGTCGAGCTCACGGCGTACCGGATCGTGCAGGAGGCCCTCACCAACACCCGCAAGCACGGCGGCCCGGACGCCGGGGCCAGTGTCCGTCTGGTGTACTTCGACGACGGGCTCGGCCTGCTCGTCGAGGACGACGGGCGGGGCGCGACCACGGAGATGTACGAGGACGGCGGCGCCGACGGCCGGGGCCACGGCCTGATCGGCATGCGGGAGCGGGTCGGCATGGTCGGCGGCACCCTGGACGCCGGACCCCGGCCCGGGGGTGGCTTCCGGATCAGCGCCCTGCTCCCCTTGAAGCCCGCCCACTGAGCCCCCGCCCTCTGAGCCCCGCGCACGTGGCCCCTCCCGAGCCCCTTGGCCCACCGACGAACCGAAGGAACCCTCCATGTCCATCCGCGTGATGCTCGTCGACGACCAGGTGCTGCTGCGCACCGGATTCCGCATGGTGCTCGCCGCCCAGCCGGACATGGAGGTCGTGGCCGAGGCCGGCGACGGCGTGGAGGCGCTGGAGGTGCTGCGGTCCACGGCCGTGGACGTGGTGCTGATGGACGTACGGATGCCCAAGCTGGACGGGGTCGAGGCGACCCGGCGGATCTGCTCGCAGCCCGACGCGCCCAAGGTGCTGATCCTGACCACGTTCGACCTCGACGAGTACGCCTTCTCCGGGCTGAAGGCGGGGGCGAGCGGCTTCATGCTCAAGGACGTGCCGCCCGGTGAGCTGCTGGGCGCGATCCGCTCGGTGCACAGCGGGGACGCGGTGGTGGCCCCGTCGACCACGCGCCGGCTGCTCGACCGCTTCTCGCCGATGCTGCCGTCGTCGGGCAAGGAGCCCCAGCACAAGGAGATCGACCGGCTCACCGAGCGCGAGCGCGAGGTGATGATGCTGGTCGCACAGGGTCTGTCGAACGGTGAGATCGCCGCGCGGCTGGTTTTGTCCGAGGCGACGGTGAAGACGCACGTCGGCCGGATCCTGACCAAGCTGGACCTGCGCGACCGGGTGCAGGTCGTGGTCCTGGCGTACGAGACGGGCCTGGTGCGGGCGGGCGGCGGAGCGGTCTGACCCGGTCGCTCCCGCCGCGGCGCGCGGCGCCTGAGCGGAATCACCTCACGCGGGCGAGGAAGGCGCCCGGGGGAGGCCGAAGCCTTGACCCGGTCCCCTCACCCCACGCGCGCGAGGAAGGCGCCCACCGCCTCCCGTACGTCGTCCTTCGTCCAGGACAGTCCCGGCTCCCCGACCGTCACCTCCGTCACCGCCACCCCCGGCGGGCCGCCCGCCCCCGGCGAGGACCAGCGGCGGAAGAGGACCGTGTCCGTCTCCACCGTCAGGGCCAGTGACGCCGCCGTGAGACGGTCCGGGTCGTACGGGAGCCACACCTGGAACTGGTGGGTGTGCGGGGGCGCGGGGTGGACCCGGAACCACGGCACCCCCGCCTCCTCGAAGCCCGCCCGAAGCCCGTCCGCCACCACGCGCGCGTGCGCCACGTACGAGGGCAGCCTCGGCAGCTCCACGGCGAGGCCCCTCAGCGCCGCCATCGCCGCCGGGAACTGCTGGAAGACCAGCCCGCCGTACCGGTGGAGCCACACCCGCGCCTCCTCCATCACGTCCTCCGGGCCGGCCAGCGCGGCCCCCGAGATCCCGCCCAGCGACTTGTAGAAGGACACGTACACGGTGTCCGCGAGGCGGGTGATCTCCCGCAGACCGCGCCCGAAGTGAGGGGCGCACTCCCACAGTCGCGCGCCGTCGAAGTGCACCACTGCGTCACGTTCGCGCGCCGCCTCCACGACGTCCACCAGTTCGTCCCAGGCCGGCAGCGTGAAACCGGCGTCCCGCAGCGGCAGCTCCAGCATCAGCGTGCCGAAGGGCTCCGGGTGGTTCCGTACCTCCTCGGCCGTCGGCAGCCGGGGCTCGTCCGTCGGATGGACCGTGCGCAGCCCGCTCACCGCACCGAGCGCACCGCGCTCGTGGACCTCCGGGTGCGCGAGGGGGTGCAGGGCGACGACCGGGCTGCCGGTCCGCCCCGACCAGCAGCGCAGCGCCACCTGCTGTGCCATCGTGCCGGTCGGGAAGAACACCGCCGCCGGCATGCCCAGCGCGTCGGCGACCCGCCGCTCGACCTCCCCGACCGGGCCGCCGCCGTAGGTGTCGACAAGGTCGTGCGGGTCCATGAGCGTGTGGCCCCGCCGGGCCAGCTCCGCCAGCTCGGTCAGCCGTTCGCCGACCGACGCCTCCACCGGCGAGCGCCACAGCGCCCGCCCGGCGCCCGACCACACCGAGGCCCGGTACCGTCTCGCGTCCTGCTCCGACTCGTCCATCCGCCGATCATCACACTGCAACCCACACCCTGTGGACAGGCACGGAGGGGGGCGAAACGCTGGCGTAGCATGACGAGAAATCGTCCGGTACCCCCCGCGGACTGGAACGGAAGGCCGTTGCCGCGTGAACCAAGCTGCAGAACCCCGAGCGGAAGACCGTCCCGCGCGACTCACCGTCGGAGTCGTCGGAGCCGGCCGCGTGGGGCCCGCCCTCGCCGCCTGCCTCCGGCTGGCGGGACACCGCCCCGTCGCCGTCTCCGCGGTCTCCGACGCGTCCGTGCGCCGCGCCGCGACCCTGCTCCCGGACGTGCCGATCATGTCGCCCGCCCAGGTGCTCGCCCACGCCGACCTGGTCCTGCTGACGGTCCCCGACGACGCCCTGCCGGGCCTGGTCGAGGGCCTCGCCGAGACCGGGGCCGTACGGCCCGGGCAGATCCTGGTGCACACCTCCGGGCGGTACGGAGTCAAGGTCCTGGACGCCGCCCGCCGCGCCGGTGCC
Source organism: Streptomyces sp. NPDC093600 (assembly GCF_044764755.1). Classification (NCBI taxonomy): domain Bacteria; kingdom Bacillati; phylum Actinomycetota; class Actinomycetes; order Kitasatosporales; family Streptomycetaceae; genus Streptomyces; species Streptomyces sp. NPDC093600. Next base: position 278,391 of record NZ_JBIWIU010000009.1, read on the forward strand.
CTGCCGCTCGCCCTGCACCCGGCCATGACCTTCACCGGCACCTCCGTCGACGTCCAGCGGCTGGCCGGCTGCTCCTTCGGCGTCACCGCGCCCGAGGAGCTGCGGCTGGCCGCCGAGGCCCTGGTGATCGAGATGGGCGGCGAGCCCGAGTGGATCGCGGAGGAGGCCCGCCCGCTCTACCACGCGGCCCTCGCCCTCGGCGCTAACCACCTGGTCACGCTGGTGGCCCAGTCCCTGGACCTGCTCCGTACGGCGGGGGTCGCCGCCCCCGACCGGATGCTCGGACCGCTCCTGGGCGCCGCCCTGGACAACGCCCTGCGCTCCGGTGACGCGGCCCTCACCGGCCCCGTCGCGCGCGGGGACGCCGGCACGGTCGCCGCCCACGTCGCCGAGCTGCGCAAGCACGCCCCCGGCACAGTCGCCGGCTATCTGGCGATGGCCCGCACGACCGCGGACCGGGCGCTCGCGCACGGTCTGCTCAAGCCCGAGCTGGCCGAGGATCTGCTGGGCGTGCTCGCCGAGGGGGAGTCCCGATGAGGTCCACGCCGTCCTCCGCACCGTCCACGTCGTCGTCCACGCCGTCCACGTCATCGTCCACACCGTCCGCGCCGCTCGCACCGGTCCGTACGGCGGACGAACTCCACGCGCTGCCGAGCCGCGGCAGGCGCGCCGTCGTCATGACCATGGGCGCCCTCCACGACGGCCACGCCACCCTGATCCGTGCCGCCCGCGAGTACGTCGGCCGGGACGGGTTCGTCGTCGTCACCGTCTTCGTCAACCCGCTCCAGTTCGGCGCCGGCGAGGACCTCGACCGCTATCCGCGCACGCTGGACGCCGACCTGGAACTGGCCTTCGCCGCAGGCGCGAGCGCCGTCTTCGCCCCCTCCGCCGAGGAGGTCTACCCCGGCGGGGAGCCCCAGGTCCGGATCACCGCGGGACCCATGGGGGAGCGCCTCGAAGGCACCTCCCGCCCCGGGCACTTCGACGGCATGCTCACCGTCGTCGCCAAGCTCCTCCACCTCACCCGTCCCGACGTGGCCTTCTTCGGCCAGAAGGACGCCCAGCAGCTGGCCCTCATCCGCCGGATGGTCCGCGATCTGAACTTCCCGGTCGAGATCGTCGGCGTGCCGACCGTCCGCGAGAGCGACGGCCTCGCGCTCTCCAGCCGCAACCGCTACCTCGCCACCGCCGAGCGCCGCACCGCGCTCGCCCTGTCCCGGGCGCTGTTCGCCGCGAGCGACCGGCTCGCCGCCCAGCAGGCGCTGGCCGCGCGTGCCGCGTCGCTGCCCGGCTCGGAGAGCCGCGCCGAGGCGCTCTCCCGGCTCGGCGAGGCCCGCGCGGCGGCCGACGCGCACGCCGTCGCCCAGGCCACCGCCAGCGAGTGGGGCGGCGCCGACGCCGTACGGGCGGCGGCCCGCGCCGTCCTCGACGACGCGGCGAAGGCCGACCCGCCGCTCGTCCTGGACTATCTCGCCCTCGTCGACCCGGCCGACTTCACCGACGTCGCCGACGACCACCACGGCGAGGCGATCCTCGCCGTCGCCGCGCGCGTGGGCACCACGCGGCTGATCGACAACATCCCGCTGACGTTCGGAGCCACCAAGTGACCGGAATACGGCTGCACGCGCCCGCGCCGGGCTGGGCCATCGACGCCGACGTCGTCGTGGTCGGCTCCGGCGTCGCCGGCCTGACCGCCGCCCTGCGCTGCACCGCCGCCGGACTGCGTACGGTCGTCGTCACCAAGGCCCGCCTGGACGACGGCTCCACCCGCTGGGCCCAGGGCGGCATAGCCGCCGCCCTCGGCGAGGGCGACACCCCCGAGCAGCACCTGGACGACACGCTCGTCGCGGGCGCCGGGCTGTGCGACGAGCAGGCCGTGCACGCCCTGGTCACCGAGGGCCCCGACGCCGTCCGCCGGCTCATCGCCACCGGCGCCGACTTCGACAAGACCTCCGAGGGCGAGATCGCCCTGACCCGCGAGGGCGGTCACCACCGCCGCCGGATCGCGCACGCGGGCGGCGACGCCACCGGAGCCGAGATCTCCCGCGCGCTCGTCGAGGCGATACGCGACCGGGGCGTGCGCACCATCGAGCACGCGCTCGTCCTGGACCTCCTCACGGACGCCGAGGGCCGTACGGCGGGTGTGACCCTGCACGTCATGGGGGAGGGCCAGCACGACGGCGTGGGCGCCGTCCACGCCCCCGCCGTGGTCCTCGCCACCGGCGGCATGGGCCAGGTCTTCTCCGCCACCACCAACCCGGCCGTCTCCACCGGCGACGGGGTCGCGCTCGCGCTGCGCGCCGGGGCCGAGGTCTCCGACCTCGAGTTCGTCCAGTTCCACCCCACCGTGCTCTTCCTCGGCGCCGACGCCGAGGGGCAGCAGCCGCTGGTATCCGAGGCGGTACGCGGGGAGGGCGCCCACCTCGTGGACGCGGACGGGGTCCGGTTCATGCTCGGGCAGCACGAGCTGGCCGAGCTCGCCCCCCGCGACATCGTCGCCAAGGCGATCACGCGCCGCATGCGCGAGCGCGGCACCGAGCACATGTACCTCGACGCCCGGCACTTCGGCGCCGAGATGTGGGAGCACCGCTTCCCCACGATCCTGGCCGCCTGCCGCGCCCACGGCATCGACCCGGTCACCGAGCCCATCCCGGTCGCCCCCGCGGCCCACTACGCCTCCGGCGGGGTCCGCACCGACCTGCGGGGCCGGACCACCGTCCCCGGCCTCTACGCCTGCGGCGAGGTGGCCTGCACGGGCGTGCACGGCGCCAACCGGCTCGCCTCGAACTCCCTCCTGGAGGGCCTGGTCTTCGCCGAGCGCATCGCCGAGGACATCACGGCCCGTACCGCGCGCGTGCCCGGCACCCCCGTGCCGCACCCGGCGCCCGTCATCCTCCCGCTGCCGGTCGCCGGCGCCCGCACCCGTATCCAGCGGATCATGACCGCCGGCGCCGGAGTGCTCCGCTCCGCGGCGAGTCTGCGCGAGGCCGCCGAGGCCCTGGACGCCCTCCACACGGACGCCCTCGCGGGCGGCACCGACGACTCGAAGGCGGCCGAGCCCGGCGTCGAGTCCTGGGAGACGACCAACCTCCTGTGCGTCGCCCGCGTCCTGGTCGCGGCCGCCCGCCGTCGCGAGGAGACCCGGGGCTGCCACTGGCGCGAGGACCACCCCGAGCGCGACGACACGGCCTGGCGCCGCCATCTCGTCGTACGCCTCACCCCGGAGCGGGCCCTCGACGTCCGGCCCACCGAGAACCATGACTTTCCCCCCACCGCCGCCGACGCACCCAGGGAGCCGTAACCGTGAGCACGCCGAGCACCCCCGAAGAAGAACGCCCGCAGCCCGTGGACGTACCCCTGATCCAGATCAGCGCCCCCGGCACGGCCGCGGCGGACGCGGGCGGCTGCGGTGACGGCTGCGGCTGCGGCGACGGTGACGAGGTGTACGAGTGCGGGCTCGACCCCGCCCTCGCGCAGCTGCTCGCCGACGCGGGGCTCGACCCCGTCCAGGTCGAGGACATCGCCCACCTGGCCATCGAGGAGGACCTCGACGGCGGGGTGGACGTGACCACGGTCGCCACCGTCCCCGAGGACGCCGTCGCCACCGCCGACTTCACCGCGCGCGAGGCGGGCGTCGTGGCCGGCCTGCGGGTCGCCGAGGCGATCCTGTCCATCGTCTGCACGGAGACCTTCGAGGTCGAGCGGCACGTGGAGGACGGCGAGCGGGTCGAGGCCGGCCAGAAGCTGCTGTCGGTCACCACCCGCACCCGCGACCTGCTCACCGGTGAGCGCAGCGCGCTGAACCTCCTGTGCCGTCTCTCCGGGATCGCCACCGCCACGCGCGCGTGGGCGGACGCCCTGGAGGGCACCCGGGCCCGGGTCCGCGACACCCGCAAGACCACACCGGGCCTGCGCGCCTTGGAGAAGTACGCGGTGCGCTGCGGCGGTGGCGTCAACCACCGTATGTCGCTCTCCGACGCGGCCCTGGTGAAGGACAACCACGTGGTGGCCGCCGGCGGCGTGGCGCAGGCGTTCAAGGCCGTACGGGAGCTCTTCCCGGAGCTGCCCATCGAGGTCGAGGTGGACACGCTGCACCAGGTGCGCGAGGTCCTGGACGCGGGCGCGGACCTGATCCTGCTCGACAACTTCACCCCCATGGAGACCGAGGAGGCGGTCGCGCTCGTCGCGGGCCGTGCCGTCCTGGAGTCCTCCGGCCGTCTCACGCTGGAGAACGCCGCGGCCTACGCCGCCACCGGTGTGGACTACCTCGCGGTGGGCGGGCTCACGCACTCGTCGCCGATCCTGGACATCGGGCTGGACCTGCGCGACGCCTCCGGAGCGGCTGTCTGATGCTTCTCACCATCGACGTCGGCAACACGCACACCGTCCTCGGTCTCTTCGACGGCGAGGAGATCGTCGAGCACTGGCGCATCTCGACGGACCCGCGTCGCACCGCCGACGAGATGGCGGTCCTGCTCCAGGGCCTGATGGGCATGCATCCGCTGCTGGGCGTGGAGCTGAGCGACGGGATCGAGGGCATCGCGATCTGCGCGACGGTCCCCTCGGTCCTGCACGAGCTGCGCGAGGTGACGCGGCGCTACTACGGCGACGTTCCGGCCGTCCTCGTCGAGCCGGGCGTCAAGACCGGCGTCCCGATCCTCACGGACAATCCGAAGGAGGTCGGCGCGGACCGCATCATCAACGCGGTCGCGGCGGTCGAGCTCTACGGCGGGCCCGCGATCGTGGTCGACTTCGGGACGGCGACGACGTACGACGCGATCACCGCGCGCGGCGAGTACGCGGGCGGGGCGATCGCGCCGGGCATCGAGATCTCGGTGGAGGCGCTGGGGGTCCGCGGCGCCCAGCTCCGCAAGATCGAGCTGGCCCGGCCGCGCAGCGTGATCGGCAAGAACACGGTCGAGGCGATGCAGTCGGGCATCGTCTTCGGCTTCGCGGGCCAGGTCGACGGCGTGGTGGCCCGGATGAAACGCGACCTCGTGGGCCGCGGCGGCGACCCGGCGGACGTGACGGTGATCGCGACGGGCGGCCTGGCGCCGATGGTCCTGGGCGAGGCGGCGCAGATCGACGAGCACGAGCCCTGGCTGACGCTGATCGGCCTCCGCCTGGTCTACGAGCGCAACGTGTCCCGGATGTAGGCGGCGGGGCCCTCGGGCCCCGTCCCGTGCCCCGCCGCTTGTCCGGCGGGCAACGCGCCCGGGGGATGATCGGTAAACGAAATTTGTCCGATTAGCGCGTATTGTCACCTCATGCCCACGCCATACGGATCCCGCGGCGGCATGGCGTTCAGCGCGGACGAGCTGCGTGTGCTCCGCCGCGCCCTTGCCACCGCCCTCCACCCTGCCCCCCTCCACGACGAGGACGTCCAGGACTGCCTGCGCCTCGCCGAATCCGTGGACGACGCCGTCCGCGAGGCCGGCCGGCTGCGCGCCTTCCTCCTCGGCGACCTGGCCCGCTACCGGGAGGCCCTGCCCGGCTCGCTCCCCGGCTATCTGGAGCTCCTCCAGGACGCCCTGGCCGCGGGGTACGACCCCGCCGCGGACGACCTCGCCGCCCTGCGCGCCCTGCGCGGCAACCCCCGCGCCGCCGTGCTCCTGGAGCGCTGCCAGGTCCTCGCGGAGCGCTCCGTGCGCGCCCGCCTCGCCCGGGTCTCCCAGGCGTCCCTGACCACTGCCCCCGGCCCGCGCACCCGGCTGCTCGCCCTGCCCGGCGGCCGCGCCGCCGACGAGCCCAAGCCGAAGCCGACGCCACCGCCCACGCCCACCGAGCGCCCGGTGCCCAAGCCCTCCGAGGTGTTCCCGCCGCGCCGGCGCCCCGTACCGCCGCCCCCACCCGAGGAACGCGTCGCCGGATAGCTACCCTGGACGCCATGGACTACGTATCCGCGCTCCTGCCCCCTGTCGTGATGGCCGCGTTCTTCACCGCTCTCGTGGTCACGATCGTCAAGAGCCAGGGCGGCCCGAACAAGGCCAAGGAGGACGCGGCCGTCGACGCCGCCCTCGCCCGCACCGAGGCCGGCCGCCAGACGGACGGCCCCACTCCGTAGCCGGTGCTCCGCTCCGTAGTCACGGCTCCGGCCCGCGCCACCGAGGACGTACGCCCGCTTTAGCGGCGTACGTCCTTTTTGTTGCGTTTGTTACGTCAATAGCCCGTGGTTCCGTCATCGCGCACTATGGTGGCGATGTGCCCCGTCAATTGGGAGAGCTCGAAGACGCCGTCATGACACGCGTCTGGCAATGGAACCGCCCGGTGACCGTCCGGGAAGTGCTGGAGGATCTCCAGCAGGAACGGTCCATCGCCTACACCACCGTCATGACGGTAATGGACAATCTCCATCAGAAGGGCTGGGTGCGCAGGGAAGTCGACGGCCGCGCCTATCGATATACCGCCGTCTCCACCCGCGCCGCCTACTCCGCCGCGCTCATGAACGAGGCGTGGTCCCAGAGCGACAACCCCGCCGCCGCCCTGGTCGCCTTCTTCGGCATGATGTCGCCCGAACAGCGGGAGGCCCTCAACGACGCCATCCGTATCGTGGGCCACAACAGCGCCGACGCGCCGCCCCCACCCGCGGAGGGTGCCGACGGGACAGCGGGCCCAGGGCGATAACGTCCCCCCATGCCGTCGTCCTCCGCATCCCCGTCCTCTTCGAAAGCGGTCACCGTACGCCGGGCCCGCACCAGTGATGTCCCGGCGGTCCGCCGACTCGTGGATCCGTACGTCGGCCGGGGCATCCTGCTCGACAAAGCGACGGTGACTCTTTACGAGGACATCCAGGAGTTCTGGGTCGCCGAACGCGACGAGGACGGGGCCGTCGTCGGATGCGGCGCACTCCATGTCATGTGGGAAGACCTCGCCGAAGTGCGCACTCTCGCCGTCGATCCCGAGTTCAAGGGCGCCGGCGTCGGGCATCAGGTGCTCGACAAGTTGTTGCACACCGCCCGATGGCTCGGGGTGCGCCGGGTATTCTGCCTGACCTTCGAAGTCGACTTCTTCGCGAAGCACGGCTTCGTCGAGATCGGTGAGACTCCGGTCGACGGAGATGTCTACAGCGAGCTCCTGCGTTCCTATGACGAGGGTGTCGCCGAGTTCCTGGGTCTCGAACGAGTGAAGCCGAACACCTTGGGCAACAGCCGGATGCTTCTGCACCTGTGAGCGTAAGGCGCGTCCGGAACCCTATGTCCGAATCGCGCACGTTTCCCGCGCTGCCGGGCTTCTGAACCTCTGCCAGGGGTTTGTGTTTTTCCGGGAAAAGCGGTTTCCTTTCCGCGTACTGCATTTTCGATGAAAGGAAATCCGGTGGCACAGAAGGTTCAGGTCCTTCTTGTCGATGACCTCGACGGCGGCGAGGCGGACGAGACCGTGACGTTCGCTCTGGACGGCAAGACCTACGAGATCGACCTCACCACCGCCAACGCGGACAAGCTCCGCGGTCTGCTCGAGCCGTACACCAAGAGCGGCCGCCGCACCGGTGGCCGTAGCGCCGGTACGCGCGGCAAGGGTCGGGTCGCCGCCGGCGGCGGCAGCCAGGACACCGCGAAGATCCGCGCCTGGGCCAAGGAGAACGGTTACAACGTGAACGACCGCGGCCGGGTGCCCGCCGAGATCAAGGCCGCCTACGAGGACGCGAACCGCTGAGGCGTCAGCTGCTGGGACGCGGGCCCGTTCGCACGGGTACGCGCGCTCAGCAGCCGCACCCGGTGGCACTCCGCGGCCGCGGCGGCCACGAGCCGTACGAGACACGGGGCGGCCGCACCGCCCCGCACGGCCCGCAGGGCCGGCAGCGAGGACTCCACCTCGCGGCCGGGCTCGGGGGCCCGCAGCCACACCGCGGCGCCCGGCGCGCCGGAACCGCTCCATCCTGGGGGGATGGGCGCGGTCATCCGGCCGCCCGAGCCCAGCGCGGCGAGATCCAGCGAGATCCCGCCCCACTCCAGCCAGTCGAGCAGCCCCGGCAGCTCGTCAGCGCTTCCCGCGGCGACCAGTAGCCGCATCCTGCGCCCGAGGAGGGCCACCGGTCCGGTGGCCGCGCCCACCCTGCGCAGCACGGCACCGCCGGCCGCCGCGGGCAGCTCCAGGACGTCGAAGCGCAGCCCCGTGACCAGCCGCAGGGGCGGCCCGTCCGCGGTCGCCCAGCCGAGCTCGTGCTCGTACCACCACGCGGGGTCGTCCTCGAGCGGCGAGCGGGGAAGCGGGACGGTGAGGGCCATGCCCGGGGAACTCCCACGCGGACGCGTTGGTTACGCCCGAGGCTGACTCTCCGTCCTCACGTCGTCGCGCTCAGTGTCCGGGATGAGGGCGTACGGGTGCATCCGCGAGCGCAAGGTTGTTCGCCCGTAGCGGAGGGAACCATGGTGTGCCGCATGGAGTGTCAGTGCTTACGGGTAAGACATTCCTAGTGAGGAGGGGTGGCTCGCGGGCTTTGGCGTCTCACGTTCGCCATCGGCGTACAGATGGCGTGGGTAACTGCTTGGCCTGCGGGAACATCGTCTCGCACCATCGGGTTGGAGCATTTGTCGGCTGTTCTGCAGCAGGTCTCCCCACGGACAAGGGGGTGATCCGGACGGATGTCGGCAGTTGGAATGAGCGGTCCCCGCTTGCGGGACTAAGCTGCGGAAGGACAGGGAGGGGATCGACCCCTAACTGACTGACCGCTCTGAGGAGCGATTAACGATGTTCGAGAGGTTCACCGACCGCGCGCGGCGGGTTGTCGTCCTGGCTCAGGAAGAAGCCCGGATGCTCAACCACAACTACATCGGCACCGAGCACATCCTCCTGGGCCTTATCCATGAGGGTGAGGGTGTCGCCGCTAAGGCCCTGGAGAGCCTCGGGATTTCGCTCGAGGCGGTCCGGCAGCAGGTGGAGGAGATCATCGGTCAGGGGCAGCAGGCCCCGTCCGGGCACATCCCCTTCACCCCTCGTGCCAAGAAGGTCCTGGAGCTGTCGCTCCGGGAGGCCCTCCAGCTCGGCCACAACTACATCGGCACCGAGCACATCCTGCTCGGCCTGATCCGCGAGGGCGAGGGCGTCGCCGCCCAGGTCCTCGTGAAGCTGGGCGCCGATCTCAACCGGGTGCGGCAGCAGGTCATCCAGCTGCTCTCCGGCTACCAGGGCAAGGAAGCCGCCACGGCCGGCGGTCCTGCCGAGGGCACCCCCTCGACGTCCCTGGTCCTCGACCAGTTCGGCCGGAACCTCACCCAGGCCGCTCGTGAGTCCAAGCTCGACCCCGTCATCGGGCGCGAGAAGGAGATCGAGCGGGTCATGCAGGTGCTGTCCCGCCGTACGAAGAACAACCCGGTCCTCATCGGCGAGCCCGGCGTCGGCAAGACCGCCGTCGTCGAGGGCCTGGCGCAGGCCATCGTCAAGGGCGAGGTGCCCGAGACCCTCAAGGACAAGCACCTCTACACCCTCGACCTGGGCGCGCTGGTCGCCGGCTCCCGCTACCGCGGTGACTTCGAGGAGCGCCTGAAGAAGGTCCTCAAGGAGATCCGCACCCGCGGCGACATCATCCTGTTCATCGACGAGCTCCACACCCTCGTGGGTGCGGGCGCCGCCGAGGGCGCGATCGACGCCGCCAGCATCCTCAAGCCGATGCTGGCCCGCGGCGAACTCCAGACCATCGGTGCCACCACGCTCGACGAGTACCGCAAGTACCTGGAGAAGGACGCGGCCCTCGAACGCCGCTTCCAGCCCATCCAGGTCGCCGAGCCGTCGCTGCCGCACACGATCGAGATCCTCAAGGGTCTGCGCGACCGGTACGAGGCCCACCACCGTGTCTCCATCACGGACGAGGCCCTCGTCCAGGCCGCCACCCTGGCCGACCGGTACATCTCGGACCGCTTCCTCCCGGACAAGGCGATCGACCTGATCGACGAGGCCGGCTCCCGGATGCGCATCCGCCGGATGACCGCGCCGCCGGACCTCCGCGAGTTCGACGAGAAGATCGCCGGTGTCCGCCGGGACAAGGAGTCCGCGATCGACTCGCAGGACTTCGAGAAGGCGGCTTCCCTCCGCGACAAGGAGAAGCAGCTCCTCGCGGCGAAGGCCAAGCGGGAGAAGGAGTGGAAGGCCGGCGACATGGACGTCGTCGCCGAGGTCGACGGCGAGCTGATCGCCGAGGTCCTCGCGACCGCCACCGGCATCCCGGTCTTCAAGCTGACCGAGGAGGAGTCCTCGCGTCTGCTCCGCATGGAGGACGAGCTCCACAAGCGCGTCATCGGCCAGGTCGACGCCGTCCGCGGTCTGTCGAAGGCGATCCGCCGTACGCGTGCCGGTCTGAAGGACCCGAAGCGCCCCGGTGGCTCGTTCATCTTCGCCGGCCCGTCCGGTGTCGGTAAGACCGAGCTGTCCAAGGCGCTCGCCGAATTCCTCTTCGGCGACGAGGACGCGATGATCTCCCTCGACATGTCGGAGTTCAGCGAGAAGCACACGGTCTCCCGTCTCTTCGGTTCTCCCCCCGGATACGTGGGCTACGAAGAGGGCGGCCAGCTCACCGAGAAGGTGCGCCGCAAGCCGTTCTCCGTCGTCCTCTTCGACGAGGTCGAGAAGGCCCACCCCGATATCTTCAATTCCCTTCTCCAGATCCTGGAGGACGGTCGCCTGACCGACTCCCAGGGCCGGGTCGTGGACTTCAAGAACACGGTCATCATCATGACGACCAACCTCGGGACCCGGGACATCTCGAAGGGCTTCAACCTCGGCTTCGCGGCCCAGGGCGACACGAAGTCCAACTACGAGCGGATGAAGGCGAAGGTCAGCGACGAGCTGAAGCAGCACTTCCGCCCGGAGTTCCTGAACCGTGTGGACGACGTCATCGTCTTCCCGCAGCTCACCCAGGACGACATCCTCCAGATCGTCGACCTGATGATCGGCCGGGTGGACGAGCGCCTGAAGGACCGGGACATGGGCATCGAGCTCTCCCAGTCCGCGAAGGACCTGCTCGCCAAGAAGGGTTACGACCCCGTTCTGGGCGCCCGGCCGCTGCGCCGGACGATCCAGCGCGAGATCGAGGACTCGCTCTCCGAGAAGATCCTCTTCGGCGAGCTGCGCCCCGGTCACATCGTGGTCGTGGACACCGAGGGCGAGGGTGAGGAGAAGAAGTTCACCTTCCGCGGCGAGGAGAAGTCGGCACTGCCGGACGTCCCGCCGATCGAGCAGGCCGCGGGCGGTTCCGGCCCGAACCTCTCGAAGGACGCGTGACGCCGCGCTGAGCGGCCAAAAGGGGCGGCCCCGGACTCATCAGAGTCCGGGGCCGCCCCTTTTGCGTTTCCTGAGGCGGCCGGCTCAGACGACGATGTCGACGGTGGGGGAGAGGTGTCCGGCCCCGGTGATCTCGACGCCCGGCATCTGAAGGAGCCGCAGGTGCTTGAGCCGGGCCAGGGGCGAGATGTCGTAGGCCCGCCCCTCGCCCGTGTCGGACAGGATGACTCCCCGCAGGGCGGGAAAGGCCCGGACGACCTGCTCGAACGGCGGATCCGCCTCGTTGCCGTGGAGGATCAGGTGGTCCACCTGGGGCAGCAGGAGGGGTTCCGGGCACGAGCGGAGGGCGGCCGTGCCGATCGTGAGTTCTCGAAGGCTCGGGGTTCCGGCGATCGCGTGCCAGTCCTCTTCGGTCGGCGCGTAGAAGCCGGAGAGGTGGAGGAACCTGAGCCGGGGAACGCGGCTGGTCGCGCCGGACTTCCCCTCATGGCCACGGCCCCGCAGGAGTAGCCAGAGGCTGTTGCCGGCGGTGGCGGCGGCGAATTGAACGGACTCCACCTCGGCGAGCACGGGGCCGAGAGCGGCCATGCCCCGTTCGGAGACGCCATGGCGGAGGTCGAGGGCCTCGGGTCGTCGTCCGAGGCGGACGAGCTCGTCGATCTGCTCGTCGGAGCGGAGAGTGAAATCCAGCCCACCGGGAGCGAGGCGCCCGATGATCTCCTGCGCGTACTGCCGGGTGTCGTAGCGGGACCATGCCCATATCAGTTGCGAACGGACTTGGATCCACGGGTGGTCGACGAAGCGGGCGAGGTGCGGCAGCGCGGCGTCGTGGGGGATGTGGGTGGCGGCGGTCACGACCATGAGCGCCTCCCTGTCGCTCAGACCCTCCGGCCCCGGCAGCAGGTCCAGTACCGCCCGCCCCACCGACGCCAGTTCCCGCGCCTCCTCCGGGGTGCGTGGTGGGATGACCCGCGCCGTACGCTCCAGGATCCGTGCCTGGACCTCGGGGGCGACCTCCGTCGCCTCCTCAAGGGCCGTCGCCGCCACCACCAGGACACGGAGCTGGGTACGTCGGTCCTCCGCCGCGTCCGCCGCTCGTAGCAACTCCTCGAAGATTTCGGCGCATTCCCGGGGGCGGGCGTGGCCGACGGCCATCCGGACGACGTCCTCCCACTGGTCGTCGGCCGCGTGGTCGATCAGGACGCCGATGTGCCAGTCGTCGACGAGGACCTTCGCCGCGAGGTGGTCCTGGAAGGTGCGGTGGACGAAGTCGACCGTGTCCGGGGTCGGTTCGCGCAGGAGCCCGCTGCGGTGGAGCAGGTGGGTGAAGACCGCGTCGGGGTCCCCGTACGCCGCTGCCTCCGGGATCGCCGGAACGGCGGACCGTACGATCGACTCCGCGTGTGAACGGTCCATCTGCGTACGGCCGTTGAGCGTGAGCCAGTACGCGAGCCGCTGGATCAGCTGGATCTGCGGCGCCTCGCCCAGCTCGATCCCGTACGGCGTCCCCATGTCGCGCTCCCGGTCCCGGCGCGAGAGGAGCATCGAAAGGGCGGCCTCGTACAGTGCCTTGCGGCCCCGGGGCAGAAACCCGCGGCGGTCGCGGTGCAGGGCGCAGATCAGGCCGCACATCAGCGGGTTGGTGGCGAGCTGCGCGGCGTGCTCGGTGGTGCGCAGGGCGTCGAGGAGGGGCTGCTCGTACGGCTGTGCCTCCGGCCCGGCGGCCCGGTGCCAGCGCTGGACGAAGGTGGTGACCTCGGCGCGGGACATGGGGGAGAGGGCCAGCTCGGTGAAGCCGTCCGGGGTGAGCCAGTCGTCGCGTACGGCGGTGGGGCGGGAGGTGACCAGCCAGCGGTTGCCGTCGTACGAGTCCAGGAGTTCCCGGAGCCAGCGGCGGGCGCGCTCGCGCTCGGCCTCGGGGATCTCGTCGATGCCGTCGACCAGGATCAGGCCGCGTCCGGCGGTGAGGACCCGGTCGGCCCAGCCGTCGGGCGGGGTGAGCGGGCAGCCGGCGGCGGCGAGGAAGCGGTCGGGGGAGGGGAGCCGTTCGCCGTGGCGGGTGAGGGCGCGGAGGGGGAGGACGAACGGGACGCGGTCGCGCAGGTACGCCATCTCTCCTCCCGGGCTCCTGTCCCCGGCCCTCCCCTGGCTCGCGGCCGAGACCGCGAGCCACTGGACGAGCGTCGTCTTCCCGGAACCGGCCAGGCCGCGCAGCAGGATCCGGGGATGGGTGGCCAGGGCCCGGTCGGCGGGGAGGGTGGCAGGGCCGGGATGCCGCAACCGGAAGAGCTGCTCCCGCGTGCCCAGCTCGTCCCATGCGGTGTCGTCGTCGGCCGGCGCCGGCCCAGGCCCCGTCGCCTCCAGCGACAGATACGCCAGGTCGAGCGGCCACTCGTCCGGTGAGTGGTGCAGGTCGAGCCCGTAGATCGTCAGCCGCCCCTGCTTCTTCGCCACGTACGCCAGGTAGCGCCGTTCGAACTCCGCGTCCCGTGCGTCCCCCCGGGGCGTCCGGCGGATCACCTCGTCGACCTTGGCCGTGAGCTCGGCCTGGCCCCGTGTCTGCTCCACCAGCGTCCGGGCGACGAAGGTGGAGCGCTGGGTGAAGAACTCCAGGATGTGCAGGCAGGCCCACTCGGTGAGCGAGTCCAGGAAGAGGACGGAGTCCGTCGACAGGCCGTCCGGGGGCGGGGCCGCCGCCCGCAGCCCGCGCGCGAGGGCGGCGGGGCCGAGGTGGACCGCTTGGACGTCGTCCATGTCGAGGTCGCCGAGGGCGAGGAGGGTCGCGGCCAGGGTGTCGGTGAGCGCCTCGGTCTCGTCGGCGGGGAACGGCGGCTCGCCGGGGCCCGCCGCGGCCCGCTCGACGAGGGTGGTGGCGAGCTTGCGGACCTCCTTCTCCGTGAGGGTGCGCTTCTCGCCGCGGAAGGAGACCAGTCCGGAGAGCCGGACGGGCGTGCGGGCACCGGTGAGGCCGGCCCCGGGGCCATCCTTGGCCAGCAGTTTCCGTAGCAGCGGGCCCGACGCCGACGAGGCAAGTCGGATGCCGATGAGTGCTGGATCCACGTGCGTCCCCCGAAGCAGCCGTGCTCGTTGCGAACCGTCGTCAGCGTAGTCGGGGACGGGAGCCGGGAGGCTCTGGTCGCGTGACCCAGGTCGCATTCCGGCGCGGCCCGCCGTGACAAGGCGCACAGGCGTTTTGGGGTGTACTAACCGGAATAGTGACGACCATTGGTGTCGATTCGGGACTTTCAGGGTGGCCGGGTCGGGACTTTCGTCCCGGGGTGCCCCGACCCGTACGGGATACGGCCTGTCGGTCCCTCCGCCATGGGCCCGACGTGCGGATAAACCGATGCACTTGGGCTGGTTTGTCCGATTTCAGGGAGGGGGATCCCGGGTCGTCAAGACCTGAACTCCCCCGGAGATCGCTACGACGAGATGTCGTAGATGGGGGGTTTGGGCGGTGATGGGGGTCCGGGTTACCAAGGGATGGCCAGCCCGGCGCGCCGCTCGCGTCGGGTCCCGTTCTGCCCGGAGGTTTTCCCCCGTATGTCGAAGCGCGTCATGAACCCCGCCGCCCGTGTCACCGCCGTCGCCCTCGCCGCCGCTGGTCTGGGAGCGTCGCTGGTGGCCGGAGCAGGGTCCGCCTTCGCCGCCGAGGGCAAGGCCACGATCGCCACCGCCCCGTCCGCCGCCGTCGCCGCCCAGGCCGAGGCCCAGGCGCAGGCCGCCGCCCACGCCGCAGCCGTCAAGCAGGCCGCGGCCAAGGCCGCAGCCGTGAAGCAGGCCGCCGCCAAGGCCCTCGCCGCCAAGCAGGCCGCCGCCAAGGCCGCCGCCGCGAAGAAGGCCGCTCCGAAGGCCGCCAAGAAGAACCCCGCCTGGGTCAAGCCGGTCACGTCCTACACGCTGACCGCCAGCTTCAACCAGGGCGGCGCCATGTGGTCCCACAAGCACTCCGGCCAGGACTTCGCCGTGCCGGTCGGCACCGCGGTCAAGGCCGCCGGCGCCGGCACCGTCGTGAAGGCGGGCCCGAACGGCGGCGGCGACGGCCCGGCGTACGGCAACGCCATCGTCGTCAAGCACGCCAACGGCAAGTACTCGCAGTACGCCCACCTGTCGAAGATCAACGTGCACATCGGCCAGAAGGTCGGCGCCGGCCAGAAGATCGCCCTCTCCGGCAACACCGGCAACTCGTCCGGCCCGCACCTGCACTTCGAGATCCGTACGACCCCGAACTACGGCTCCGCGCTCAACCCCTCGGCCTTCCTGCGCTCGGTCGGCGTCACCATCTGATCCGAGGAACGCCTCAGCGCGCGCCGTGCGCCTGGGTGAGCATGTCGAGGGCGACCTCGAGGACGGCTTCGCGCTTCTCCTCGGGGTCGCCCTCGACGTTGTCCATGAAGAACATCCCCGCGTGCAGGGTGAAGATCGCGCTCACGCAGCGGACCCGGTCGATCACGGCGAACTCCGGCTCCTGGATCAGATTGCTCAGTTCGAGCATCCGCTCCTTGAAGGTCAGACCGATGCTCAGCTCGCGGACGGCCGCCTGGTTCTCCTGCATGAAGCGGAACAGCGGGGCCGCGCCGATCAGGGCCTCCTGGTAGCGGCGCAGGATCTCCTCCCTGACCTCCAGCGTGCGCGGCTGCTCCCGCGCCCATGCGATCAGCTCGTCCATGGGCCTGGTGAGGTCCTGGAAGATGCCGATGATGATGTCTTCCTTGGTCTTGAAGTGGTAGTACAGCGCGGCCTTGGTGACGTCGAGGTGCTCGGCGATCTCGCGCAGCGAGGTCTTCTCGTAGCCCTGTTCCGCGAAGAGTTCGAGGGCCACGTCCTGGATGCGCTGCCGGGTGTTGCCTCTGGCCATGGTCCGCTCCCACACACTCTTACTTACTTGACGACCGGCTAGTTACGGGTCTACCGTCCCCAGTGTAGTAACTAGCCGGGCGGCAAGTAAGCGCCTGAAGGGGTTGTGGGGAGCGGAAGCATGGCGACGACCGAACCAGTGAAAACGTCCGAGGAGCCGGCGGCGGGGCGGCAGCGCAGCGTGCGCGTCGTCCTGCTCGCCCTGATGATCGCGATGCTGCTCGCGATGCTGGACAACATGATCATCGGCACCGCCATGCCGACGATCGTCGGTGAGCTCGGTGGCCTGGAGCACCTCTCCTGGGTCGTCACCGCCTACACCCTGGCCACGGCCGCCTCCACGCCCATCTGGGGCAAGCTCGGCGACATGTTCGGCCGCAAGGGCATCTTCCTGACCTCGATCGTGATCTTCCTGATCGGATCGGTGCTCAGCGGCATGGCCCAGGACATGGGCCAGCTCATCGGCTTCCGTACGATCCAGGGCCTGGGCGCCGGTGGTCTGATGGTCGGCGTCATGGCGATCATCGGCGACCTGATACCGCCCCGTGAGCGCGGCAGGTACCAGGGCATGATGGCCGGCGTGATGGCCCTCGCCATGATCGGCGGACCGCTCGTCGGCGGCACCATCACCGACCACTGGGGCTGGCGCTGGTCCTTCTACATCAACCTGCCGCTGGGCGCCGTCGCCCTCGCGATGGTCACCGCCGTGCTGCATCTGCCGAAGAAGCGGCGCGACCGCACCGTACGGATCGACTTCCTCGGCGCCGCCCTGCTGACCGTCGGCATCACCGCGATCGTCCTCGTCACCACCTGGGGCGGCACGGAGTACGCCTGGGGTTCCGCGACCATCGTCGGACTCTCGGTCGCCGGCGTCGCCGCCCTGGCCGCGTTCCTGTGGGCCGAGACGCGCGCCGCCGACCCGGTCATGCCGCTGCACATCTTCCGCAGCGGCAACTTCACCCTCATGTCGGTGCTCGGCTTCCTCACCGGCTTCGTGATGTTCGGCGCGGTCCTCTTCCTGCCGCTGTTCCAGCAGTCCGTGCAGGGCGCCTCCGCCACCAACTCCGGCCTGCTGCTCCTGCCGATGCTCCTGGCGATGATGGTCGTCTCGCTGGTCTCCGGCCGGATCACCACCAACAGCGGCAAGTACAAGATCTTCCCGATCGTCGGTACCGCGCTGATGGTCGTCGGCCTGTTCCTGCTCGCCCAGATGGACACCGGCACCTCGCGGCTCACCTCGGGCCTCTACATGGCCGTGCTCGGCGCGGGCATGGGATTCCTGATGCAGATCACGATGCTCGTCGCGCAGAACAGCGTCGAGCTGAAGGACATGGGCGTGGCCTCCTCCGCGACCACCCTCTTCCGGACGCTCGGCTCCTCCTTCGGCGTCGCGATCATGGGCGCGCTCTTCACCGGCCGGGTCCAGGACGAGATGGCGGCGCGCGGCAGCGCCGAGCTGACCCAGGGCTCGGCCCAGCTCGACGCCGCGAGCCTGGCGAAGCTGCCGGCCGGGCTGCGCGAGGCGTACCAGTACGCGGTGGCCTCCGGCATCCACTCCGCCTTCCTGGTGGCCGCGGCGGTCGCGGTGATCGGCTTCGTCCTCGCCTTCTTCGTCAAGGAGGTGGCGCTGCGCGGGGCCGGTCCCGAGCGCGGGCCGGCCACGGACAGGGCCACCGAGGGCGACGCCCCGAAGGTCGCCGAGAAGGTCTGAGCCTCACTGAGGTACGAGGACGGCCCCGGTACGAGGACGGCCCCGGCGCACTCGCGCCGGGGCCGTCCGTCGTGCGGGGGTGTCCTCAGTCCGGGAAGGTGATCATCGGGAAGCTGCCGGTGTTCGTCGGCGCGTGGTCCGGGAGCCAGAGCACCGCGATCGCGCCGCCCGACCCCTCCGGGGTGCCCTCGGGCGCCGCGTTCCGGAAGGTCAGCCGCGCCCCGAGGACCCGGGCCTGCCCCGCCGCGATCGTCAGGCCGAGCCCGTGCCCCTGGCCCGCGCGGTCGCTCGTGCCCGTACGGAACCGGCTCGGGCCCTCGCGCAGCAGCGCCTCCGGGAAGCCGGGGCCGTGGTCCCGTACGCGGACCACCCGGCCCTCGACCGTGACCTCCACCGGCGGCTTGCCGTGCTTGGCCGCGTTCGCGAGCAGATTGCCGAGGATCCGCTCCAGGCGCCGCGGATCGGTGTTGACCCAGGACTCGTGCACCACCCGCACCACGGCCTCCGGGTCCAGCGCCCGCACCCGCCGCTCGACGAACTCGCCGAGCGCGATCTCCTGCAGCTCGGCCCGCTCCGACGCGCTGTCGAGCCGGGCGACCTCCAGCACGTCCTCGACCAGCGTCCGCATCGCCTGCGCCCGGTCCCGTACGAGCTCGCTCGGCCGCCCCGGCGGCAGCAGCTCGGCCGCCGTCAACAGCCCCGTGACCGGGGTGCGCAGCTCGTGCGCGATGTCCGCGGTCACCCGGCGCTCGGCGTCGATCCGCTCCTGGAGCGCGTCGGTCAGGGCGTCGACCGCCCGGGCCAGCTCGTCCGTCTCGTCGCGTACGACTCCGCCGATCGCGTGCCGCACCCGTACGTTCGTGTTGCCCTGCGCGACCTTGCCCGCCGCGGCGGCCGCCTTGCGCAGCCGGCGCGAGAGCTGGCCGCCGATGAGGACGCCGAGGGCGCAGCCGCCGAAGACCACCGAGACCGAGCCGATGATCAGCGCCCGGTCGAGGTCCTTCATGATCGCCGTACTGCGGTCGGCGAACGGGATGTGCAGCGACAGCACGTCCCCGTTGGCGAGCGGTACGGCCGCCCACACGTCGGGCGGCCCGCCGTTGCGGTGCTCCTGTACGAAGGTGCCCCGCCGCTTGTCCCGCATCAGCTGGTCCAGCTGCGGCGGCAGCATCGGGTCGTTGATCTTGGTGCCGAACCGCGGCTCCTTCGGCTTGGAGCTCTCGTACAGGCGCTGGGCGAAGAGCAGCCGCTCCATCTGCACCTCGCGCGCGTTGTCGAGCATCGAGACGCGGGCCGAGTTGTGGACGACCAGGCTGAGGGTGACGGCGATGAGCGCGCCCACCGCGGCGATGGCGACGGCGATCTTCCAGCGGACCCCCGTACGCAGTGCGACCCGCTTCATCCCTTGATCTTCATCCCTGGCTTCATCCCTTGAGGTCTATCCCTTGAGTTTGTAGCCGAAGCCGCGGACCGTCTCGATCCGGTCCTGGCCGATCTTGCTGCGCAGCCGCTGGACATGGACGTCCACCACCCGGGTGTCACCGCCCCAGCCGTAGTCCCAGACCCGCTCCAGGAGCTTGTCACGGGAGAGCACCGTGCCCGGCGCCGAGGAGAACTCCAGCAGCAGCCGCATCTCGGTCGGGGTGAGCGCCACCGGCGCACCGTCCTTGCGGACCTCCATGCCCTCGGTGTCGACCTCCAGGTCGCCGAAGGCGAGCACGCCGCCCTCGGACGCCTCGGACCGCCCCGCCTCACCGGCCGCCGGGCCTCCCGCGTGCCCGAAGCGGCGCAGCACGGCACGGATCCGGGCGACGAGAACGGATCCGTCGAAGGGCTTGGTCACATAGTCGTCCGCGCCGGCCTCCAGGCCCAGGACGACATCGATGGAGTCGGCCCGCGCGGACAGCATGATCACGGGCACGGTCGACTCGTCGCGGATCCGCCGGCACAGGCTCACGCCGTCCATCCCCGGCAGCATCACGTCGAGCAGCGCGATGTCGGGCCGGTCGGCCCGGAACGCCTCAAGGCCGGAGAGCCCGTCGGGCATCGCGGTCACCGCGAAGCCGTCCCGCTCCAGTGCGAGCTGGGTCGCCTCGCGGATGACGTCGTCGTCCTCGACGAACAGCACATGGGTCTCGGCCATCGCGCGCCTCTCCGTTCCGGGGTCGTTCTCGTCGTGCTTGTGGTTCTCGGTTATCGGTTCTCGTCGGTCCCGGCCGGTGTCGGCCGTGCCGGTCAGTCGCCGCCGGACGGGGCGGGCGCCGGGTCGATGCCGCCGTCGCCCAGCGCGCGGCTGTAGTCGTTGTGCACCCAGTCGTGCTGGGTGAACTTGTTCCCCGACCAGCGGTACGTGATCACGTCCTCGCCCGAGGGGTACGCCACCGGGTCGCCCTTGGCGTACACCTGCTTGGTCACCACCAGGTCGCCGCGGTCGATCGTGGCGTAGACCGCCGCGTCCTCGGCCATGAAGACGTTCGTGTACCGGCCGTTCTGCTCGCGGTACACGTACGTGCCGATACCGACGGCATCGCCGCAGGTCATCACGTTGACGACGACATCGGGCAAGGCTCCGCCGGTCAGGTTGCCGTAGGAGGTGTCCACCGGGTACGCGTCCGCGACGCAGGGCTTCAGGTCCTCCTTCAACCGCTCGCCGATCTTCGGATCGGACTTGATGAGCGAGATCGGGTCGACGCGCCTGGACGGCTGCTGCCCGGCGGAGGCCGAGGGGGAGGAGGCCGCGGGCGCCGACGGCGGCTCGTCCGCGCGGGCGGCGCCCTCGTCGCGGGAACCCGTACCGCCGGTCGAACAGGCGGTCATGAACAGACCGACGGCGACGAGCCCGGCCAGTGCCGTGGTGCTCGCCGCCCGGACCGAACGGAGGCCGCGGGCCCCGGGGGCCTGATCCTCGTCCTGGCCCTCGTGCGCGTGGTTCTCGACGTTCTCGTGGTGCTCGTGGGTGTCGGATCTGGCGCCTAGGCCGCGCACCGCTCCCGCCCCCGTTCGTTGCCTCGTGCCGTGGTCCGCTCGGTCGTCCGCTCCAGAGCCCGGGCGTCGGCGACGCCGCGGCTCTCCAGTTCCTGACGAAGCCGGGCCAGTGCGCGGTGGAGCGTGCTCTTCACCGTACCCGTCGACATCCCGAGCGCCGCCGCGGTCTCCTCCGTGCTCATCTGCTCCCAGTGGCGCAGGACGACCACGCTGCGCTGCTTCGGCGCGAGGATCTTGAGGATGTCCATGAGCAGGGCCCGGTCGGCGTGCTGCTCCGTGGCGTCGTCGACGCGGGCGTCGGGGAGCTGCTCGGTGGGGACCTCCTCCAGCTTGCGGGCGCGCCACCACTCCGTACGCGTGTTGATCATCACGCGGCGGAGGTAGGCGTCTGCGAGCGACTTGTCGGCTATCCCGTCCCAGCGCCCGTACGTACGGACGAGAGCGGTCTGCAGCAGGTCCTGCGCGTCGACGGGGTCGGGCACCAGCCGACGGGCGCTGCGCAGCAGCGCGTCCTGCCGAGTGCGTACGTACTCCTCGAAGTCGAGCACCTCGCCGTGCGACATCCCGAACCGCCTTCCGATCCCCGTGACCTGCTTGTCTCTGTGACGTCGACGACGCTACGGAGCGGTTGTCACGGGCCTGTCCGGGGCAGCCGTCGGCGGACGCACGGCTGCCCATCGGTTGTGTAACAGGGGCCGGTGGCGGGGAGGCACGTGCCGGCCGACAGGGGGTAAGGGGGTCAGGAGAGCGGCAGGCGGTAGAAGCCGTTCTCCAGCGGCTCCACCAGGCCGTCCGCGACCAGACCGTCCAGGGCGCGGGCACGCTGGACCGGCTCGTCCCAGACCGCGTCCAGGGCGGCTTGCGGCACCGCGGCCACCGCCTCCCGCAGGACGGCCAGGAGCTTGCCGCGCACCTGGCGGTCCGTCCCCGCGTACGTCTGGCCGCGCCGCGGCGGGCCGTCGTGGGCCGGCTTCCCGGAGAGCCGCCAGACACACCGCGCCGCGATCGGGCAGCGCCCGCAGTCCTCGTTCTTCGCGGTGCACACCAGCGCGCCCAGCTCCATGGAGGCCGCCGCCCAGCGGGCCGCCGTCGCCTCGTCCGGCGGCAGCAGCTCCCGCGCGAGCCTGCGCTCGGCGGCCGTGGTGGCGTTCGGCGGGTACTGGACGCCGGTCGCCGCCCGGGCGAAGACCCGGCGGACGTTGGTGTCCAGGACCGGGTGGCGCTGCCCGTACGCGAACGAGGCCACCGCCGCCGCGGTGTACTCCCCGATCCCGGGCAGCGCGAGCAGCTGGGCGTGCTCGCTCGGTACGTCCCCGCCGTGCCGCTCCGTTATGGCGACGGCCGCCGCGTGCAGCCGCAGCGCACGCCGCGGGTACCCGAGCCTGCCCCAGGCGCGCACGGCCTCGCCCGGCGCCTCGGCGGCCAGGTCGGCCGGGCGCGGCCAGCGCGCGAGCCACTGCTCGTACACCGGCAGGACCCGCACGACGGGCGTCTGCTGCAGCATGAACTCGCTCACCATCACGCCCCACGCCCCCGCCTCCGGGCGGCGCCAGGGCAGGTCGCGGGCGTGCCGGTCGAACCAGGCGAGGACGGGCCCGTGCAGATCGGCAGGGGCCGGAGGAGCGTCGGCGAAGGGGGCATCGATGGAAGTCATGGCACCCCCGATCCTGGCACGTCCGGTACGCGCCGTGGCGCACACCCTCGGGGCGCGCGGAGGCGCGCGGGCGCGGCCCGCGCCCGGCGCACCCCGCCACGGCCCGGCGACGGCCCGCCCGGGACGTCTCGAATGGGGGCGACCGGTGGCCGTGGACGGCGGAGGATGTGATCATCGGCAAAACTTGTCGCTGGGGCGGCGGGTGGGGCGGGAGTTGGCGCCGATCTCTCGTAAGGTTCGTGCCGTGGGATCTCTGCGCAATCCGGTCGGGCCGCTTCCCTCCTCCATCTACTGGCGACGGAGGGCGGTCGCGCTGTGCCTGATCGCGCTGGTCGCGGCGCTCGCGCTCTGGGCCGTCACTTCCGGTGGCGGTGGCGGGAAGAAGGCGAGTGACGGCGCCAACGGCGCTTCTCCCGCACCCTCGATCACCCCCGGCCCCTCCGGCTCCGGTCCCGCGATCAGCGAACAGCCCGGCGGGCGCGATGAGTCGGGCGGGTCCGGGTCCGGCTCCGGCGACAGCTCCGGCGGCGACGCCGAGGGCGGTACGAACACGGGCGCGGGCGCCGGTACGGAAGGCGCCGGCAAGAACGGCGACACGGACGGCGTGGGCGGCGACGGCGGCGGTACGGGCGCGGGGCAGCGGGTTCCGGCCGGATCCCCGCTCCCGAACTGCGCCCCCGGCGCCCTTCAGTTGACGCTCAAGAGCGCCAAGGTCTCGTACGAGCCGGGCGAGAAGCCGCGCTTCCACCTGGTCGCCAGGAACACCTCGGCCGTCGACTGCAAGGCCGACTTCGGGCCCAGGAACGCCGTGTTGACGATCAGCGACTCCACGGGCGACGAGGTCTGGTCCTCCCGCGACTGCCCCCGCCCGGGCGACGCCGTCCTGCTCAGGCTGCCGGCGCGGTCGACGATCACGCACACGGTGGAGTGGGACCGCGAGCGCAGCGCCCCGCGGTGCGCGACCGCCCCGGCGGGTCCGGTGGGCCCCGGAACGTATCTGGTGGAGGCGACGATGCCGGGCTCGAAGGTCCTTCCGGCGTCGTTCACCCTGGCCAAGGACTGACGGGCCGCGGCGGTACGGGCTCGTACCGCCGCGCTACACGTACCGTTCGAGGATCGAGGACTCGGCGAGCCGGGAGAGGCCCTCGCGGACGCTGCGCGCCCGCGCCTCACCGACACCGTCCACGGTCTGCAGGTCGTCGACGCTCGCCGCGAGCAGCTTCTGCAGGCCGCCGAAGTGCTCGACGAGGCGCTCGATGATCGCCCCGGGCAGCCGGGGGACCTTGGCGAGGAGCCGGTAGCCGCGCGGGGAGACCGCGGAGTCCAGGGTCTCGGGGGAGCCGCTGTAGCCCAGGGCCCTTGCCACTATGGGCAGTTCGAGGAGCTCGGCGTGGGTGAGCGCGTCGAGTTCGGTGAGCGCCTCGGAGACCGTACGGGAGCGCTTGGCCGTGGGCTCGGGGACGTAGTCGCGGATGACGAGCTCGCGCTCGGGCTCCACGCCGGCGATCAACTCGTCGAGCTGGAGGGAGAGGAGGCGGCCGTCGGTGCCCAGCTCGACGACGTACTCGGCGATCTCGGTGGCGATCCGGCGGACCATCTCCAGGCGCTGGGCGACGGCCGTGACGTCCCGGACGGTCACCAGGTCCTCGATCTCCAGGGCGGAGAGCGTGCCGGCGACCTCGTCGAGGCGGAGCTTGTACCGCTCCAGGGTCGCGAGCGCCTGGTTGGCGCGGGAGAGGATCGCGGCCGACTCCTCCAGCACCCGGCGCTCGCCGTCCACGTACAGCGCGATCAGGCGCATCGACTGGGAGACCGAGACGACCGGGAAGCCGCACTGCTTGGAGACCCGGTCCGCGGTGCGGTGGCGGGTGCCGGTCTCCTCGGTGTGGATGGAGGCGTCCGGGACGAGCTGGACGCCCGCCCGCAGGATCTTGGTGATGTCCTTGTCGAGGATGAGCGCGCCGTCCAGCTTGCACAGCTCGCGCAGGCGGGTCGCGGTGAACTCGACGTCCAGCACGAAGCCGCCGGTGCACATCGATTCGACCGTTTTGTCCATGCCGAGGACGATGAGGCCACCGGTGTTGCCCCGGAGGATGCGCTCCAGGCCGTCACGCAGGGCGGTGCCGGGGGCGACGGCGCTGAGCGAGGCGCGCATGAGCGCTTCGATGCCGGAGCCCGCACCGGACTTTCCGGGAGCTGCTGCCCCGTCCTTGGCTGCCACTGCACTCCTCCGGCTCGTACGGATGGGCGAGACCAGGGCAAAGTCTAGCGACACGACCCGGCGGCCCTCTGCCGCGCGCCGCGCGACCCGTGCGGGGCCTGCCCCGGCCCGGGCCGCGATACACCGGAGGCCGGGCTCCGCCGACGCCGTCGGCGGACCAGGGACGGTAGTCCTCGGGCCTGTCCGGCCTGAGCGGACGGGCGGGTCGCGGGGCAGGTCCGCGGGCAGTCCTGGGGCAGGCGCGGGCAGGCGGCGGGCCCAGGAACTGCGGGCAGTCGTGGGGCAGGCGACGGGCCCAGGAACTGCGGGCAGTCGTGGGGCAGGCGCCGGGCAGGCGTCGGTCACGCTCCCCGCGCAGCCCCCAGCCCTCCTAGCCCTCCTCACCCTTCGCGGCGGGCGCCCTTCGGCTCCGCGGAAGGACCCGCAGCGCGTCGCCCATGTCCGCCACCTCTGTCACCTTCATGCCCGCCGGGACCCTGCCCGGGTCGGTCGGGACCAGGGCGTGGGTGAAACCGAGCCGGTGGGCCTCCGCCAGTCGGCGCTGCACGCCCGTCACGCGGCGGACCTCGCCCGCGAGACCGACCTCGCCGATCGCGACCAGGTTCTTCGGCAGGGGGGTGTCACTGGCCGCGGAGGCCAGGGCGAGGGCGATCGCCAGGTCGGCGGCCGGCTCGGAGAGCTTCACCCCGCCGACCGTCGCGGAGTAGATGTCCCGCTTGCCGAGCGCGGTGATCCGGCCGCGCTGTTCGAGCACGGCCAGCATCATCGAGACACGGGAGGTCTCCAGGCCGGACGTCGTACGGCGCGGCGAGGGGATCTGGGAGTCCACCGTCAGCGCCTGGACCTCGGCGACGAGCGGTCGGCGGCCCTCCAGGGTCACCGTCAGACAGGTCCCCGGCACGGCCACGTCGCGGCGGGTCAGGAAGAGACCCGACGGGTCGGCCAGGCCCGTGATCCCCTCGTCGTGCAGCTCGAAGCAGCCGACCTCGTCCGTCGCCCCGTACCGGTTCTTCACGCCGCGGACCAGCCGCAGACGCGCGTGCCGGTCGCCCTCGAAGGAGAGCACGACGTCGACGAGGTGCTCCAGGAGCCTCGGTCCGGCGATGGCGCCGTCCTTCGTCACATGGCCGACGAGGAGCGTGGACATCCCGCGCTCCTTGGAGGCCCGGATCAGCGCCCCGGCGACCTCGCGGACCTGCGCCATGCCGCCAGGCGCGCCGTCGATCTCCGGGGAGGCCACCGTCTGCACCGAGTCCATGATCAGCAGCGACGGCTTGACGGCGTCGAGGTGCCCGAGGACCGCCGACAGATCCGTCTCGGCCGCCAGATACAGATGGTCGTTCAGGGCGTTGATCCGGTCCGCGCGCAGCCGGACCTGACTGGCGGACTCCTCGCCCGTCACATACAGCGTGCGGTGCTCGTCGCTCGCCGCCTTCGCGGCGACGTCGAGCAGCAGCGTGGACTTGCCGACGCCCGGCTCGCCCGCGAGCAGCACGACGGCGCCGGGCACCAGCCCCCCGCCGAGGACCCGGTCCAGCTCGTCGACGCCGGTGGAGCGCGCGGCGGCCGTCCGGCCGTCGACCTGGCCGATGGGGAGCGCGGCGGTGGAGACGCGCCCGGCGGCGGTGGTGCGGACGGCGGGCGCGCCGTACTCCTCGACCGTCCCCCAGGCTTGGCACTCGGGGCAACGGCCGAGCCACTTGGCGGTCGTCCAGCCGCATTCGGTGCAGCGGTAGGACGGCCTGTCCTTGGCGGATTTCGTACGGGCAGCCATGCACCGAACCGTAGCGGGCCCCTCTGACAACGCCTCGGGCGGCGGGCGCGCCTCGGGGCCCGCCCGCGCGCCGCCCCGGCCCGCCCCACCTTCGGCCCCGGCCCGGCCGCACCTTCACCCTCGGCCCGCCGCACCTTCGGCCCTGGCCCAGCCCCACACCCAGCCCCACGCCCAGCCCCGGCCGAAGCGCCCGCGTCAGCCCCGGGCGCGCTCTCACCCCCACCCCACGGAATGAAGCGTTCCTGTCCCCTTTCGAGGGATACCTTCACCCGTAAGGATTAAAAGTGCGGGAGGGGTGCGAAGAGGCCGCCCCGCGCTGCCTACGGTCGCCCAGTGACGAGCAGCAGGCTGGAACCCCCCACCCACACCACCGGCGCACACCGGGCGCACCGCCGCGCGCCGTCCCACTCCGCCGCGGACCCCGGGAGCCGCACGCGCGGCCAGCACCCGCCGGCGCGCTACGAGGCGTACCTCGACGGCCTGTTCACGTACTGCCTCTCCGTGCTCTGCGACCACGACACCGCGACCGCCGTCCTCGGCGACGTCCTGGCCGTCGCCGAACGCCACCGCGGCCGCTGCCCCTCCGACGAGGAGGGGCGCACGGCCTGGCTGTACGCGCTGGCCCGCTGGGCCTGCCTGCGCAGCCTCGCCGAGCAGCGCCGCCACCGGCGGGGCGCGCACACAGGCCGCCCCGCCGTCCCCGAGGAGACCTCCGGCGGGGCCGCGTCCGGCAGGGACCCGCAGCAGCGCCGCGCCGAGCTGGCCCTGCTCGCCTGGCCCGAGGCCGCCGGCACCAGCCCCGAGCAGCGCGAAGCCCTGGAGCTCGCCGTCCGCCACGGCCTCGGGCACCGCCAGGTGGCCGCCGTGCTCTCCCTCGACCCCCTCGCCGCACGCGAGCTGCTCTCCTCCGCCGCCTGCGAGGTCGAGCGGACCCGGGCCGCCCTCGCGGTCGTCGAGACCGGCGCCTGCCCCACGGTCGCCCGGCTCACCGGCGACCCCCAGGTGCTGTTCTCCGCCGCCCTGCGCGCCGAACTCGTCCGCCATGTCGACGACTGCCCGCGCTGCCGGCGCGCCGCCGAACGCGCGGGCGCGGGCGGCCCTTGGCCCGGCGCCACGACGGTCCCCCCGGGAAGGCTCCCGCTGGTCGAGGCGGACCGGGCCGCGACGTACGCGGCGATGCTGCACGCCTCCCGCGCGCGTGCCGCAGCCCCGCGCTTCGGCCCCGCCGGATTCCCGATGGACCCCAAGGACCACGCCGCCCGCCGCGACCGCATGCGGGCCCGCGCGGTGACGACGACGGTCGTCGCCGCCGTGGTCGCCGCCCCGGTCCTCGCCCTGTGGGCCTCGTACCGCGGCGCCCCGGCGACGGGCGAGGGCGGGTCCGGAACCCCGGTCACCGCGCGCGAGGACGGCGGCCCGGTGAGCCTCGACGGCAACCCCAACGACCGCTACGAGAACACGGGCAACGCCCGCACCACGGCCGACCCCCGCTTCACCCAGGGAAACCGGGGCCCCGACGTCTCGGTCGAGATCCTCACCCCCGGCGGACCGGCCGGGCCGACCCCGCCCGGACAGCGCGGCCCGGGCCGGATCACGGTCGCCGCGCACGGCGACGGCGACACGACGACGCTCACGCTCACCAACTCCGGCGGCTCCACCGCCGACTGGTCGCTGTGGTCGGACGGACCCTGGCTGTACGTGAGCCAGGCGTCCGGCACGCTGCGTCCGGGGCAGTCCGTGACGGTCCACATCTCCGTCGACCCCGCGCGCGAACCGGCGGGCGCCTGGTCGGCGCGGGTTGGAGTGAACCCCTCCGGCGCGGTGGTGCGGATCACCGGCCACGGCGCGACCACGCCTCCGCCGGCGACCGAGGAGCCACCGCCGTCGACCGACCCGACCACCCCGCCACCGACCACGGACCCGACCACGCCTCCGCCGGCGACCGAGGAACCACCGCCGTCGACCGACCCGACCACCCCGCCACCGACCACGGACCCGACGACCCCGCCCCCGTCCTCGGGGGAGCCGTCGACGGACCCGGGAACCTCGGGCGGCCAGGACGCCCCGGCGCCGTCGTCGTGACCACGGCAACGTGACGGCAGGGCCCGGACCGCCGTCGTCGTGACCACGGCAACGTGACGGCAGGGCCCGGACCGCCGTCGTCGTGACCACGGCAACGTGACGGCAGGGCCCGGACCGCCGTCGTCGTG
>NZ_JBIWIU010000009.1:307108-320509 GCF_044764755.1 Streptomyces sp. NPDC093600
CGTCGTGACCACGGCAACGTGACCAGCGGCCCGGCCCACCGGCGCCCCGGCTATCGCCCTATCGCACCGGGTCCGCCGGGTGCGGAGCCACCAGCGGCAGCCCGGAGGCGAGCCGGGCCTCGCACAGCTCCACCAGTACGTCGTACGCCGCCTTGCCCATCAGCTCGGTCAGCTCCGGCCGGTACGTCACGTACACCGGCTCCCCGGCCCCGTGCGCCGAGGTCGCCGACGTGCACCACCAGTGCAGGTCGTGCCCGCCCGGACCCCAGCCCCGGCGGTCGTACTCGCCGATCGACACCTGGAGGATCCGGGTGTCGTCCGGCCGGTCGATCCACTCGTAGGTGCGCCGCACCGGCAGCTGCCAGCAGACGTCCGGCTTGGTCTCCAGCGGCTCCTTGCCCTCCTTGAGGGCCAGGATGTGCAGCGAGCAGCCGGCGCCGCCCGCGAAGCCGGGACGGTTCTGGAAGATGCAGGACCCCTCCCAGCGGCGGGTCTGCCGGTCGCCGTCCTCGTCGAGCTGCGTCCAGCCCGTCGCCGTACCGACGTCGTGGAACTGCCACAGCTCCGGGGTGAGCCGGTCCACGTACGAGGCGACCCGCTTCTCGTCGTCCTCGTCGGAGAAGTGGGCGCCCAGCGTGCAGCACCCGTCGTCGGCCCGCCCGGCCTGGATGCCCTGGCAGCCGCTGCCGAAGACGCAGCTCCAGCGCGAGGTCAGCCAGGTCAGGTCGCAGCGGAAGACCTGCTCGTCGTCGGCCGGGTCGGGGAACTCGACCCAGGCACGGGGAAAGTCGAGGCCCTTCTCGTCCGGTTCGGGCGCCTTGCCCTGCTTCTTGGGGTGGAGGAGCGGAAGCTCCTTGGGGGCCTTGCGAGCTTTGGGGGACGGGAGGCCACTGTCGCCGCCACTGGCTTTGTCCGGCTTCGCCTTTTTCGTCTTTGGCACACGACAAGCGTATGCGCGCGGGCGCAGTAGCGTTCCGCCCATGAGACTCGGAGTCCTCGACGTCGGTTCGAACACGGTGCACCTGCTGGTGGTGGACGCCCACCCGGGCGCGCGGCCGCTGCCCGCCCACTCCCACAAGGCGGAGCTGCGTCTCGCCGAACTCCTCGACGAGCGCGGAGCCATCACCCCGAGCGGGATCGAGCGGCTCATCGCCACGGTCACCGACGCGCTCCAGGCGGCCGAGGACAAGGGCTGCGAGGAGGTCCTGCCGTTCGCGACCTCGGCGGTGCGCGAGGCGACGAACGCCGACGCAGTCCTCGCCCTGATCAAGGCGGAGACCGGCGTCGACCTCCAGGTCCTCACCGGCGAGGAGGAGGCACGCCTCACCTTCCTCGCCGCCCGCCGCTGGTTCGGCTGGTCCGCGGGCAAGCTGCTCGTGCTCGACATCGGCGGCGGCTCGCTGGAGATCGCGTACGGCATAGACGAGGAGCCGGACGCGGCCGTCTCGCTGCCCCTGGGGGCGGGGAGGCTGACGGCCGGCTGGCTGCCCGGCGATCCGGCCGAGGCGGCGGACGTGAAGGCGCTGCGTCGCCATGTACGCGCTCAGATCGCCCGTACGGTCGGTGAATTCACCCGCTTCGGCAAGCCGGACCATGTCGTGGCCACCTCCAAGACCTTCAAGCAGCTGGCCCGGATCGCTGGCGCGCCCGGCTCCGGCGAAGGGCTGTACGTCCAGCGCGACCTCACCCGCAAGTCCCTGGAGGAGTGGGTCCCCAAGCTCGCCGCCATGACGGTCCGGGAACGCGCCG
The DNA here is from genome assembly GCF_044764755.1 of Streptomyces sp. NPDC093600. Lineage (NCBI taxonomy): Bacteria > Bacillati > Actinomycetota > Actinomycetes > Kitasatosporales > Streptomycetaceae > Streptomyces > Streptomyces sp. NPDC093600. Next base: position 308,858 of record NZ_JBIWIU010000009.1, read on the forward strand.
GCCTCCCCGGCGTCTCGGAGGGCCGCGCCCCCCAGCTCCTGGCCGGAGCGCTCGTCGCCGAGGGTGCGATGGACCTCTTCGGCGTGGACGACCTGGAGATCTGCCCCTGGGCACTCCGCGAGGGCGTGATCCTGCGCCGCCTGGACCACCTCCCGCCGGAGTAGGCCGCCCTGGACCACCCGCGGGTTGCGCATGGGCGTGCGGTCGCCTCCCCGTAACGGGCCGCGCGGCCCCCGAGTGACCGGAACCGCCTCCACGGTGTCGCGGTCGGCCCCGTACCCTGTCCTTCGTGGCAGAACCAGTGGTGCGCATCCCGGATGCGAAGGTCGCCCTGTCGACGGCCTCGGTCTATCCGGAGTCGACGGCGACGGCCTTCGAGATCGCCGCGCGCCTCGGCTACGACGGTGTCGAGGTCATGGTCTGGACCGACCCCGTCAGCCAGGACATCGAGGCCCTGCGCCGGCTCTCGGACTACCACCAGGTCCCGATCCTCGCCGTCCACGCCCCCTGCCTCCTCATCACCCAGCGCGTCTGGTCCACCGACCCCTGGGTCAAGCTCCAGCGCGCCCAGGCGGCCGCCGAGAAGCTCGGCGCCTCCACCGTCGTCGTGCACCCGCCGTTCCGCTGGCAGCGCCACTACGCCCGCGACTTCGTCACCGGCATCTGGCGGATGGCCGACGAGACCGACGTCCGGTTCGCCGTCGAGAACATGTACCCCTGGCGGTACAAGGACCGCGAGATGCTCGCGTACGCCCCCGAGTGGGACGTCACCAAGGACGACTACCGCCACTTCACGGTCGACCTCTCGCACACCGCGACCGCCCGCACCGACGCCCTCGCCATGGTCGACCGCATGGGCGACCGCCTGGGCCACGTCCACCTCGCCGACGGCAGGGGCTCCGCCAAGGACGAGCACCTGGTCCCCGGCCGCGGCACCCAGCCCTGCGCCGAGGTCCTGGAGCGCCTCGCGCTCACCGGCTTCGACGGCCATGTCGTCATCGAGGTCAACACCCGCCGCGCGATGTCCGCCGCCGAACGCGAGGCCGACCTCGCCGAGGCCCTGGCCTTCACCCGGCTCCACCTCGCCTCGTCGACCGCGACGCCCCGGCGCCGGGTCCCGCGCTCATGACCGGACCGGCCCCGCGCCGGCGCGGCCGCCCCTCCCGTACCGCCGAGGACAGCGGCCCCGGCGCGCGGGAGCGGATCCTGGAGGCGGCCCGCGCGCAGTTCGCCGACCGCGGCTACGACAAGACCTCCGTCCGCGGCATCGCCAAGGCGGCCGGCGTGGACCCGGCGCTGGTGCACCATTACTTCGGTACGAAGGACGAGGTCTTCGCCGCCGCCATCGAGGTCTCCTTCGAGCCCGCTCTCGTCATCCCCGCCGTCCTCGGCGGCCCGCTCGAAGGCATCGGCGAGCGCCTCGCCCGCTACTTCATCGGCGTCTGGGAGAACCCCACGACCCGTGCCCCGCTGCTGGCGATCATCCGCTCCGCCCTCACCCACGAGGCGGCGGCCAAGGTGCTGCGCGGCTTCGTCCTGCGCCGCCTGCTGGAGCGGGTGGCCGCCGACCTGCGCGTACCGGACCCGAAGTTCCGCGCGGAGCTCGCCGCCTCGCAGATGATCGGCGTGGTGATCCTGCGGTACGTCATCCAGGTGGAGCCGCTGGCCTCCGCGGACCCGGAGGAGATCGTGGCCCAGGTGGCTCCGACCCTCCAGCGGTACCTGACGGAAGCCTGAGCGCGAGCCACCGGCCCGCCCGTGCCGCCCCGCTGACCGAAAGCTGAACAACCGGTCCGGCATACGGACACCCTGTCCAGATCTTGGAGCGTCGGCGTACGCTCGAAAGCAAGCACACCCATCACGAGGAGCGAGCGACGATGCCTGAGCTGAGGTCCCGCACTGTCACCCACGGCCGCAACATGGCGGGCGCACGCGCCCTTATGCGCGCCTCCGGTGTACCCGGCGCGGACATCGGCCGGAAGCCGATCATCGCCGTCGCCAACTCCTTCACCGAGTTCGTCCCCGGCCACACCCACCTCCAGCCGGTCGGCCGGATCGTCTCCGAGGCCATCACCGCCGCCGGAGCCATCCCGCGCGAGTTCAACACGATCGCCGTCGACGACGGCATCGCCATGGGCCACGGCGGCATGCTCTACTCCCTGCCCTCCCGCGACCTGATCGCGGACAGCGTGGAGTACATGGTCGAGGCGCACTGCGCCGACGCCCTGATCTGCATCTCCAACTGCGACAAGATCACCCCCGGCATGCTGATGGCCGCCCTGCGCCTCAACATCCCGACGGTCTTCGTCTCCGGCGGCCCCATGGAGTCAGGCAAGGCCACCCTGGTCGACGGCACGGTCCGTACGCTCGACCTGGTCGACGCGATGTCGGAGGCCGTCAACGACAAGATCTCCGACGCGGACATGCTCCGTATCGAGGAGAACGCCTGTCCGACCTGCGGCTCGTGTTCCGGCATGTTCACCGCCAACTCGATGAACTGCCTGACGGAGGCCATCGGCCTCTCCCTGCCGGGCAACGGCTCCGTCCTCGCCACCCACACCGCCCGCAAGGCGCTGTACGAGAACGCCGCCCGCACGGTCGTCGACATCACCCGGCGCTACTACGACGAGGACGACGACTCCGTCCTGCCGCGCTCCATCGCCACCCGCGCGGCCTTCGACAACGCCATGGCCCTCGACATCGCCATGGGCGGCTCGACCAACACGATCCTGCACCTGCTCGCCGCCGCCCAGGAGGCCGAGCTGGAGTACGGCCTGTCCGACATGGACGCGGTCTCGCGCCGCGTGCCGTGCCTGGCCAAGGTCGCCCCGAACGTGGCGCCCGGCGGCACGTACTACATGGAGGACGTGCACCGCGCCGGCGGCATCCCCGCCATCCTGGGCGAGCTGTACCGCGCCGGGCTCCTCAACGAGGACGTCCACACCGTCCACTCCCGCTCCGTCAAGGAGTGGCTGGAGACCTGGGACGTGCGCGGCGGCTCCCCGTCCGAGGAGGCCGTCGAGCTGTGGCACGCCGCCCCCGGCTGCGTCCGCTCCGCGACCGCGTTCTCGCAGTCGGAGCGGTGGGAGAGCCTGGACACGGACGCGGCCGGCGGCTGCATCCGCGACGCGGCCCACGCGTACTCCAAGGACGGCGGTCTCGCGGTCCTGCGCGGCAACCTCGCCGTGGACGGCTGCGTCGTGAAGACGGCCGGTGTCGACGAGTCGATTTGGACCTTCGAGGGTCCGGCCGTCGTCTGCGAGTCGCAGGACGAGGCCGTCCAGAAGATCCTGACGCAGCAGGTCAAGGAGGGCGACGTCGTCGTCATCCGCTACGAGGGCCCCAAGGGCGGCCCCGGCATGCAGGAGATGCTCTACCCGACCTCGTACCTGAAGGGCCGCGGCCTCGGCAAGGCATGCGCTCTGGTCACCGACGGCCGCTTCTCCGGCGGTACGTCGGGTCTCTCGATCGGTCACGCGTCGCCGGAGGCGGCGTCCGGCGGCACGATCGCGCTGGTCGAGGACGGCGACCGGATCCGTATCGACATCCCGAGCCGCTCGATCGAGCTCCTCGTCGACGAGGAGACGCTGGCGGCCCGCCGCGAGGCACTGGGCGGCGTCTACGCCCCGAAGAACCGCGAGCGCAAGGTCTCGGCGGCGCTGCGGGCGTACGCGGCGATGGCGACGAGCGCCGACAAGGGCGCGGTCCGTGACGTGACCCGCCTGGGCTGAGGCGCACGGCGCGCTCCGGGACGCGATCGGGCCGGGTTGAGGCGCACGACGAGGTACGGACGCGATCGGGCCGGGTGGCTCCGTGCGCCGGGGCGCCGCACCCTGAGGGCCGGGGTCCATTTCCCCGCGCCCTGGCCCCGCACCCCGGGGCCGGGGGCCAGCTCCCGCGCCAGCGGTTCACCCCGTGGGCCAGGCCCCCCGCACCCCGGTCCCTCACCAGGCGCCGGGGTCCCGCCCGTCCACGGCGAACACCGATCCGTCGGGCGCGGTCCCGAACACCCGGTCCCCGTACACGACCGGCGCCGGAACCGTGGCCGCGTACCCGAGCCTGCCGTCGCGCAGCCGCGGCTCGGTCTGCCCGAGCAGCGCGCCCCGCGCGGTGTCGACGGCGAGCAGCCGCCCGTCCGACGCGGACAGATAGAGCCGGTCACCGGCGCCGACGACGGGCGCGGAGACGTTCCCGGCGGCGGTCTCCAACTCCCACAGGACACGGCCGCCCGGAGCGGCGGTGTCGAGGGCGACCAGCCGACCGGTCGGCGTGAGGAGATGGACGGTGTCGCCCCGCACGCTGATCCTCGGTTCGTCCATCCGGTACGGCAGCGGGACACGGCGGGCGGACCCCCGCGCCGGGTCGTAGCGGACGACGGCGTCGATCTGCGAGTCGCTGTCGGCTGAGCGCAGGAACAGCGCACCGCCGCCGCCCGTGCCCACGGGCACCAGGTTTCCGTCCAACCGCTTCCCCCAGACGACCTCGCCCGTCTCCGGCCGCAGCGCCCCGAGGAGCGTGTGCGTGCCGCCGGACGCCGTCTCGAACACGGGCAGGAGGCCGGTCGCGGGGTCGTAGGGCCCGAAGCGGGGTGCTTTGAACCCGGGCAGGGCGCGCTGCCAGCGCTGTTCTCCCGTCGCACCGTCGACGGCCCTGACGGCTGCCGAGCCCGCCGGGAAGATCAGGGTGTCTCCGGCGGGCGTGGCGCCACCCGGGCGCGCGCCCCCGGTGTCCCACCCGGGAGCACCCCGCTCCTTCTCGTACGTACGCAGGGTGCCGTCGGCCGTGACGACGCCGACCAGGCCGCCGAACGCGACCGGCGCGGAGACGGCGTGGCCGACGTCGGCCTGCCGTGACCAGAGGACCCGGCCGGTCACCGGGTCGAGGCGGGCCAGGCCGGTGCCGCGGGCCGAGCAGAACAGCGCGCCGCCGGTGGAGGCGCAGGCCGGGGCTGCGGAGGCGCCCCGCTTCTGCAGCGGGGTCTGCCAGCCGGTGAAGACCGCGGCCACCTCGGCCTTGTCGGGAGCGGGCGTGGGGGCGCCGCCGCCCGACCGGAGAGCCACCGTCAGGCCGCCGGCCGCCAGGGCGACGGCGAGCGCGGTCGCGACGACGGGCAGACGGAGCCGCCGGCGGCGCGGGGCCGGCGCCGCGACCCGTACGGGTGTGTCCGCGTCCCAGGACGGCGCGGACCCCGGCCCCGGTTCGGGCAGGGTGAGCGGCCGCCGCTGCGCGGGTATGAACGCCGCCGCCTCGTACGACGGAGGCAGCAGCGCCGCCATGATCTCGGCGGGCGTCGGACGCTCGGCGGGCTCCTTCGCGAGACAGCGCGCGACGAGCGGCGCGAGCTCGGCCGGCACACCCGTCAGGTCCGGCTCGTCGTGGACGACCTGGTACGCCACGATGTACGCGCTGTCGGAGTCGAACGGGCCGTGGCCGGTCGCCGCGTGCACCAGGACGGAGCCGAGCGCGAAGACGTCCGCCGCCGGCCCGACCTCACGGGGCCGCTGGAACTGCTCGGGCGCCATGAAGGGCGGCGACCCGATCAACTTCCCCGTCTCCGTGCGCAGATCGCTGTCCAGGGGCCGGGAGATGCCGAAGTCGATCACCTTGGGCCCGGTGTCGGTGAGCAGTACGTTGCTGGGCTTGAGGTCCCGGTGCACGACCCCCGCCCGGTGGATGTCGCGCAGCGCCTCCGCGAGCCCCGCGGTCAGCCGGCGCAGCTCGGCGGGGGCGAGGGGGCCGTTCCGCTTGACCTGGTCGGCGAGGGTGGGGCCGGGGACGTACAGCGTCGCCATCCAGGGGCGCACGGCGTCGGGATCGGCGTCCACGACGGGCGCGGTGAAGGCACCGCTCACCCGGCGGGCGGCGGCCACCTCCTGGCGGAACCGTGCCCTGAACTCCGGGTCCTCCGCGTACTGCCCGTGGACGACCTTGACGGCGAGCCGCAACCCGGAGGCGGAGGTGGCCAGATGCACCACTCCCATGCCGCCCGCGCCGAGGCAGGCCTGGAGACGGTATTCGCCGGCGTACTCAGGTTCTTCCGCTTCCCGGTCCGCGCCGGTACCGCGCAACGGCGGCATAGCCAACCCCCGTGTGGTTCCCCGTTGTGTTCACGCGCGTGCGCGACGCACGGAGCCTAGTCCATGGTGCCCGCGGGACCGGTGGGGCTTGCTAGCCTGCGCGTCGCAGAGAGTGAATCGCAGCGCAGCGCTTCTGCGCCGACGGGGGAGGACGCCATGGGCGTGGACGAGATGAGCGGATCGACGGTCGCCGCGCAACCGGACGGGGTGACCACGATGAGCGTGACCCGCTACCCGGTGGCCCCGGGCTACCGGGTCAACGTCCGTTCGGGGCCGGGCACGCAGTACCGGATCGTGCGGACGCTCGCCCTCGACGTGCGGGTGGCCATCTACTGCCAGACGCCGGGCGAATGGATCTCCGGCCCGTACGGCACGACCAACATCTGGGACAACATCGCGCCGGGGGAGTTCATCTCGGACGCGTATGTGAAGACGGGCAGCGACGGTTACGTCGCGCGTCGCTGCGGCTGACCCCTTACGGGCCGCCCGGGGATAATCGACCTCGTGAGCGACGACGACCGTACTTTCCGGCCCGAGGAACCCCGCACCCCCAAGGGCGGCGGCACCGACAGCGCCGCCGCCGGGCCGCGGCCGGAGACGATCCGCTTCTTCGGTACGACCTGGGTGGACCACGACGGCCACTACGGACTGCGCCGCGCCGGCCTCGCGGTCGGCGCGCTCGCCGCCGCGGCGGCGGGATGTCTCGTCCTGCGCTTCGGCTACCAAGGGCTGGAGATCGCCGAGGTCGGCGGTTTCGTCAACACCCTCGTGATCGTCATGTTCGCGATCTGCAGCGCGATCGCCTTCCGCAAGACCTGGGAGGGCTTCGTCCGCCGCCCCACCGACCCCGCGCGCGACGAGTCCCTGCGCAGCCTCAAGGCCATCGGCTTCATCGGCTCCCTCCTCGCCTACGCCCTCCGCTGCTTCATGGAGGCCCCCGGCGAAAAGCTCCTCCGCACCGAATACGACACGGCCCGCGCCCGCTACGAGAAGCGCCGCGGCTCCCGCACGGGCAACCCGGCGTCCCGCAAGAAGCAGAAGCGAAAGTAACGAGGACGCCACCGGCCCTGGCCGGGTGCGGAAGGACGGGGCGTCGGCCAGGCCCTGCGGCGGGGGCGGCCCCGTCGGGGCGGGCCCCGCGCGTGTCCCAGCGGGCGACTCCCCAGGGGCGGATTAGGGGCCGCGTGGGCAGGCCCGCAGCGTGGGCGGGCCCGTAAGGGAGGCCAAGCCCCGTTGGGGCTTGCCCCCGCGTGCAGCCCCGCCCGCCGGCCCCCGCGCCGACGCAGGCCCCGCGGTAGCCCCACCGGCAGCCGCCGTCCGGCGCGCCGAGGGCGGACCCTCACGGGCGCAGGCTCCCCCGCCCCGACGCAGGCCCCCGCGTGCACCCTCCGCCGGCGCCCCGCCCCCCAACCGCTTGACGCCCCCCAGCCCCGCGCGCATTATTCATCACATGGTGAATTACTCCGAGCGAGCCGCGGTAGGCGCGATCGTCGCCCGCCGCCTCACCGTCGTCCGCGGCGACCGCACCGTCCTGCGCGGTCTCGACTTCGTCGTCCCACCCGGACAGATCACCGGCCTCCTCGGCCCCTCCGGCTGCGGCAAATCCACTCTCATGCGGGCCGTCGTCGGCACCCAGGGCAAGGTCACCGGCACCCTCGACGTCCTCGGCCACCCCGCCGGCGACGCCGCTCTGCGGTCCCGCGTCGGCTACGTCACCCAGGCGCCGTCCGTCTACGACGACCTCACCGTCGCCCAGAACCTCGACTACTTCGCCTCCGTCCTCCTCCCCGGCCGCGCCCACCGCGACGAGCGCCGCACCGCCGTCGACCGGGCCATCCGGGACGTCGATCTCGACTCGCACGCCGACGCCCTCGCCGGCCGGCTCTCCGGCGGCCAGCGCAGCCGCGTCTCCCTCGCCGTCGCCCTCCTCGGCACCCCCGAGCTCCTCGTCCTCGACGAACCGACCGTCGGCCTCGACCCCGTCCTCCGCCGCGACCTGTGGAACCTCTTCCACCGCATCGCCGCCGACCGCGGCGCGACGATCCTCGTCTCCTCCCACGTCATGGACGAGGCCGAACGCTGCCACCGCCTCCTCCTCATGCGCGAGGGCGAGATCCTCGCCGACGACACCCCCGAGGCCCTGCGCCGCCGCAACGACACCGCCACCGTCGAAGACGCCTTCCTGCACCTCGTCGACGCCGCCGCCGCCCGCGCGGCCGTACACACCGAGGAGGCCCACCGATGAACAGCGCCCGCACCCTCGCCACCGCCGCCCGCGTCCTGCGTCAGCTGCGCCACGACCCCCGCTCGATCGCCCTGATGCTCATCGTTCCGTGCCTGATGCTCCTCCTGCTCCGGTACGTCTTCGACGGAAGCCCGCGCACCTTCGACAGCATCGGCGCCTCGCTGCTCGGCATCTTCCCGCTGATCACCATGTTCCTGGTGACCTCGATCGCCACCCTGCGCGAACGCACCTCCGGCACCCTGGAACGCCTCCTCGCCATGCCCCTCGGCAAAGGCGACCTCATCGCCGGCTACGCCCTCGCCTTCGGCCTCCTCGCCGTCGTCCAGTCGGCCCTCGCCACCGGCCTCGCCCTCTGGCTCCTCGGCCTCGACGTGGTCGGCTCGCCCTGGCTGCTCCTCCTCGTCGCCCTCCTCGACGCCCTCCTCGGCACCGCCCTCGGCCTCTTCGTCTCCGCCTTCGCCGCCTCCGAATTCCAGGCCGTCCAGTTCATGCCGGCCGTGATCTTCCCCCAGCTGCTCCTGTGCGGCCTGTTCACCCCGCGCGACCGGATGCACCCCGTCCTGGAAGCGATCTCCGACGCGCTGCCCATGTCGTACGCCGTCGGCGGCATGAACGAAGTCCTCCGCCACCCCGACGTCACCGGCGCCTTCGTCCGCGACGCGCTCGTCGTGACGGGCTGCGCCCTCCTCGTCCTCGCCCTCGGCGCCGCCACCCTCCGACGCCGCACCGCCTGACCCCCCGCCGCTGACCCCACCGCCTGACCCCATGGCGTGACCGCCCCTCGGACACCTGCCCCGACCGACGGCGCGCGGTGCGAGGATGGCGGCACATACGTACCCACGGCGAGGTGAACAGAGCCATGACCCAGACCGTCGCAGTCCTCGGCACCGGCAAGATCGGTGAAGCGCTCCTCAGCGGCATGATCCGAGCCGGCTGGCGCCCCGCCAACCTCCTGGTCACCGCCCGCCGCACCGAACGCGCCGAGGAACTCCGCTCCCGCTACGGCGTCGAGCCCGTCACCAACGCCGAAGCCGCCAAGCGCGCCGACACCCTCATCCTCGCCGTGAAGCCGCAGGACATGGGGCGCCTCCTCGACGAACTCGCCCCCCACGTCACCGCCGACCGTCTCGTCATCAGCGCCGCCGCGGGTATCCCCACCTCCTTCATCGAGGACCGCCTCGCCGCCGACACCCCCGTCGTCCGCGTCATGCCCAACACCCCCGTCCTCGTCGACGAGGGCATGTCCGTGATCTCGGCCGGCAGCCACGCCACCCTCGAGCACCTCGCCCACGCCGAGGAGATCTTCGGCGGCGTCGGCAAGACGCTGCGCGTCCCCGAGTCCCAGCAGGACGCCGCCACCGCCCTCTCCGGCTCGGGACCGGCCTACTTCTACTTCCTCGTCGAAGCCATGACCGACGCCGGCATCCTCCTCGGCCTGCCCCGCGCCCAGGCCCACGACCTGATCGTCCAGGCCGCCATCGGCGCCGCCGTGATGCTCCGCGACAGCGGCGAGCACCCGGTCAAGCTCCGGGAGGCCGTGACCTCCCCGGCCGGCACCACCATCAGCGCCATCCGCGAGCTGGAGAACCACGGCGTACGCGCGGCACTGATCGCCGCCCTGGAGGCCGCCCGCGACCGCAGCCGCGAACTCGCCTCCGGCAACGGCTGACCGACCGCGACCCGCCGGGGTCCCCGAACCCCGGCGGCCGCTCCCTTCCCCTACGTCCTGTCACCCGGCCGGCAACAGCCCGACCGCCCGGTAGGCGCTGTCCACCACCGGCCGCGCCATCCCCCGGGCCCGCTCGGCCCCCTCCTTCAGCACCTGATCCACATGTCCCGGATCGGCCGCCAGCTCCGCGTGCCGCTCCCGCACCGGCCTCAGCAGCTCGACCACCGCGTCCGCCGTGTCCTTCTTCAGGGATCCGTACGACTCGTACGCACCGGCCAGCGCCTCCGGATCCCCACCCGTCGAAGCGGCCAGCACATCGAGCAGGTTCGCGACGCCCGGCCTGGCCTCCCGGTCGTACTCCACCTCGCGCCCGCTGTCGGTCACCGCCCGCATGATCTTCCGCCGGACCGTGTCCGCGTCGTCCAGCAGATAGACGATCCCCGCCGTGTTCTCGTGCGACTTCCCCATCTTCGACCGCGGGTCCTGCAGATCCATGACGCGCGCCGCCACCGCGGGAGACGTCGCCTTGGGCACGGTGAACACATGCCCGTACCGCTGGTTGAACCGCACCGCCAGGTCCCGGGTCAGCTCCACATGCTGCCGCTGGTCCTCACCCACCGGCACCTCGTCCGTCCGGTACGCGAGGATGTCGGCCGCCATCAGCACCGGGTACGTCAGCAACGACAGCCGCACACTCTCCCCGGTGGCCCGCGCCCGCTCGCCCTTCTCCTTGTACTGGATCATCCGCCGCAGCTCGCCGTCCGTGGCCGTGCACTCCAGCAGGTACGACAGCCTGGTGTGCTCATCCACGTGACTCTGTACGAAGACGGTGCACAGCTTCGGATCGAGCCCGGCCGCCAGCAACAACGTGGCCGCCTGCCGACTGAGCCGGCGCACCCGCGCCGGATCGTGCTCCACCGTCAGAGCGTGCAGATCGACGACGCTGAAGAGCGCGTCCGCCGCGTACTGGTCGACCTCCACCCACTGCCGTACGGCTCCGAGGTAGTTGCCCAGCGTCAGATGCCCGGTCGGCTTGACCCCACTGAAGATCCGCTTCCTCATGCGTTCTCTCCCTCACTCCTGGTTCGGTGCTGCTCGTGGTCGGAGACGACCGCCGGCTCGACGGCCGGCACCCGGAGGGGGATACGCGAACGGCCGCCGAGGCGGCGGCCGCTGACTGCATGCGTGTGCGCGGCCGCCGTCAGGCGGCCCACCACTGGAGGGTGCGCGCATGCGTAGTCATGCGGAGAGAGTACGCCTCAGGCCCCGGGTTGACATGGGTTTGGCCGATCCGTAGTGTTCTCCGAGTTGTCCGACGTGAGCACCGACCCCGGTCGGCCCCGGACAGCCATTCCGCAAGAACCACTCAAGCCGACGGCACTTCTCCGTGCCGTTCTGCTTTCCGTGCGTTTCTGCGAAATGAGGAATCCGTGTTCGAAGGTTTGAGCACGAGCCGCCCGATTAGCGTCGGCGGCGGGGAATCCGCTAAAGTCTCACTCGTCGGAACGGCCCAACAGCCGGGAAGGCAACCCACTCTGACTGGGAATCAGGCCCGAAAGGATCTGGTAGAGTCGGAACCGCCGGAAAGGGAAACGCGAAAGCGAAGAACGGACCGGCAGCCCGCTCCAGCGGGTGGCGGAAACGGAAAACGGATCTGCTAA
>NZ_JBIWIU010000010.1:0-61135 GCF_044764755.1 Streptomyces sp. NPDC093600
AATCCACACCGAACCCGGAAGGCCCTCACCCATTCAAGATCCCTCAGCCGAGACCTGCATCACCCGTCCACAACCTCCCGGGACAGAACACCTAGACCGAGGACAAGCCCTAGACCGAGGGCGCCAAGCCTTCGAGGAACCCCGCCGACCCCGCCCCGCTAGAAGCGCTCCCTGAACACCGGCCGCGCCCACTTCGGCGGCTCCGGCGGAGTCTCGGGCGGGCGCGGGCCGTGCGTCTCCTCCTGGTGTACGGGCCCGGGACCGCCGGCCCGCCGCAGGGACGCCCGTAGCTCGGCCACGAACTCCAGGCACGTCCCGTACCGCTCCTCCGGCGTCTTCGCTAGCGCCTTCGCGAGCACCGCGTCGGCCTCCTCCGGAAGCCCCGGCCGCTCCGCGGACAGCGGTGGCGGCGGATCGTACTGATGGGCCCAGAGCAGCGCCATGTCGTCGTCCCTGCGGAACGGCGGCACGCCCGTCAAGGTCTCGAACACCACACACGCCAGGCTGTACACGTCGCACCGGCCGTCCACCGGCTTCCCCGAGATCTGCTCGGGCGCCACGTAGTCGAGCGTGCCCACGAACTGCCCGACCGTCGTCAGACCGGTCAACGACAGCGACTTCTTCGTCAGACCGAAGTCGGTGAGGTACACATGCTCCGGATGGTCCCGGTCGGTCCCCTCGGCGACCAGGATGTTCCCCGGCTTCACATCGCGGTGCACCAGGTCGTGCGCGTGCGCCGCGTCCAGCGCCGAAGCCACCTGTACGGCGATCCGCCCGGCCTTCGCCGACGGCAGCGCGCCCTCGCGGTCCAGGAGCGCCCGCAGGTCCTGCCCGGCGACGTACCGCATCGCGATGTACAGCACGCCTTCCGTCTCGCCCGCCTCGAAGACGGGCACGATGTGCGGATGGTCGATCGCGGCGGCCACCCGCGACTCGTGCGCGAACCTCTTGCGGAAGGTGTCGTTGCGGGCGAGTTCGGGCGCCAGAAGCTTGAGCGCCACGGTCCGCTCCAGTCTCACGTCCCGCGCCCGGTACACGACCGCCATCCCGCCGCGCCCGATCTCGCCCAGCACCTCGTAGCCGGCGATCCGCTTGCCGATGAGCCCCGACTCGCGGCCGGCGGGCAGGTCCGTGTCGCGGGTGGCCCCGGCCATCAGTTCTCGTCCTCACCCGGCATCGAGAACCGGTCCACCACCTGCGTGGGCGGCGGACCGGCGGGCTCCGCCGCCCGCTGCCCGCCCTCCTGCTCGATCCGCGGCACCACCTGGGTCGGATCGTGCCCTGCGGCCGCGGGGCGTGGCTCCCCGGCCGGGAAGGACGAGACCACCGACGGCGCGGCCGAGGCCGCGTACGTGCCGAGAACGGTCCCGTCGCAGTACACCCACCGCTCGTGCTCGGCGTCGTACAGCCAGAGCGACTCGCCGTCGACCACCATGCCCACCCGCAGTCCGCGCGTACGGCGCCGGAACGACTCACCGTCGACGCGCCCGGCCGCCAGCTCCTCCGCCGCCCGCCGGTAGCGGCCGAGCGACTCCTCGACGCGGGCGATCAGCGGCCGGGGGTCCGCCGTCCTGGCGAGCGGCCGGCGGGCCGCCGGGGGATCCACGGGCACGGAGACAAGCAGCCGGGCGTCGACCCAGGCGGACCAGCCGTTGGAGCACACGATCCGTCCCCAGTCGCCGAGCCGCTCCGCCAGCTCCACCGGCAGGAACGGGTCGAGCGGCTCCGTCGGCAGCCCCGGATCGGGCGCCTCCCAGGCGGGCAGCCCGTCGCGCGGCACGACATGCGTCGGCCGGAAGTCGGAGACGTACTCCGGCACCGGGGGAGTGACCGTGAACCCCATGCGCCACCTGCCTTTCCGAAGCGTTCGAGAAGGGCTACTTCCGCATGATCACCGGCTCGCGGCGGCGCAGCAGCCGGGCGACGACGAACCCCAGGACGAGACAGAGCACCACCAGCATTCCCATGTCGAACACCCACGCGCCCAGGGTGTGGTCGAGCAGCGGATCGGACGTCTTCTCGCTCGGTGCGGTCCGCCCGATGTCGATCGTCGCGCCCATCGCGGCGAACGCCCACCGCGCCGGCACCAGCCACGCCAGCTGCTCCAGGACGAGCGATCCGTGCACGGTCAGCAGCGCCCCGCAGAACACCACCTGCACGATGGCGAGCAGCACGAGCAGCGGCATGGTCACCTCCTCCTTGCGCACCAGGGCGGAGACGAACAGACCGAGCATCATCGCGGTGAAGGAGAGCAGCGCCACCGCCAGCGTCAGCTCCACCAGCGGCGGGAACAGCACACCCTTGCCGTCCGGCACGTTCAGCGGCACACCGATCAGCGCGACCAGGGTGAGCACCACCGCCTGCACGACCGTGATCAGACCCAGGACGATGACCTTCGACAGGAGGTACGCGGAACGCGACAGGCCGACGGCTCTCTCCCGGCGGTAGATCGTGCGCTCCTTGACCAGCTCGCGCACCGCGTTGGCCGCTCCCGTGAGCACCCCGCCGACACAGAGGATGAGCAGCACGTTCATCGTGGACTCGGGGTTGAGGCTGCCCTCGGACAGCGCCCGGGCCATCGCCCCCATCACGAACGGCAGGGCGACCATGATGGCCAGGAACGTGCGGTCGGCGCTGAGCGCGGCCGCGTAGCGGCGTATCAGGGTCCGGAGCTGGGCGCCCCAGCTCTGCGCCTTCGGTGGCGGGCCGGGCTCCGGCGGGGCGCCGGAGCGGGGCAGGGCGGTCCGGTCCATCACGTCGGAGACGTAGCGGCGGTGGAGGTGCGAGGAGCTGTACCGCCCCGCCCAGTCACGGTCGCGCTCGTTCTCGAACGCCTCGAACGCCTCCGGCCACTGCTCGTAGCCGAAGAAGCCGAGGCTCTCGCCGGGCGGCCCGTAGTAGGCGACCCGGCCGCCGGGCGCGAGCACGAGCAGCCGGTCGCAGACGTCCAGGCTCAGCACGCTGTGCGTGACGACGATGACCGTACGGCCGTCGTCGGCGAGCCCGCGCAGCATGTGCATCACCGAGCGGTCCATGCCCGGGTCGAGGCCGGACGTCGGCTCGTCGAGGAAGAGGAGCGAGGGCTTGGTGAGCAGCTCCAGGGCCACGCTGACCCGTTTGCGCTGGCCGCCGGAGAGACTGTGGATGGGCTGGTCCGCCCGCTCGGCCAGACCGAGTTCCCCGATGACCTCCTCGACCCGCGCCCGGCGTTCGGCCCGCGCGGTGTCCTCGGGGAAGCGCAGCTCGGCGGCGTAGCCGAGGGCCCTGCGGACGGTGAGCTGCAGGTGCAGGATGTCGTCCTGCGGGACGAGTCCGATGCGCTGGCGCAGCTCGGCGTAGTCGCGGTAGAGGTCCCGGCCGTCGTACAGGACCGTGCCGCGGTCGGCGGGCCGCTGACCGGTGAGCGCGCCGAGGAGGGTGGACTTGCCCGCGCCGGAGGGCCCGACCACGGCCAGCAGGCACTTCTGTCCGACCGGGAAGGAGACCCCGTCGAGGAGGGTCTTGCGCCCGTGGTCGACGGTGACGGCGAGATCCTGCACGTCGAGGGAGACCTCGCCGGTGTCCGTGAACTCGACGAGCTTGTCCCCGATGAGGCAGAAGGCGGCGTGCCCGATGCCGACGATGTCGTCCGGGGTCACCCGGGCGTCGACGACGGGAGCGCCGTTGAGGAAGGTGCCGTTGTGACTGCCGACGTCGTGGATCCAGTACGTGCCGTCCGCGCGGGCGCGCAGCTCGGCGTGGTGGCGGGAGACGACCAGGTCGTCGATGACGAGGTCGTTGTCGGGGGCGCGGCCGATCCGTACGGTCCGGGTGGGGAGGGGACGGACGGACGTCGGCTGCCGGAACGTTCCGGTGGCGGCGGGGTGCGAGACGGACGAGGGCCGGGGCGGTGTCCGCGGCGGCGCGGGCGCGGGCGGCTCGGGGGCCGGCACCGGCGGGGGTACGGGCGACGGATGCGGCCCCGGTCCCGGCGGCCCGGGCGGCGGTGGCTCGGCCTCGCGAGCGGGGGGCTGGGGCTCGCGTACGGGCGGCGGAGGCTCGCGCCCGGGGGCCGGAGGGCCGGCTTCCTGCACGGGCGGCGGGGGCTCGGGGGCGCGTACGGGGGGCGGTGGCTCGGGGGCGCGTACGGGGGGCGGTGGCTCGGGTTGGCGTACGGGCGGCGGTGGCTCGGGGTCGCGTACGGGGGGTGGCGGCTCCGGCTCCCGTACCGGCCTCGGGGGTGCCGGCTCACGTACCGGCGCCGCGCCGGAGGAGCCGGCGGAGAGGACGGCGCGGGGGCCGTCGCCGGGGTGGGCGAACCGGATGACCGTGCCGGGGCCGACCTCGCGTAGCGCGCGGACGCGGCGGCTGTCCGCGAACGTGCCGTTCGTACTGCCCTCGTCCTCCAGCGTCCAGTGGCCGCCCTCCGCCCGCAGCACCGCGTGGTGCCACGACGCCCGGGCGTCCGCGAGCACGATGTCACTGGTGGGGTCGCGCCCGATGCGGTAGACCCGGCTTGGACTCATCACTGTCGCGTCCCCGTCGATCTCGAGGACCAGCTCGGGTGCGGCGGCGGGCACGACGGGCCGCTCTCCCATGCGTGAATCTTATCCTCCGGAGCCGCTCCGTGCCTGGGCGAGGCGCCGGTATCGTGGGCGGGTCGATCGTGGACAAGGAGGGCCCACCCGTGCCGAAGGGTGTCACCAAGCGTCGGCCCAGGACCCGGGCCGCCCTGCTGAAAGCGGCTCTGGAGACCTTCGCCGAGCACGGTTTCCACGCCACCACCATCGAGCAGATCTGCGAGCGCGCCGGCTACACCCGGGGTGCGTACTACTCGAACTTCGCGAGCAAGGAAGAGCTCTTCCTCGCCCTCTTCGACGAGCACAGCGAGCGGACCGTGCGCCGGCTGGCGGAGGCGGTCGACGCGCTCGCCGCCGAGGAGTACACCCTGGAGCGGGTGGCCGAACTCGCCTCACGCGTCGAGCCCGACGAGCGGGACTGGTACCTGATCAGTACGGAGTTCACCCTGCACGCCATCCGCGATCCGCAGGCGGCCTGGGTTCTCGCCCGCCACGACGCGCGGCTGCGGGCCGAGATCGCCCGCGGCCTTAAGGACGTGCTGCGCCGGGCGGGACGCGAACTGACCGTGGACGCCGACCGGTTCGCCCGCGTCCTGATCGCCCTGCGCGAGGGCGGACTCGCGCAGAGCTACGTCGAGCCCGAGGAGGTACCGCCGGGCAGCCTCGAACGGGACTTCCTCGCCCCGCTGTTGGAGGCGACGACGCGCACCACGCAGGAGAACGACAGGACGTGAGCGAGTCCGTCACCGGCTCGGAGGGCACGGTGCCGCCGTCCTGATCCGCGCGCGGCGCGAGGAGGGTGGACGGGCCTTGCGGAGGGAGAGGGAGCTGGTTACGGTCCTCCACACCGGAGAAAGCGCTTACTCCCTGCTTGCTGCCTCGTGCCCAGGAGCCTGCCTCGTGCCGACAACGGACGTCCTCGTCTACACCCGCACAGCGGGCTACCGCCATGACTCCATTCCGGCCGGCGCGGCCGCCCTCGGGGAACTGGCCCGCGCCGCGGGGTTCGCCGCGGAGCTGACGGAGGACCCGTCGGTGTTCACTCCGGCGCGCCTGGAGCGGTGCGCGGCCGTGGTCTTCCTGTCGACGACCGGCACGGTCCTGACCCCGGAGGCCCGTACGGCCTTCGAGACGTACCTCCGAGGCGGCGGGGGCTTCCTCGCGATCCACGCGGCGGCCAACGCCGAACCGGACTGGCCCTTCTACGGGGACCTCCTCGGCACCCGGTTCGCCGGCCACCCGGAGATCCAGCCGGGCGTCGTGTGCGCGGAGACCCACGACCACCCGGCCATGGCCGCGCCGCCCACGCGGTGGGCGTGGACGGACGAGTGGTACAACTTCACGTCGAACCCGCGAGGAGCGGGCGTACGCGTCCTGGCGACGGCGGACGAATCCACGTACCGAGGCGGCACACTGGGCGCGGACCACCCCCTGGTGTGGTGCCGTGAAGTGGGCCGCGGCCGCGTCTTCTTCACGGCGCTGGGCCACGCCGCCGAGGCGTACGAGGACGACACCTTCCGCGCCCACCTCTCCGGAGCGCTCACCTGGACGACGGTCGCCCGCCACCCCTGACGCCCCGCCCGTCACCTCTGACGGCCACGCCCGACACTCCTGACCGCCCCGCCCTTCACCCCCGCGCACCGCCCCCGATTGCGTCACGCCTCCGCACGCGGGAGGGTTCCCGTGGGGAGGACGGCAGGAGGAGACGACATGGGTATCGCCACCGTGAATCCCACGACGGGCGAAACACTGCGCACCTACGACACCCACGGGCACGAGGAGGTCGAACGCCGCGTCGCCGCCGCGTACGACACGTTCCGGCACTACCGCACCACCTCCTTCTCCGAGCGCGCCCGGCTGATGCGCCGGGCCGCCGATCTGCTCGACGAGGACGCCGAGGACGTCGCCCACACGATGACGACCGAGATGGGCAAGCCGATCGCCGCCGCCCGTGCCGAGGCGGCGAAGTGCACCAAGGCCATGCGCTGGTACGCCGATCACGCCGAGGAGCTCCTCGCCGACGAGCATCCGGCCGAGGCCGACGTCCGCGACTCCGGCGCCGACTCCGCCCGTGTCCACTACCGGCCGCTCGGCACGATCCTCGCCGTGATGCCGTGGAACTTCCCGCTGTGGCAGGTGATCCGGTTCGCCGCGCCCGCGCTGATGGCCGGCAACACCGGCCTCCTCAAGCACGCCTCCAACGTCCCCAGGACCGCCCTCTACCTCGGTGACCTCTTCCGCCGCGCCGGCTTCCCCGAGGGCTGCTTCCAGACCCTGCTCATCGGCTCCGGCTCCGTCGAGGCCGTCCTGCGCGACCACCGGATCGCCGCGGCCACGCTGACCGGCAGCGAGCCGGCGGGCCGCTCGGTCGCCGCGATCGCGGGGGACGAGGTCAAGAAGACCGTCCTGGAGCTCGGCGGCAGCGACCCGTACATCGTCATGCCCTCCGCCGACCTGACGCGGGCCGTGAAGACCGCCGTCACCGCGCGCGTGCAGAACAACGGCCAGTCGTGCATCGCCGCCAAACGGTTCATCGTCCACCAGGACGTCTACGACCACTTCGCCGAACGGTTCACCGCCGCCATGGAGGCCCTGGTCGTCGGCGACCCGCTCGACGAGTCCACCGACGTCGGCCCCCTCGCCACCGAGCAGGGCCGCGACGGCCTGGAGGAGCTGGTCGACGACGCCGTACGGAAGGGCGCCACGGTCCTGTGCGGCGGCGGCCGCCCCGAGGACCGGCCGCGCGGCTGGTTCTACCGCCCCACGGTGCTCACCGGCATCACCCCGGAGATGCGCATCCACCAGGAGGAGGCGTTCGGCCCGGTCGCCACCCTCTATCCCGTGACCGACATCGAGGAGGCCGTCGCCGTCGCCAACGACTCGCCGTTCGGACTCAGTTCGAACGTCTGGACGCGCGACGACGAGGACATCGCGTTCTTCGTGCGCGACCTCCAGGCCGGCGGCGTCTTCGTCAACGGCATGACCGCCTCGCACCCGGCGCTTCCGTTCGGCGGCGTGAAGCGCTCCGGTTACGGCCGTGAGCTCTCCGGCCACGGAATCCGCGAGTTCTGCAATGCGACCACGGTCTGGCAGCGCTCCTGATCTTGGTGGCGCGCGCGCCTGACGACTCCCGGCGCGATCCCGAACGGCTCGGGCCCCTCATTCCCCTCGGGTCCAGGCCAGCAGCTCCTCCGCCGACCAGGTGTTGATGACCCGCTCCACCGGGACCCCGCACTCCTCCGCCCGCGCGCACCCGAAGATCTGCCACTCCAACTGCCCCGGCGCATGGGCGTCCGTGTCCACGGCGAAGTGGACGCCCGCCTCCACCGCCAGCCGCAGCAGCCTCCGCGGCGGGTCGAGGCGCTCCGGACGGCTGTTGATCTCCACCGCCGTCCGGGACTCGGCGCACGCGGCGAAGATCCGCTCCGCGTCGAACGTCGACTCCGGCCGCTGCCGCCCTCCGCTCACCAGCCGGCCCGTGCAGTGCCCCAGAACGTCCATGAGCGGATTGCGTACCGCCTTCTCCATCCTCCGCGTCATCGCGGGCGCGGCCATCCGCAGCTTCGAGTGCACCGAGCCGACCACCACGTCGAGCCGTTCGAGGAGCTCCGGTTCCTGGTCGAGCGAGCCGTCCACCAGGATGTCGCACTCGATCCCGGTCAGCAGCCGGAAGGGAGCCCACTCCTCGTTCAGCCGGGCCACCACGTCCAGTTGCTCGCGCAGCCGCTCGGGCGACAGGCCCCGCGCCACCGTGAGCCGCGGCGAGTGATCGGTGAGGACGGCCCAGTCGTGGCCGAGCGCCGCCGCCGTACGCCCCATGTCCTCGATCGTGCTGCCACCGTCCGACCAGTCGGAGTGCAGATGGCAGTCGCCGCGCAGCGCCGCCCGCAGCGTCTCGCCGCCGCCGGCCGACGGGACGGAGCCGGAGACCTCCTCCTCCAGACGCGCCAGATAGGCGGGCACCTGCCCCGCCAGCGCCTCACGCACCACCGCCGCCGTCTTCGGCCCGATGCCCTTGACCGACTCCAGCGTGCCGGCGGCAGCGCGGCTCGCCGCCTCGCCGTCCGCCATCGCCGCGACGGCCGCCGAGGCGGTGCGGAAGGCACGCACACGGTACGAGGGCGCCTGCGAGCGCTCCAGCAGAAAGGCGATCCGGTCCAGCGCCGCCACGGGATCCATCGTGTACCTCCTCCGTCCCCGCTCGTTCCGCCCCTTCACGGGGGCGGGTCAGCCCGGCGACTTCGCCGCCGGCGTGGGCCCCGGTCCGATCTCGCACCACACCGCCTTGCCCTCGCCGCGCGGCTCCACCCCCCACCGGGACGCCAGCGCGTCGAGCAGCAGCAGCCCGCGCCCCGAGGTCGCCGCCTCGCCCGGCGTACGCCGACGGGGCCACGCGCTCGAACGGTCCTGCACCGACAGACGCACCCGCCGCACCGGCTCGGGCAGCACCTCGAGCGTGAGCACAGCGCCTCCCTCCGTGTGCAGCAGCACGTTGACCAGCAGCTCCCCGGTCAAAAGCTCGGCATCGTCGGCCAGTTCGTCCATGTTCCAGTCGCGCAGCGCCTGGCTCACCGCCGCCCGCGCGTCCGAGAGGCCCTGTGGATCGGCCTGGTGGATGTACTGGTGGATGCGCGGGGCCCGTGGCGTACCCGGGTCGGGGCTGCGCCGCAGTACCAGCAGCGCCACGTCGTCCCCCGAGCCCCATCGTTCCCACAGGCGCTCGGAGAGGTGGTCCGCGAGCGCCTCCGCCTGCGGCGGTCCGCTCCTCATGGCCTCGGCGAGCGCCGTGACACCTGTCTCGATGTCGGAGCCCGGCTGTTCCACCAGCCCGTCCGTGTACAGCACCAGCGTCTCGCCCGGTACGAGATCGAGCCGGGTCTCCGGGAACTCCTCGTCCCCGAACACGGTCGCAAGCCCGAGCGGCAGGCCGCCGCGCAGTTTCGGATGCCCGACCCGGCCGTCGGTGTGCCGGATCAGCGGCCCGAGGTGCCCGGCCCGCACGGCGCGTACGGTGCCGCCGGTCAGGTCCACCTGGGCGTAGGTGCAGGTCGCGAACCGATTGGTGTCGAGCTCGGCGAGGAAGCGGGAGGCCCGGGCCAGCACGGTCGAGGGGGCGTGGCCCTCACCCGCGTACGCCCGCAGCGCGATCCGCAACTGGCCCATGATGGCGGCCGCGTGGGTGTCGTGGCCCTGGACGTCGCCCACCACGATGCCGACCCGGCCGCGCGGCAGCGGGATGACGTCGTACCAGTCGCCGCCGACCTGCCGCCCGCTCCACGCCGCGTGGTAGCGGACGGCGATCTCGCCGCCGGTGATCTCCGGGATGCGGCGGGGCAGCATCGTCTCCTGCAGCCCGGTGGCGAGCTCACGCTCCTCGTCGAAGAGAAGGGCGCGCTGGAGGGACTGGGCGACGATCGCGGCGAGGCCGAGCGCGAGATTGCGCTCGTCGGCGTTGAAGGAGGTACGGCCCCGGTAGAACAGCGCCATGCCGCCGAGCGAGCGGGCCTGGGCGACCAGGGGCAGATAGCAGGCGGCCTTGAACCTCAGCTGGCCGACGTACGGCGCGAGCTCGGGGAAGTCCCGCCCGAGGGTGGGGAACGAGGACACGAACCGTGGCCGCCCGCTCAGCACGGCGTCGGCCAGCGGCAGCCCCCGGTCGAGACGGCGGGAACGGAAGTCGTTCAGGACGTCCAGGGACTCCCCGCTGAGCGCGATGATGTTGAGCGAACCGTTCTCCACCAGCCCGAGCGCGAGGCCGTCCGCCCCGAGCCGGGCGAGCCCGCCGGGCCCGGTCAGGGCGGCCGTGACGTCGTCGACGGTCACCGCCCGGGACAGGGCGTGCGTGGTCCGCTCGACGATGCTGGTCTGCACCGCGCGGCGCTTCTCCAGCTCCAGGACGAAGGCGGAGTGGGTGACCTCGGCGGTGGTGTCCCGCACGATGCCGACGATCCGGTGCGCCAGCCCGTCCGCCTGCCGCAGGATCCGCGCCTGTACGTGCGTCCACTGGGGTGTTCCGTCGTCCCGCTCGATCCTGAATTGGGCGGTGTACGAGGACTGGCCGCTGGTGATCGCATGCCGGATCACCGCGTCGAGATCGCCTCGCTCCTCGGGGGCGAGCCGCTGGACGAGCGAGGCGGGCCGCCCGTCGAACCGGTCCGGTTCCAGCCCGAAGACCAGCAGCCCGGCCTCGTCGACATCGATGGTGCCCGTGTCGAGATCCCAGTCGAAGCTGCCGGTGCGATTCATGGCGAGCCGCTCGGTCGGCCCGATCTCGCCACTGCGGGTGCGCCGGTCGTCGTCGGTCATCCTCCCCATTGTCGAACCCGGGTCCCCCCGACGCCATGGCGGCGACACGGCGCGCCGCGGGAGTTTTGACGGGTGCGGTGCTGGTGCTTGCGGGTGCCGGTGCGGGTGCGGCGCTCTGGCCGGCAGGAGCGGGAAGAAGCGGGCAGGAGCGGGCAGGAGCCTGGCGGACGGTACGGGGGCGAACCCGAGGGAGCGGAGTCGGCCCCCCGGCTGGAGAGCGGAGTCGGTACCGCCGCGGGGGAGAATGGGCTGGTGATGCCGTCCTACCGCGTTCTCGGTCCCAGCCAGGCCCTCCGGGCGGACGGCGGTGAGGCCGTCATCGGAGGCGCCCGGCTCCGGTCCCTGGTGGCCGCTCTGGCCGCCGCGGTCGGCCGTGGCGTCGGCACGGGCGAGCTGGTCGCCCGGATCTGGCCGGACACGCCGCCCCAGGACGGTACGGCGGCGCTGCAGGCCCTCGTGGGACGGCTGCGCCGGACCCTGGGGCGGGAGGCCGTGGTGTCGACACCCGGCGGGTACCGTCTCGCCGCCGCCCCGGACGACGTGGACCTGTACCTGTTCGAGCGGCTGGCCGCCGACGGGGCCGCCGCGCTCGGGGCGGGGGAGGCGGAGAAGGCGGCCCGGCTCCTCGACGAGGCGCTCGCCCTGTGGCGGGGGCCGGCGCTCGCCGACCTGCCGGGCCGGGACGACGACCCGCTGGTCGTCCGGACCGAGCAGCGGCACACGCAGGCGCGCCGCGACCGCCTCGCCGCCGACGTGGCCCTCGGCCGGGCCCGGTCCGCCCTCGCCCCTCTGGCCGCCCTCGCCGCCGAGCACCCGCTCGACGAGACCGTTCAGGCCCTGCGTATCCGGGCGCTGCGCGCGGCAGGCCGCGCGGCCGAGGCGCTCCAGGCGTACGACGAGGTCCGTACGGTTCTCGCGGAACGCCTGGGCACCGACCCGGGCCCCGAACTGCGGGAGCTCCACGCGCGGCTGCTCGCCGGTGACGGCGCCGCCGGCCCCGAGCTCGCCCCTCGGCGTCCACTCCTTCCCGCCCGGCTCACCTCCTTCATCGGCCGCGAGAGGGAACTCGCCGCCCTGACCGACGACTTGGCGCACCGAAGGCTCGTCACTCTGCTCGGTCCCGGAGGCGTGGGGAAGACCCGGCTCGCCCTGGAGGCGGCCCAGGCCCAAGGGCGGCCGGAGGAGGTACGGGTCGCCGAACTCGCCTCCGTACGCGAGGGGGCGGACGTTCCCGAGGCCGTGCTGACCGCGCTGGGCGCGCGCGAGACGCAGATGTGGAACGGGGCGGCGGCCGTGGAGACGACCGCGCGCGACCCGCTCGGGCGGCTCGTCGAGCACTGCGCCGCCAGGCGGATGCTCCTCCTGCTCGACAACTGCGAGCATGTCGTGGACGCGGTGGCGGGCCTGGTGGAGCACCTGTTGGCGCGGTGCCCCGGCGTGACGGTGCTCGCGACGGGCCGCGAACCCCTCGGCGTACCGGGGGAGACGGTGCGGCCGGTGGAGCCGCTGACGCCGGACAGCGCCCTGCGGTTGCTGGCGGCGCGGGGCCGGGACGCCCGGCCGGGGTTCGCTCCCGAGGACGATCCCGAGGCGTGCGCGGAGATCTGCAGGCGTCTCGACGGTCTGCCGCTCGCGATCGAACTCGCGGCGGCGCGACTACGGCTCCTGACCCCTCGTCAGATCGTGGACCGGCTCGACGACCGCTTCCGTCTGCTCACCTCGGGCGCCCGCACGGTCCTGCCCCGTCAACAGACCCTCCGCGCGGTCGTCGACTGGTCCTGGGACCTCCTCGACGAGCCGGAACGCGCCGTGCTGCGCCGCCTGTCCGTCTTCACGGGCGGCTGCGACCTCGAAGCGGTGGAGGCGGTGTGCGCGAGCCCCGACACGCGCCACGACCGCGACGACCGCTTGGGCGCCGACGACCTCGACGTCCTCGGCCTGCTCGGTTCCCTCGTCGACAAGTCGCTCGTCGTCGCCGCGCCCGCCGACGGCGGTGCCATGCGCTACCACCTCCTGGAGACGGTCGCCGAGTACGCGGCCGAGCGGCTCGACGAGGCCGGTGACCGGGAGGCCACCGAACGACGCCACCTGGTCCACTACCGGGAGCTCGCCCGCCGCGGCGACGCGCTGCTCCGCGGGCCCGGACAACAGCACTGGCTCCGGTGCTTCGAACGCGAGCACGACAACGTGACCACCGCCCTGCGGACCGCCGTCGCGCTGGGGGAGGAGCAGGAGGCGCTCTGCGTCGTCCTGTCGATGAGCTGGTTCTGGCAGCTCCGTGTCCGCCAGTCCGACGCCCTGACCTGGTCCATGGCGGCCGCCGCCCTCGGCCCCGATCCATTCGCCACGCCGGTGCGTCACGCCGTACCCCTCACCGAGCCCCCCACCGGCGCCCCGCCGCCGTGGAAGGAGGAGCAGCTGTGGGAGGCCCGGCGCGGCTGCCGGCTCGTGGTCCTCGCCTGCGAGGGACCCACCGACCTGGAGCGGCCCGAGACCCGTGAGCGGCTCCGCGCCATCGTCTCCGCCTACCGCCCGGGCATGCCGCAGAACTGTCGCCAGCCGGGCTCCATGTGGTTCTTCGCGCGGCTGATGACGGGCGAGTTCACGAGCCTGGGCGAGACGCTGGAGGCCGCCGTCGACGCCTGCCGTGTCCACGGCGGGGAGTGGGAACTCGCCTTCACGTTCCTGATGCGGGCCAAGTGCCTGGGCAAGCGCCCCGACGACGCCGACCAGGCGCTCACGCTCTTCGAGGCCGTCCAGGACGCGTGGGGCGTCGCCGAGTCCCTCGCCGCCCGAGGCGAGGCGTACGAGCGGGCGGGCCGGCTCGCCGACGCGGCCGCCGACTACGAACGTGCCATGACCGGCGCGGCCCGGCTCGGCGCCCGCACCCAGGTTCCCGTCTTCAAGGCCCGGCTCGCCGACGTACGGCTGCGGCTGGCCATCGACGAGGCCGCGCGCTCGGACGCCGAGCGCCTCCTCGTGGCGGCGGCCGAGGAGGCGGGGGAGTGCGGTACGGAGGCGGTGAGCACGGCCCGGCTCCTGCTCGCCCAGTGCTACGGAAGCTCCGGACGGACGGCGCTCGCCCGCGAACAGCTCCGGCTCGCCGAGCAGGAGTTCAGCGAGGCGACCCCCGACCTCTTCACCGGCGCGGTGCGCGGCGTGCGGGGCTGGCTCGACTGCCTGGACGGTGCCTACGAGGAGGCGGCCGGACAGCTCGCCCGCGCCGTCGAGGCGCTGGAGAAACTGGCCTATCTGGTGGCCCCGTATCTCGTGGTCAGCCAGTTCGCGACGGCCGCCTGGTCCCGGGCCGGTCTCGGCACGCCGGGCTCCGCCGAGGACGGGGCACGGCTCCTCGGGGCGTACGACGCCCTGAGTGCCACCGCCGGCGGCGTCGGTTTCCTGCCCCTCACGGCACGGACCGAGGCGTCCGTCAGGGATCGCGCCGAGCGCGCCCTGCGCGCGGTCCTCGACCCGCGGGCCTTCGCGCGGCGGTACGGGGAGGGCGGCCGTCTGCCGTTGAAGGAGGCCGCCGCGCTGGTGCGAGGCTCCGTGCCACCGGGCCCGGATGCGCGACAGGGCACTGGCCAGGACAATGGCCAGTGCCGGAAGAACTAGGAGGCGGCATGAACGCTGAGTCCGAGAAGACATCTCCGGGGGAGAGCCCGACGCCCGACAGCCTTCTGCATGCCGGGTCGGAGGGCGAGTTCACGGCGGAGGACCTGGTCCTCGCCTCCGGTCGTGACGTGAGTCCGAAGAACCTGGCCTGGGCGGAACGCCGTATGGCGGAGAAGGGCCGCGCTTCCCTGGACGAACTCCTTCCCTAGCCTCACCCCGCCTGAGCCGGGACGCTCCCCTCACGCGGCGGGGCGGCCGGCTCAGGCGGGACGCCTGCGGATCACGGCGCGCGACACGGCGCCGCGGATCACGGCGCGCACCGCGGTGCCGCGCCGCCGAGGCGTTCTCGGCGAGGGTTCGTTCTCGGCGAGGGCTCAGCGGGCGATCGGCAGACCCCGGTCCTCCTTGACGCGCTTCATGATGATCTGCGAATTGACCTCGGTCACGCCCGCCAGTGAGGTCAGGCGCTCGATCCACAGCTGCTCGTACGCGGCCAGGTCGGCGACCGCGATACGCAGCAGGCAGCCGGGGCTGCCGAACAGGCGGTAGGCCTCGATGACGTCCGGGATGTCCTGGAGCGCCTCTTCGAACGCCTGGACCGTGTCGCGGTCACGCCGCACCTCGATCGAGACCAGGACCTCGAAGGCGCGGCCCACGGCCTCCGGCGCGATGACGGCGCGGTAGCCCTGGATCACCCCGTCCTGCTCCAGCTGGCGGACCCGGCGCATGCACGCCGAGGCGCTCAGCCCGATCCGCTGGGCGAGCTCCAGATTGGTGAGCCGCCCATCGTCCTGGAGCTCACGCAAGATGCTTCGATCGATCCGGTCCATCACGCAATCATCGCACCGTGCGCAAGCGTCAGCCGAGCGAACTTCGCAATCGCGTTGCGCGGCGACTGTCCTATTGTTTCGGCGACGACGGGCGGCCGAACAGCTGTACGTCTTCTGGACCACCGCACCACGACCCCACCGAGGCAGACTTCCATGACGCGCGACGACCGGACCCGGCGGATCGTTCTCCTCAGCACCGGCGGAACCATCGCCAGTCGCTGGCAAGGCACCGGTTACGCCGCCGACGCGCCCGGCGACGACGTCCTGGCCACCGCCGCGCTCCCCGAGGGCATCGCCGTCGAGGTCGTGGACCTGTTCAACGTCAACAGCTCCCGTATGACCACCCGCCGTCAGCTCACCCTGCTGCGCGCGGTCCACGAGACGCTGGCCGACCCGGGTGTCGACGGGATCGTGATCACGCACGGCACCGACACCCTGGAAGAGACCGCCTTCCTGCTCGACCTCCACCACGACGACCCGCGCCCGGTCGTGCTGACCGGCGCCCAGCGGCCGCTCGGAACCGCCGACGGCGACGGCCCCGGCAACCTCTGCGACGCCCTGCAGGTCGCCGCGAGCGTGCGCGGCCTCGGCGTGCTCATCGCCTTCGACGGCCTCGTCCACGCCGCGCGCGGCACCGTGAAGACCCAGACGCTCACCGTCGACGCCTTCTCGGACCCCTCCGAGCAGCCGCTCGGCAAGGTCGGCTTCAGCCAGGTCCACATCCAGCGCCTGCCCGACCGCTCCACCCCCCTGCCGCTGCCCAAGGCCGCGTACGCGGCCGAGGACGCGCCGGGGGAGCCGTACGAGACCCTGCCGCGCGTCGACATCGTCACCCACCACTCCGACGGCGACCCGCTGCTCCTGAACGCCGCCGTCGCCGCCGGCGCGCAGGGCGTCGTCCTCGTCGCGACCGGTGCGGGGAACGCCACCCCGGAGATAGCCGCCGCCGTCGCCGACGCGGTGGCCCAGGGCGTCCTCGTCGCCGTGACGACCAGGGTCCCCGCCGGCCCCGTCGCCGAGATCTACACCGGGGGCGGAGCGGTCGACCTCGTCGCGGCCGGCGCGCTGCTCACCGGCACGCTCCGGGCGGGCCAGGCGCGCATCGCGCTCCTCTCGGCGATCCTCGCCGAGACGGACCCGGCGCGCCGCGCCGAGGCGCTCCGTCCCCTTCTCGACGGCCCCGTGCGCCCGGAGCCCGCCCTGGCGGCCGGCGGATCCCGCTTCGCGGGCTGACCGCCTGCCTCGCCAGCCGTACGCCCGACTCGCCCGGGCGTACGCCCGACTCGCCCGGGCCCGACACCGCCGGCCCGGGCCGCACCCACCGGCCCAGCCGCCGGGCCGCGCCGCGCCGCGCCGTACCCGCCGCACCCGCCTGCCCCGCCGCACCGACGGACGGCAGCGCGCCGCGCCTTCTCGGTCACCCGCACCCGCCTCCCCGGCGACACGCCCCCTCGGCCCACCCGCACGCCGCGCCCCGCCCGTCGCCCTCCCCACCTCCGCCCACGAGCAAAGGCCGCCCACGCCATGCAGCCCCACCCCTCCCAGTCCCCCTCCCTCGCCGCCGAGCAGACCCCCACGCGCCGCGAACACGACCTGCTGGGCGACCGCGAGGTGCCGGCCGGCGCGTACTGGGGCATCCACACCCTGCGCGCCCTGGAGAACTTCTCGATCACGGGCACCCCGATCTCCACCAACCCGGAGCTCATCGGAGCGCTCGCCGCCGTCAAGGAGGCCGCGGCCCTCGCCAACCAGGAGCTCGGCCTGCTCCCGGCCGTCAAGGCCGACGCGATCGTCGCCGCCTGCCGGGAGATCCGCGCCGGACGCCTCCACGACCAGTTCGTGGTGGACGTGATCCAGGGCGGCGCAGGTACGTCGACGAACATGAACGCCAACGAGGTCGTCGCCAACCGCGCCCTGGAGCTGCTGGGCCACGCCAAGGGTGACTACCACCGTCTCCACCCCAACGAGGACGTCAACCTCGGCCAGTCCACCAACGACGTCTACCCGACCGCGATCCGCGTCGCGACGATCCGGGCGGCCCATGAACTCCTCGGGGCCATGGCCGTCCTCCAGGACGCCTTCGCCGAGAAGGCCATGGAGTTCCGCGACATCGTCAAGATGGGGCGTACGCAGCTTCAGGACGCGGTGCCGATGACGCTCGGTCAGGAGTTCTCCACGTACGCCGTGATGCTGGACGAGGACCGCGACCGGCTCGCGGAGGCCATCGAGCTGATCCACGAGATCAACCTCGGCGCCACCGCCATCGGTACCGGCCTCAACGCCGCGCCCGGCTACGCCGAGACCGCCCGCCGTCACCTCTCCGAGATCACCGGCCTGCCGCTGGTGACCTCGGCCAACCTGGTCGAGGCGACCCAGGACTGCGGCGCGTTCGTCCAGCTCTCCGGCGTGCTCAAGCGGATCGCCGTCAAGCTCTCCAAGACCTGCAACGACCTGCGGCTGCTCTCCTCGGGCCCGCGAGCCGGACTCAACGAGATCAACCTCCCCGCGGTGCAGGCCGGTTCGAGCATCATGCCCGGCAAGGTGAACCCGGTGATCCCCGAGGTCGTCAACCAGGTCGCCTACGAGGTCATCGGCAACGACATGACCATCACCATGGCGGCGGAAGGCGGTCAGCTCCAGCTCAACGCCTTCGAGCCGGTCATCCTGCACGCCCTCTCCCGGAGCATCACCTCGCTCCGCGCGGCCTGCGTCACCCTCGCCGAGCGCTGTGTCTGCGGGATCACCCCCAACGTCGACACCCTGCGTGCCGCCGTGGAGAACTCGATCGGGCTGGCCACCGCCCTCAGCCCGTACCTCGGCTACACCGCCGCCACGGCGATCGCCCGCGAGGCGCTCGCCACCGGCCGTGGCGTCGCCGAACTCACCCTGGAGCAGGGCCTCCTGCCGGCCGAGCGGATCGCCGAACTCCTCACGCCGGAGTACCTCACCGGCACCCGCTGACGCCTCCACGGAGGCCGTGGGAGGGGCCGGGGCTTCCCCATTTATGGAACACGTTCTACCGTGGCGGCCGTCGCGCGCACCGCACCAGGGCGCCGCCACGGGATGCCACGGGAGGCCCCCATGCACCTCGAGTACACGCCCGCCCAGCACCGCCTTCGCGCGGAGCTGCGCGCGTACTTCGCCGAGCTCGTCCCGGACGACGTCCACGCCTTCCCCCGTGGCCCCAAGGAAACGGGAGGTGCAGCCATCGGGGACGCGGCCGCCCGGAAGCGGTTCTACCGGGAGACCGTGCGAAGGCTCGGCGCCGACGGATGGCTCGGGGTCGGCTGGCCCGTCGAGTACGGCGGTCGCGGCCTCGGCGCCATGGAGCAGTTCATCTTCTTCGACGAGGCCGCCCAGGCCGGTGTCCCGCTGCCGCTGATGTCCTTGAACACCGTCGGTCCGACGATCATGCGGTTCGGTACGGACGAGCAGAAGGAGTACTTCCTCCCCAAGATCCTGTCCGGGGAGATCGACTTCGCCATCGGCTACAGCGAGCCCGACGCGGGCACCGACCTCGCCGCGCTCAGGACCCGCGCCGTGAGGGAGGGCGACGAGGCGACCGGCCACTACACGGTGAACGGCCAGAAGATCTGGACGACCAACGGCGACACCGCCGACTGGATCTGGCTCGCCGTGCGCACCGACCCGGACGCCCCGCCGCACAAGGGCATCACCATGCTGCTCGTGCCGACGACCGACCCCGGCTACTCCTGCACCGTGATCAACACCCTCGCGTCGCACGACACCACCGCCGGCTACTACGAGAACGTCCGCGTCCCCGTCTCCCGGCGCGTCGGCGAGGAGAACAAGGGCTGGCGGCTGATCACCAACCAGCTCAACCACGAGCGCGTCACCCTCGCCGCCCACGGCACCATGGCGATCCGCGCCCTCCACGACGTCCAGCGCTGGGCCGCCGACACCACGCTCGCCGACGGCCGCCGGGTGATCGACCTCGGCTGGGTGCGCCGGAACCTCGCCCGTACACACGCCCGGCTCGACGCGATGAAGCTCCTCAACTGGCAGATGGTGAGCGCCGTGGAGGCCGGAACCCTCGCCCCGCAGGACGCCTCCGCGGTCAAGGTCTACGGCTCCGAGGCCCGCCGCGACGCCTACGCCTGGCTCATGGAGGTCGTCGGCTCGGCCGGCGCCCTCAAGGAGGGCTCGGCCGGCGCGGTCCTCCACGGCGACCTGGAACGCGGCTACCGCTCCGCCGTCATCTTCACCTTCGGCGGCGGCAACAACGAGATCCAGCGCGAGATCATCTCCTGGACCGGCCTGGGCATGCCCCGCGTCCGGCGCTAGGAGGCGTCTAGGAACCGCCTGCCCCGTCCCTCAGTTGGCCGGGCACGCGGACCAGAGACCCGCGCCCGCCCGGCGGGCGGCCGTCTCGGCGTCGCTCATCGTCTTCCAGTGCTTGTCGTTCGGCTCGAACAGCACGGCCTTGGCGTGACCGCTGCGCACCAGGGACTCGTTGACGAAAACCCCGCTCTCGTTCCACACGTAGAGCAGATAGCGGTCGTAACGGTCCTTGAGCTGGACGTCGCTCTCGGTCCGCAGCGTGGTGCCCGGCGGCAGCAGTTCGGCGGTGCGGGCCGTGGCCTGGCGGCTGAAGCAGTCGCCGCGCTCGGGCGTGTCGACCTGGAGCAGGCGCACGCGGGCGATGACACCGTCGGGTACGACCCTGCCAGTGCCGCGTACCTCCAGCGTGTCGCCGTCGACGACGCGGACCACGATCGGCCCGGGCGGGGCGGCCTGGGCGGGGGTGACCGGTGCCAGGACGCCGAGGCTCAGCAGCGCGGTGGCGGAGGCCAGGACGGTCGTCCGCCTGCGGGAGGAAGACTGCATGGCGACCCCTCTCGACGAGGCTCTCCTGTATTCACTACAGCACCGCGGCGGTCGTCACGCGACCGCGCCGAGGCACCGCGCATCCTGGCTCCCGTAACGGTGCTGGCAGACTGTCCGCCGATCCGATCCGATCCAAGACCCGATCCGATCGCGGAGAAAGCACAGGGAGCGACCACGTTGAGCGTCAGCGTCGAGGGACAGATAGACATCGCGGGGCCGGTGGGCAAGCTGCTCCACCGGCGCCCGCTGAAGAACGGCACGGTCATGCAGTCGTTCGGCGTCGAGCCGGTGACGGGTGAGATCTTCGTGATCCAGGTCGCGCAGGGCGGCCTCACCCTCGAGGGAGAGTCGGGGCCCGTCAGCTACGCGGACCGGGTCGCCCACGGCGATCTGTGCGTCACCCGCCTCAGCCAGGCGGGCGCCATCACCGGACACATGTATCTGCGGGGCTTCGGCCACGGCGTCTCCATGGCCGTCGAGAACCGGGGCGGTGTCACCCGCCTGTGGACCGAGACCGCGTCCAAGCCCAACAGCAGCAACGAGGGCTACGGCACGGCGATCACCCACTTCGAGTTCCGTTCCGGCACGGTCCTCGACCACGGCTCCCCGCTCCACGCGACGCCGTACACCCCGGCGGCCGGGGCCACCGGCGTCACCTGCACCATCGACCCCACCACCAACCGACTGATCGTCCGGTTCGGCCTCAGCGGCATGAAGTACGAGTCGTACGACCTGGCCAAGGCGGCGGCCGGTGTGTGGGAGCCGATCGCGCGCATCGCCCAGCCCAACCCCAACGGCGTCTTCCAGGGGTACGCCTCCCTCGGCGGCGTCCTGTACATGCTGGCCGGGCAGGCCATCGGCCCCGACAACCCGTTCCCCGGCAACACGTACCTCACCGCTGTCGACTGGGCCACCGGCGCCGTTCTGGACCAGCACCATGTGCTGGCCGCGCCCGGCCTGGAGTACCGGGAGCCCGAGGGCATGGCCGTGTCGCTGCGCGACGGCGTGCCGCACCTGCACTTCGGTTTCGCGTGCGAGAACCCCGGCCCTCGCACCTGCACCATCATGTCGCTGTCCGGGGCGCCGGAGGTCGACGGCGTGAAGGTGCTCACGGACTGGCAGCCGCTCACCCTGGCCGCCGGTGTCACCGCCGACCAGAACGCTCCCCAGGGCCGGTTGATCTCCCTCGCCGGTACGACGACGCTCCAGCTCAGTGGCGGCGTCAAGGGCACGTTCAGCGCCGACGCGGTCATCGCCACGCTGCCCGACGCGCTGACCCCGAGCATGCCGGCCCGGGCCGGCGTCCCCCGCAACAACCGCGCGAGCCGCTGTGTCGCGCACGCCGAGGCGGAGACCGACCGGCAGCTGCGGCTCTACGGCGGCACCGGCGACAACGTCATCACCTGGGCACAGCTGGACAGTTTCAGCGCCGTCTGGCGCTGACCCTCAGCCCCTCTTCTTCTTCCCCCTCTTCTCACGCCTCGTCAAGGAGTCGATCCACCATGTCGCAGAACCGCCGCAGCCTTCTCGGTGCCGCTCTCGCCCTGCCCGCCGCCCTGACCGTGGGGAGCCTGGCCACCGCCGCCCCGGCGGCCGCCGCCACCGGGGGCGTGGAGGCAGGTGAGTGGGCCGACCTCGTCCTGGAGCCCGGCATCACCCCGCAGACCGGCGCCACCCCGCAGGTCCGCATCCTCACCCTCGCCGGCACCACCTACCTCCAGGCCCGCGGCGCCATCACCTGCAACCTCACCACCGACACCAGGATCGCCACCCTCCCGGCCGGCCTCACCCCGACCTGGTACACGCGCGCCGCCGCGCCCCGCAACAACTCCCAGGGCATCAACGCCTGCCGCTTCGAGATCAGCCCCGCCGGAACGGTGACCATCTTCGGCGCCAACACCGGCAACCCCATCACCTGGGTCCAGTTCGACTCGATCCAGACCGTCTGGCGCTGACACGCGGAACCGCCCCCGCCCCGTACAAACTCCGCAGACGGGCCGCCATACTGGACGGGCCCGGGGAGGGCGTGGCGAATCGACGGGGGCGACAGCACGCGATGGCGGAGACCAGGCTGATCCAGGGCCGCTACCGGCTGCACGACGTGATCGGGCGCGGCGGCATGGGCGAGGTGTGGCGCGCCACCGACGAGTTGCTCGGCCGCCGCGTCGCGGTCAAGTGCCTCAAGCCGCTCGGCCCCCACCGGGACCCCGACTTCACCAGGGTGGTGCGCGAGCGGTTCCGGCGCGAGGCGCGCGTCGCCGCCTCCCTCCAGCACCGCGGGGTCACCGTCGTCCACGACTTCGGCGAGTCCGACGGCGTGCTGTTCCTGGTGATGGAGCTGCTGGAGGGCCACAACCTCAGCCAGCTCCTTGAGGAGAACAAGCAGCATCCGCTGCCGGTCCAGGATGTCGTCGACATCGCCGAGCAGGTCGCCGACGCGCTCGCCTACACCCACCGCCAGGGCATCGTGCACCGGGACCTCAAGCCCGCCAACATCATGAGGCTCGGCGACGGCGCCGTGAAGATCTGCGACTTCGGGATAGCGCGCCTCGGTGCCGACATCGGCTTCACCTCGCGTCTCACCGGCACCGGCATCGCCATGGGGACCCCCCACTACATGTCGCCCGAGCAGATCAGCGGCGGCGAGATCGACCACCGCAGCGACCTGTACTCGCTGGGCTGCGTTCTGTACGAGATCGCCACCGGCGTCCCGCCGTTCGACCTCGACGACGCCTGGGCCGTCCTCGTCGGGCACCGCGACACCCCGCCGGAGCCCTTGCGTACGCGCCGCGCCGAACTCCCCGACTACCTCGACCGGATCGTCCTCGATCTGCTGGCCAAGACACCGGACGGGCGGCCCGCCGACGCCACCGATCTGCGCCGCCGGATCGTCACCGCCCGCACCGGCGGTGTCCCGGTCGTCACCGTCCCCGCCCAGGTCCTCGACACGGCCCCGATGGCGTCCGCCCCGCCCCGACTGCCGCACTGGACGCGGGGCATGACCGCCGGCCACAAGGCGATCACCGGCCCGCTCGCACCACGGGAACCGGCCTACGATCCTGCCGCCGGGCTCACGGGCGCGTGGACCCGCCCCTCCCGCGCTCTTTCGCCGACCGAGCCCCCGCTGCCCGCGGGCCCTGCCCCATCCCCCGAACTGCCCGCGCGCCCCGCCCCGTCCGCCGAACTGATCGCCGTCCTCGCCGGCCGGCACCGTGCCGGACTCGGCCTCGGCCGGCTCGGCCGCTGGGACGAGGCGCGGGACGTGCTCCGCTCCGTTACCGAGGACCGCGAGCGGGCCCTCGGCCCCGACCACGCCGACACCCTCGCCAGCCGCTACGAGTACGCCTTCACGCTCAGCCGGCTCGCCCGCCCGGCCGACGCGCTGCGCGAGTTCGCCCGCGTCGGCGAGGGCCGGGTACGGCTGCTCGGCGTCGACCACCCCGACACGCTCGCCGCCCGCCAGGAGACCGCCTACGTGCTCGGCCGTCTCGGACGGCACTTCGAGGCACACCAGCTGTACGCGGAGGTGCTCGCCTCCCGCGAGCGCACCATGGGACCGGACCATCCCGACACGCTGCGCTGCCGCCACAACCTCGCCTTCAACCTGGGCAGGCTCGGCCGCACCGAGGAGTCGTACCGGATGGCCCGCGAGGTGGCCGAGGCGCGGGCCCGGCTGCTCGGCGCCGAGCACCCCGACACGCTGGTGACCCGTTACGAAGTCGCGTACACCCTGGGGCGGTTGGGCCGCTGGTCCGAGGCGCTGTCCGCCTACCGGGAGGTCACGGCGGCACGCGGCTCCGTCCTCGGCGCCGACCATCCCGACACGCTCGCCGCCCGACACGAGGTCGGGATCTGTCTGGGCCGGCTCGGCCGGGGCGCCGAGGCCGTGGAAATCTTCCGCGACCTCGTGGCGGCCCGCACCCGCGTCCACGGCGCGGACGATCCCGAGACGCTGCGCGCCCGCCACGCGCTTGGCGTCAACCTCGGGCGCACGGCCCGCTGGGACGAAGCCCTCGCGGAGGCGCGGGCCGTCCGCGCCGTCCGCGAGCGCGTCCTCGGCCCGGAGCACCCGGACGCCTTGGTCAGCCTCCGCGAAGTCGCCGTCGCCCTCGGCCGGCTCGACCGCTGGGAGGAGGCCCTGCCGGCCTACCGCCAGGTCGCCGAGGTCCGCGAGCGCGTCCTCGGCGAAACGCACCCCGACACGCTGGCCGGCCGCCACGACGAGGCCCACTGCCTCGAACGCCTCGGCCGGCACGCCGCCGCCGTCGAGCTCTACCGCAAGGTGGCCGCGCTCCGCCACCCCGCCCCGGGGCACGCCTAGCGAGGCCCGCGGGGTTTCGCCGGGAATCTTCGCGTGCTAGCAAGAGACATGACCGCACAGCGCTCGTACGACGCCGTCATCGTCGGCGGCGGCCACAACGGACTGGTCGCGGCCGCCTACCTCGGACGCGCCGGACGTACCGTCCTCGTCCTCGAACGCCTGGACTCCACCGGCGGCGCCGCCGTCTCCACCCGCCCCTTCGCCGGGGTCGACGCCCGCCTCTCCCGCTACTCCTACCTCGTCTCGCTCCTGCCGCCGAAGATCGTGCGCGACCTGGGGCTGCGCTTCGCGCTGCGGAAGCGGTCCATCTCCTCGTACACGCCGAAGGGCGACAGCGGGCTGCTCGTCGGCGGCGGCCCCGACCGCACCCGCGCCTCCTTCGCCGCGCTCACCGGCTCCGACCGCGAGTACGAGGCGTGGCAGGCGTTCTACGGTCGTACGGGCGAGGTCGCCGAGCGCGTCTTCCCCACCCTCACCGAACCGCTGCCCACCCGCGCCGAGCTGCGCGCCCGTGTCGCCGACGAGACGGCGTGGCGGACGCTGTTCGAGGAGCCCATCGGCGCCGCCGTCGAAGAGACCTTCACCGACGACCTCGTACGCGGCGTCGTCCTCACCGACGCGCTGATCGGCACCTTCGCCGACGCCCACGACCCCTCCCTGCTCCAGAACCGCTGCTTCCTCTACCACGTCATCGGCGGCGGGACCGGCGACTGGGACGTCCCCGTCGGCGGCATGGGCGCGCTCACCGACGCCCTCGCGGACGCCGCCCGCGCGGCCGGCGCGGAGATCCGCACCGGACACGAGGCGACCCGCGTCGAGACGGACGGCCGCCGCGCCGAGGTCACCTACCGCACGGCCGACGGGGAGGGCACCGTCGAGGCGGACCACGTGCTGGTCAACGCCTCCCCACAGGCCCTCGCCGCTCTCCTCGGCGAGACGCCCCCGCCGCCCGCGGAAGGCGCCCAGCTCAAGGTCAACATGCTGCTCACCCGGCTGCCGAAGCTCCGGGACCGGTCCGTCGACCCGCGCGAGGCGTTCGCCGGCACCTTCCACATCGCCGAGGGCTACGACCAGTTGGCGAACGCGTACGCCGAAGCCGCCGCCGGCCGGCCACCGAGCACCCCGCCGTCCGAGATCTACTGCCACTCCCTGACCGACCCCACCATCCTCGGCCCCGACCTCGCCGCCCAGGGCTACCAGACCCTGACGCTCTTCGGACTGCACACCCCCGCCCGGCTGTTCGCCGCCGACAACGACACCACCCGCGCCGAACTCCTCAAGGCCACCCTCGCCGAGCTCGACGCCGTCCTCGACGAACCGCTCACCGACTGCCTCGCCCTCGACGCCGACGGCCGCCCCTGCATCGAGGCGAAGACCCCGCTCGACCTCGAACGCGAACTGAGGCTGCCCGGCGGCCACATCTTCCACCGCGACCTCTCCTTCCCCTACGGGGAGGAAGACGCGGGCAGCTGGGGTGTCGAAACCGCCCACGCCAACGTCCTGCTGTGCGGTGCCGGAGCCGTCCGGGGCGGCGGAGTCAGCGGAATCCCCGGCCACAATGCGGCGATGGCGGTGCTCGGACGTTGACCGGCGGCCCGCCCCCACCAGCGGCGTGAAGCTGACCTGCGACCGCGCTTAAGAAAACCTCGATGGACCACGGGCCCGACGTACGGAAGATTCTCCTGCGGGATCTTGGCGCGAAACCGCGCCTCGACCCCCTCACTCACAGGACTCGTACGTCGGGAGCCATGGCATTGAAGGCACTGGTCAAGCAGAAGGCGGAGCCGGGTCTCTGGCTCACGGACGTGCCGGAGCCGGAGATCGGCACCGCGGATGTCCTGATCAAGGTCAAGCGGACCGGTATCTGCGGCACCGACCTCCACATCCGCTCCTGGGACGGCTGGGCCCAGAAGACCATCACCACGCCGCTCACCCTCGGCCACGAGTTCGTCGGCGAGGTCGTCGAGACCGGCCGTGACGTCGCGGACATCAAGGTCGGCGACCTGGTCAGCGGCGAGGGACACCTCGTCTGCGGCAAGTGCCGCAACTGTCTGGCCGGCCGCCGCCACCTCTGCCGCGCCACCGTCGGACTGGGCGTGGGCCGCGACGGCGCGTT
The DNA here is from genome assembly GCF_044764755.1 of Streptomyces sp. NPDC093600. Classification (NCBI taxonomy): domain Bacteria; kingdom Bacillati; phylum Actinomycetota; class Actinomycetes; order Kitasatosporales; family Streptomycetaceae; genus Streptomyces; species Streptomyces sp. NPDC093600. The sequence continues at coordinate 26,596 of NZ_JBIWIU010000010.1, forward strand.
CGCCGAGTACGTCGCCCTGCCCGCGTCCAACGTCTGGGTCCACCGGGTGGCCGTCGACCTCGACGTGGCCGCGATCTTCGACCCCTTCGGCAACGCCGTGCACACCGCCCTGTCCTTCCCGCTCGTCGGCGAGGACGTGCTGGTCACCGGCGCCGGCCCGATCGGCATCATGGCCGCCGCCGTCGCCAAGCACGCGGGCGCGCGCAACGTCGTCATCACCGACGTCAGCGAGGAGCGTCTCGACCTCGCCCGCAAGGCGGGCGTCTCGCTGGCCCTGAACGTCGCCGAGCGGACGATCGCCGACGGCCAGCGCACGCTCGGCCTCAAGGAGGGCTTCGACGTCGGCCTGGAGATGTCCGGCAACCCGCGCGCCATGCGCGACATGGTCGCCAACATGACCAACGGCGGCAAGATCGCGATGCTCGGCTTGCCCGCCGAGGACTTCTCGGTCGACTGGGCGAAGATCGTCACCTCCATGATCACCATCAAGGGGATCTACGGCCGCGAGATGTTCGAGACCTGGTACGCGATGTCCGTGCTCCTGGAGGGCGGACTCGACCTCGCCCCCGTGATCACCGGCCGGTACGACTACCGCGACTTCGAGGCCGCCTTCGACGACGCGGCGTCCGGCAAGGGCGGAAAGATCATCCTCGACTGGACCGCGGCCTCGTCCTGAGGGCTCGGTTCACCTCCTCCCGCTACCCCGCTTCCTGAAGGACCCCGAATGTTCTCCTCCGTACGCGACGACCTCCGCACCACCCTCGACGAGATCCGTGCCGCCGGTCTGCACAAGCCCGAGCGGGTCATCGGCACCCCCCAGTCCGCCACCGTCGCCGTCACCGCCGGCGGGCAGCCCGGGGAGGTGCTCAACTTCTGCGCCAACAACTACCTCGGCCTCGCCGACCACCCCGAGGTGATCGCCGCCGCCCACGAGGCGCTCGACCGCTGGGGCTACGGCATGGCGTCCGTGCGCTTCATCTGCGGGACGCAGGAGGTGCACAAGGAGCTGGAGGCGCGGCTGTCCTCCTTCCTCGGCCAGGAGGACACGATCCTCTACTCCTCCTGCTTCGACGCCAACGGCGGCGTCTTCGAGACGCTCCTCGGCCCCGAGGACGCCGTCATCTCCGACGCCCTCAACCACGCCTCCATCATCGACGGCATCCGGCTCTCCAAGGCCCGCCGCTTCCGCTACGCCAACCGCGACATGGCCGACCTGGAGCGGCAGCTCAAGGAGGCGACCGAAGGCGGCGCCCGGCGCAAGCTGATCGTCACCGACGGCGTGTTCTCCATGGACGGTTACGTCGCCCCGCTCGACGAGATCTGCGACCTCGCCGAGCGCCACGACGCCATGGTGATGGTCGACGACTCGCACGCCGTCGGTTTCGTGGGCCCCGGCGGTCGCGGCACCCCCGAGCTGCACGGCGTCATGGACCGCGTCGACATCATCACCGGCACCCTCGGCAAGGCCCTCGGCGGCGCCTCCGGCGGTTACGTCGCCGCCCGCGCCGAGATCGTCGCCCTGCTGCGCCAGCGCTCCCGCCCGTACCTCTTCTCCAACACGCTCGCCCCGGTCATCGCCGCCGCCTCCCTCAAGGTCCTCGACCTCCTGGAGTCGGCCGGCGACCTGCGCGACCGGCTGCGCGCCAACACCGCGCTGTTCCGCTCCCGCATGACCGAGGAGGGCTTCGACATCCTCCCCGGCGACCACGCCATCGCCCCCGTCATGATCGGCGACGCGTCCGAGGCCGGACGGATGGCCGAGCTGCTCCTGGAGCGCGGCGTGTACGTGATCGGCTTCTCGTACCCCGTCGTGCCGCAGGGCCAGGCGCGCATCCGCGTCCAGCTCTCGGCGGCGCACTCCACCGAGGACGTGAACCGCGCGGTCGACGCGTTCGTCGACGCCCGCGCCGCCCTGCGACACTGAGGGCATGATCGAAGCGCGGCGGCTGCACATCCTCCGTGCGGTGGCCGACCACCGCACGGTCACGGCGGCTGCCGCCGCGCTCTATCTGACCCCTTCCGCGGTCTCCCAGCAGCTCGCGGCCCTGGAGCAGGAGACCGGCCACCGGCTGGTCGAGCGCAGCGCCCGCGGGGCGCGGCTCACCCCGGCCGGCGAGATCCTGCTCAACCACGCCAACGCGGTCCTGGCCCAGCTGGAACGCGCCGAGTCCGAGCTCGCCGCGTACGGCTCCGGCGAGGCGGGCACGGTCACGGTGGCGGCCTTCGCCACCGGTATCGGCCTGGTCGTCGCCCCCGCCATCACCGGTCTCGCCCGCACCTCGCCCGGCATCCGGGTGCGGGTGCGGGACGCGGAGGGCGACGAGAGCCTGCTCATGGTCCTGGACCGGCAGGTCGACGTCGCCGTGGCGGTCGAGTACCGAGGAGCGCCGGGGGAGGACGACGCCCGGCTCACCCGCGTACCTCTGTACGCCGAACCCTTCGACGCCGTCCTGCCGGTCGGTCACCGGCTCGCCGCCGACGAGCGGGTCGCCCTCGCCGACCTCGCCAAGGACGCGTGGATCGGCCAGTCCACCGGCAACCCCTGTCATGACGTCACCGTCCTGGCCTGCGAGTACGCCGGTTTCGAGCCCCGCCTGGAGCACTCGTCCGACGACTTCCGCGCCGTCGTCGCGCTGGCCTCGGCCGCTGCCGGTGTGGCGCTCGTGCCGCGTTCGGCGCTGCGCGGGATGGAACTCGACGCCGTCGTCGTCCGGCCGGTCGACGGGGTCGCCCCGACCCGCCGCGTCTTCGCGGCGGTACGGCGCGGAGCGGAGGAGCATCCCTTGATCAGCCCGGTCCTCGCGGCCCTGCGCACGGCGGCCGAGCCGCGCGACTGAGCGGGCGGCCGGACCGGGTCGCCTGAGCCGCCAGGCCACAGCGCGTCGCCCGAGCCGTGCGGCCGGACCTGGACCCCCGAGCCGCGCCGGCCCAGCGATGCGGTCGTGACCGCACGGCCGGTCGAGGCTCAGTCCGCCGATCTGCTCCAGCCCACCGTCTCGATCCGGGCCGCGTCCGACGGCCGCGCCTCGTCGAAGAGCGGCCGGCCGTCGCCGTCCACCACCCGCAGCCCGTCGACGTACACCCCCCGCCCGACATACCGCTGGTCCGTCGCGTACCGCCAGCGCAGACGTACGGAGCCGGGGGCGCGGTCCGGCAGATCGGCCGTCAGGGCGTGCCAGACCCGCCCGGACCAGCCGCTCACCGAGCCGCCCGGGTGCTCTTGCGGCCGCGCGCCTCCGCGTACGGTGGTGAACGGCACCGGCCCCCAGGTCGCGCCGCCGTCCCGTGACGCCTCCAGGAAGGCGGCGTCGGTGACCGGCTCGGTGTCCCACCACAGCGCGCACTCCAGCCGCCGTGCGCCGGTGAGCGGGGGCAGGGTGAGCGTGGCGGTGGCCGCGCTCGCCATCCCCGAGAACCAGGCCGTCCGGCCGCGCGCCGGGCGGACGGGCACCGCGCGGGCCAGGTTGTTCGCGGCGGCGACCCGGGGAGCGGAGCCGGAGCGCCAACTGCGCACGGGGTGGACGGAGTTGCCGAGCACGACCAGGAACGCGTCGGTGGTCGGGTCGAGCACGAGACTGGTGCCGGTGAAGCCGGTGTGCCCGGCCGTGCGCGGGGTGGCCATGGCGCCCATGTACCAGTGCTGGTGGAGTTCGAAGCCGAGACCGTGCTCGTCGCCGGGGAAGGCGGTGTTGAAGTCGGTGAACATCAGCGCGACGGACTCGGGGGAGAGGATGCGGGCGCGGCCGTACGCGCCTCCGTTGAGGAGGGTGCGGGCCAGGACGGCGAGGTCCCAGGCGTGGGAGAAGACTCCGGCATGGCCCGCGACGCCGCCCATGCTGTACGCGTTCTCGTCGTGGACCTCGCCCCACACCATGCCCCGATCGAGGCCCGACCAGGGGAGCCGGGCGTCCTCCGTCGCCGCGATCCCCGGCCTCCAGGAGGGCGGGGGATTGAACCGCGTGCGGCGCATTCCGAGCGGACCGGTGATCTCGTCGTGGAGCAGGACGTCCAGGGGGTGGCCGGTGATCTCCTCCAGGATGAGCTGGAGCGAGATCAGGTTCAGATCGGAGTAGAGGTACCTCGTGCCGGGCGGATGGGCAAGGGTCTCGTTCCACAGCCGCCGCAGCTTCCCCTCCCGCGTCGGCTCCTTGTAGAGCGGGATCCAGGCGCGGAACCCCGAGGTGTGCGTGAGCAGCTGACGGACGTTGACGTCCTGCTTCCCGCCTCCGCCGAACTCGGGCAGGTACGCCGTGACCTTCGCCTCCAGCTCCAGGGCCCCGCGCTCGATCTGCTGGACCGCCAGGATCGAGGTGAAGAGCTTGGAGACGGAGGCGAGGTCGAAGACGGTGTCCTCGGTCATCGCGATGCGCTCGTCGGCGGGCAGTTCGACGCCGGTGTCCGTCTTCTCGTCGTAGCGCGCGTACCGTACGGCCGATCCGATGGCGCGGTGCAGCGCGACCGTCCCGCCCCGTCCGGCGAGCAGTACCGCTCCCGCGTACCAGGGGTGCTCGGGGGAGGGGCCGAGGAACCTCTCGGCGTCGGCGACCAGCCGGTCCAGATGCCCGGGAAGCAGTCCGGCCCGCTCGGCGGTGCCGTGCCGCAGCGTGAGCCGCCCGCCCCCGCCCCCGCCCCCGCCCCCGCCCCCGCCCCCGCCCCCGGGGCTGGCGGCCGCGACGACCCCCGGGATCGAGCCGACCATCACCGCACCTCCCAGAGCCAGCAGTCCGCCGCCGAAAGCGCGGCGACCGACTCCCCGGCCCACCGAACCCGCTGCCGATTCCTCCGTCATCCCTACCCTCTCCCACGCCACTGAAAGAATCCTTCGGGCGCACCCGTATCGCCTGAAACTTTCTTACCGGCGTGGGGGCCCGTCAAGGAAGCGGGCGGCGGCGCAAAGAATCTGACGCGGTATCAGAAAACCTCTTCCCTCGGGCGATCCGCTGCGGCATCCTGCCGCCCATGAAGACGGAGCTGAGCCACAAGCTGGGGATCGAGCACGCCATCTTCGGCTTCACGCCCTTCCCCGCGGTGGCCGCCGCCATCACCAGAGCCGGCGGATTCGGCGTCCTCGGCGCGGTCCGCTACACCGCGCCCGACGACCTCGCCCGCGACCTCGACTGGATGCAGGCCCACACCGAAGGGCTGCCGTACGGCCTCGACGTCGTCATGCCGGCCAAGAAGGTCGAGGGCGTGAGCGAGGCCGATGTGGAGGCGATGATCCCCGAGGGCCACCGGGAGTTCGTCCGTACGACCCTCGCCAAACACGGCGTCCCCGACCTCGCCGAGGGCGAGGCCTCCGGCTGGCGCATCACCGGCTGGATGGAACAGGTCGCTCGCGGCCAGCTCGACGTCGCCTTCGACTACCCCATCAAGCTCCTCGCCAACGCGCTCGGCTCCCCGCCCGCCGATGTCGTCGCCCGCGCCCACGACCACGACGTCCTCGTCGCCGCCCTCGCCGGCAGCGCCCGCCACGCCCGCCACCACGCCGACGCGGGCATCGACATCGTCGTCGCCCAGGGCTACGAAGCCGGGGGCCACACCGGCGAGATCGCCTCCATGGTCCTCACTCCCGAGGTCGTCGACGCCGTCTCACCGCTGCCCGTCCTCGCCGCGGGCGGCATCGGCAGCGGCGAACAGATCGCCGCCGGACTCGCGCTCGGCGCCCAGGGCGTGTGGCTCGGCTCCCTCTGGCTCACGACCACCGAGGCCGAACTCCACTCCCGCGCGCTGACCGCCAAACTCCTCGCCGCCGGCTCAGGGGACACCGTCCGCTCCCGCGCCCTCACCGGCAAACCCGCACGCCAGCTCCGCACCGAGTGGACCGACGCCTGGGACGACCCGGACGGGCCCGGCACCCTCCCCATGCCCCTGCAGGGCCTCCTCGTCGCCGAGGCCGTCTCCCGTATCCAGAAGTACGAGGTCGAGCCGCTGCTCGGCACCCCCGTCGGACAGATCGTCGGCAGGATGAACACCGAACGCGGCGTCCAGCAGGTCTTCGACGACCTCACCCGCGGCTTCGAGCAGGCCGTCGACCGCATCAACCGCATCGCCGGACGGAGCACCCCGTGAGCGAACCGTGGGGGTCCCCCCGGACGAAGTCTGGGGGAGGATTCTGGTCCCAGGCCACCGCCGACCCCTTCCGTACGGTCCTGATCGCCCCGGACGGCGAGGAGTGGACGGCCGGACGGCTGCACGCCGACGTCAACCGGCTGGTCCACGGCCTGCGCGCGGCCGGCCTCGAGCGGGGCGACGCCTTCGCCGTGGTCCTGCCCAACGGCGTCGAGTTCCTCACCGCCCATCTCGCCGCGACCCAGGCCGGGTTCTATCTCGTCCCCGTCAACCACCACCTCGTCGGGCCCGAGATCGCCTGGATCGTCGCCGACTCCGGCGCCAAGGTCCTCCTCGCCCACGAACGCTTCGGGCCCGCGGCGTCGGCCGCCGCCGACGAGGCGAAGCTGCCCCGGACCCACCGCTACGCCGTGGGCCGGGTGGAGGGCTTCCGCCCGTACGCCGCACTCCTCGACGGCTTCCCGGCCTCCCCGCCCGACGGCCGCACCCTCGGCTGGGTCATGAACTACACCTCCGGCACCACGGGCCGGCCGCGCGGCATCCGCCGCCCCCTGCCGGGAAAGCTCCCGGAGGAGACGTACCTCGGCGGGTTCCTCGGCATCTTCGGCATCAAGCCCTTCGACGGCAACGTCCACCTCGTCTGCTCGCCGCTCTACCACACGGCCGTGCTCCAGTTCGCGGGCGCCGCCCTGCACATCGGCCACCCGCTCGTCCTCATGGACAAGTGGACGCCCGAGGAGATGCTGCGGCTCATCGACACCCACCGCTGTACCCACACCCACATGGTCCCGACCCAGTTCCACCGCCTCCTCGCCCTCCCCGAGGAGGTACGGAGCCGGTACGACGTCTCGTCGATGCGCCACGCCATCCACGGCGCCGCCCCCTGCCCCGACCACGTGAAGCGGGCGATGATCGACTGGTGGGGGAGGTGCGTGGAGGAGTACTACGCGGCGAGCGAGGGCGGTGGCGCCTTCGCCACCGCCGAGGACTGGCTGAAGAGGCCGGGCACGGTCGGCCGGGCCTGGCCGATCAGCGAACTCGCCGTCTTCGACGACGACGGCAAGCGGCTGCCGCCCGGCGAACTCGGCACCGTCTACATGAAGATGTCCACGGGCGGCTTCTCGTACCACAAGGACGAGACGAAGACCGCGAAGAACCGCATCGGCGACTTCTTCACCGTCGGCGACCTGGGCGTCCTGGACGAGGACGGCTATCTCTTCCTCCGCGACCGCAAGATCGACATGATCATCTCGGGCGGGGTCAACATCTACCCCGCCGAGATCGAGGCGGCCCTCCTCTCGCACCCGGCCGTCGCCGACGCCGCGGCCTTCGGCATCCCGCACACCGACTGGGGCGAGGAGGTCAAGGCCGTGGTCGAGCCGGCCGACGGGCATGAGCCGGGCGAGGACCTCGCCGCCGACCTCCTCGCCCACTGCGCCCGCCACCTCGCCGGCTACAAACGCCCCCGTACCGTCGACTTCGTCGAGGCCATGCCCCGCGATCCCAACGGCAAGCTCTACAAACGACGGTTGCGCGCCCCGTACTGGGAGGGCCACGAGCGGGCCGTATAGGCGCGTGACGCCTCCTGCCCCGGGGACCTATTGCCGCTGAACGCACCCTTTGTGGCAGTATGCTGATCATGAGTTCGATCGCGGCGAAGTCGGCACGGCAGTGGACCACCTGGGGACCGGTCGTGGCGGCCGTGGCCCTCGGCGTCGCCTGGGGGCGCGAGCTGCCCGGCTTCGCCGTCGCGCTCATCGCGCTCTGTCTGATCGCCGCCGTCCTGGCGGCCGTCCATCACGCCGAGGTCGTCGCCCACCGCGTCGGCGAACCCTTCGGCTCGCTGGTCCTCGCCGTCGCCGTCACGGTCATCGAGGTCGGCCTGATCGTCACCCTCATGGCGGGCGGCGGAGAGAAGACCTCCACCTACGCCCGCGACACGGTCTTCGCGGCCGTCATGATCACCTGCAACGGCATCGTCGGCCTCTCCGTCCTGGTCGGCGCCCTGCGCAACCGCGTCGCCGTCTTCAACGCCGAAGGCTCCGGCGGAGCGCTCGCCACCGTCTGCACCCTCGCCACCATGACGCTCGTGCTTCCCTCGTTCACCACGAGCCAACCGGGTCCCGAGTTCTCCAGCGCCCAGCTGGCCTTCGCCGCCGTCGCCTCGCTCTGTCTGTACGGGGTGTTCGTCGCCGTCCAGACGGTTCGGCACCGTGACTACTTCCTGCCGGTCCCGCCCGGGGGCGAGGACGCGCCGGTGCCGGAGGACGCGCACGCCGAGCCGCCGACCGCACGGCAGACCTGGGTCAGCGTCGGCCTGCTGGTCCTCGCCCTCGTCGCCGTCGTCGGCAACGCCAAACTCGTCTCGCCGACCATCGAGGACGGCGTGGAGTCGGCGGGCCTCCCGAAGGCGGTCGTCGGCGTGGTCATCGCCCTGATGGTGCTGCTGCCCGAGACCCTCGCTGCCGTGCGGGCGGCCCGCAGGGACCGGATGCAGACCAGCCTCAACCTCGCCTACGGTTCCGCGATCGCCAGCATCGGCCTGACGATCCCGGCGATCGCGCTCGCCTCCATCTGGCTGTCCGGGCCCCTGGTGCTCGGTCTCGGCCCCCTCCACATGGTGCTGCTGGTGCTCACCGCCGCGGTGAGCGCCCTGACCGTGGTGCCCGGACGGGCCACTCTCCTCCAGGGCGGCGTCCATCTCTCGATCTTCGCCGCCTTCGTGTTCCTGTCGTTCAGCCCCTGACGCGTACCACCCTCAGCTCAGGCGAGCCGAGGATGTCCTTCTCGCAGAACCGCGACGTCACCCAGCGCTCGCCCGCGTACAGCTCCGTCTGGTCGCTGAAGTGCGGTGAGCGGACGTTGGACGACTGGGAGTACGTCAGCAGGGTGCGGGCCACCGGACAACGGCTGCCGTCCCAGCCCACCGCCTGCACGTGGCTCGTCCCGTGCGCGACCTCCGTGTAGCCGCCGCCCGCCGAATTCCACACCGATTCCGTCTTGTTCCAGATTCCCAGGGCCTCCGTGCCGCCGCTCACCGGGATGCGCTTGCCGCCGCGCACCACGAACTGGTGGGTGCCGAGCGGGGCGTCCAGCGGGATCCGGGCCGCCCGCAGCTCCGCGACCGCGTCGGTGAGCGCCTTCGCAAAGCCGGCCGTGGAGGTGTTCAGGGTGTGCGGGGTACGCACCGGATCGGCGGCCGAGAACGGCACCTTCCACCGCTCCGGGACAGGAACCCCACCGGTGAACCTCCGCCAGAACCGGTCGAAGAGCAGCGCTCCGCGGCTGCCGGTGTCCACCGTGCGGTCCCAGGCACCGATCACCCGGCAGGCCTCCTCGTCCCCGGGAAGCACCGAGGGGCACGCCCGCGCCGCGTCGGCCGCAGCCAGGTCACCGGCGGGAGCCCGGTTGGCGAACTGCTGCGACTGCAGGTCCGCCACCGTCAGCCGACCCCCGGCTGCCATCGCCGCCACGTCCTCGATCCCGCCGCGGGTGCGCAGCGAGCGCGGGGTGCCGATGGTGCCGAAGACCCGTTCGTAGCCGGTCAGCGGCCGGTCGGCGTTGGCCAGCCAGGCACTGTCGTTGGAGTTCGCCGCGTACGGCGCGTTCCGCAGCACCGGCATCTTCGAGGGGCCGAAGACGCCGGGCTGGACGGCGTCCGGGTCCGAGCCGAGCGCGCAGTCGCCCCGCGAGCCGTCGAGGACCGCCACACCGGAGGCCGGGTACGTCGCCCTGCCGAGCGGAGTGGAGCAGCGCCCGGCCAGTTCGTCGGTGATCCGGGGGAGGACCTGGGACTGGGTGAACAGCGAGTTTCCGACAGAGTCCGCGGCGATGGTGTTGACCCACGGCAGCCCCTGGGTGCGGCGCAGCGTGCGGAGGATGTCCTCGGTGGAGCGCGCCTTGCCGAAGCCGAGCGCGGTGTCGGACCCCCGCAGGTTGACGGCGTTGGGGTCGCCCAGGGCATAGGCGGTCGTCGCCGTCCACGGCAGCGGAAGCTGCGGCCCGAGCCCGGTGACCACCGGCCCGTACCGGGTCCAGTACTGCGTACGGGTGACGGTGCCGCCGTCCTTCACCGGGACGGTCACGGTCCGCCGGGTCATCTGCTCCGGCGTGCCGTCGACCAGATAGGAGGTCGGATCGGCGGGGTCCAGCGTCAGCTGGTGAAGGTTCAGCGTGACACCCGTCGCGACCGTGTGGCTCCAGGCCACCCGCTCGTTGAAGCCGATGTTGACGACGGTCGTGCCCAGCAACGAGGCCCCGGAGACGTTGAGTTCGCCGGGGATGGTCTGCTGCGACTGCCAGAATCGGCGGCCGCCCTGCCAGGGGTAGTGCGGGTTGCCGAGCAGCAGTCCGCGCCCGTTCGCCGTCGTACTGCCGTGGAAGGCGACGGCGTTGGAGCCCATGGTGGCGTTCTCGGCCGCGAACAGCTCCCGGGCCGCGGCGGCCGTACGCGCCGGGTCCGGGCCGCTCGTCGAGCCGGGCGCCGCGGTGGCGGGCGGCCGGGCGGCCGTGATGCCGTCGACACCGCGGCCCTGCCCGCCGAGCACGGAGACCGCGAACCCCCGCCGGGCGACGTCGAGCCGGGTGACCGGGCGGACCCAGGCGGCGCCCGCGCAGGCCGGGTCGGTGATCCGGTGGTCTTTGAGCCAGGCGTTGTAACCGGCTGCCCAGCCCCGCATCAGCTCCTTGACCTGACGGCTCGGACCGGACGGGGCGGACCGGTTCAGGAGGGACTCGACCGTGCCCGCGTCCCGTACCCCGCGGAAGTAGAGGTCGCTGGAGAGGTTGGTGGCGGCCGAGGAGAGCGAGCCGTCCGGCGCCCCGTCCGCGCCGAAGTACCGGGAGCGTTCGCCGTTCACGGTCACGAAGCCGTCGGCGAGGGTGCATATCTGGTCGGCGGCCTGCGCCCAGCCGGTGCCGAAGCCGAGGCCGGCGTAGTCCTCGGCGACGATGTGCGGGATGCCGTACTCGGTGTAGCGGATGACCGCCGACAGGCCCCGCTCCGTGGGCCGGTGGTGCCGGCCGCCGGAGTCCGCGACCGCGGCGGCCGGCAGCGAGGCGGTGACGGTGGCGAGGGCCGCGCCGGTGAGAGCCAGCTGTTTCAGACGGGTACGGAGGTTCAACGTTCCTCCCGACAGAGGGGCGTGGACGGCGGATCGGACCATGCACGCAGCCGAGCACCGCACTTGTCAACATCCCGTTCGGTATCCGAGGTTAAAGCCCGCCGCCGCCCACTGGGTATCCACCGGCCCACTTGACCCGCCCCCGGGACGGGCCGAGGATCACGCCATGGAACGACGACACGCCATGGAACGACGGCTTCTCACCCGTACCGTCGACGGCGTCCTGCGGATGAGCGCCCAGCGTGTCCCCGACCGGATCGCCGTACGGTACGCGGACCGCTCCTGGACCTACGCGGAGCTGGACGCGGCCGTGACCACCGCGGCCGCCGTGCTGCGGGAGCGGTACGGGCTGGGCGAGCGCGCCCGGGTCGCGACCTACGGCCACAACTCCGACGCGTATCTGATCGCCTTCCTCGCCTGCTCGCGCGCCGACCTGATCCATGTGCCGGTCAACCACCACCTCACCGGCGAGGATCTGTCGTACATCCTGGAGCAGTCCGGGACTTCCCTGGTCCTCACCGACCCCGGCCTCGCCGACCGCGTCCCGGACGGCTTCGCCCGGAAGGCGCTGCGCGACACGGACGACTCGCTCCTGACGGCGCTCGCCGAGCCGGACACGTACGACACCGACCGCGACGCCCGCGAGTACGTCCAACTGCTGTACACCTCCGGGACCACCGCCCTGCCGAAGGGCGCGATGATGACCCACCGCGCACTCGTCCACGAGTACGCCAGCGCCATCGAGGCGCTCGACCTGCACGAGGACGACAAGCCGGTCCACGCGCTGCCGCTCTACCACTCGGCGCAGACGCACGTCTTCCTGCTGCCCTATCTGGCGGTCGGCGCGGAGAACACCATCGTCGACGGTCCCGACCCGGCCGTGCTCCTCGACCTGATCGAGGCGGGCCGCGCCGACAGCCTCTTCGCCCCGCCGACGGTCTGGATCGGCCTCTCCCAGCACCCGGACTTCGCCGCCCGCGACCTGTCGGGCCTGCGCAAGGCCTACTACGGCGCCTCGATCATGCCCGTGCCGGTTCTGGAGCGGCTGCGCGAACGGCTGCCCGGACTGCGCTTCTACAACTGCTTCGGGCAGAGCGAGATCGGCCCGCTCGCCACCGTCCTCGGGCCCGACGAGCACGAGGGCCGGATGGACTCCTGCGGCCGGCCCGTCCGCTTCGTCGAGGCCAAGGTCGTCGACGAGGACGGCGAGGACGTCCCCGACGGCACACCCGGCGAAGTCGTCTACCGCTCACCGCAGTTGTGCGACGGCTACTGGGGCAAGCCGAAGGAGACCAAGGAGGCGTTCCGCCACGGCTGGTTCCGCTCCGGCGACCTCGCGGTACGCGACGCCGAGGGCTACTTCACCGTCGTGGACCGGGTGAAGGACGTCATCAACTCCGGGGGAGTGCTGGTCGCCTCCCGCCAGGTCGAGGACGTCCTCTACACCCACCCCGGCGTCGCGGAGGCCGCCGTCGTGGGGCTGCCCGACGAGCGCTGGATCGAGGCCGTGACGGCGGTGGTCGTGCCGCGCGGGGAGGTCACCGAGGCCGAACTCCTCGACCACGCCCGGGAGAGGCTCGCCCACTTCAAGGCGCCCAAGCGGGTGGTCCTGGTGGACGAGCTGCCCCGGAACGCGAGCGGGAAGATCCTCAAGCGGGAGCTGCGCGACCGCCTCGCGGCGCGCTCCGATCAGGAGTCCTGAGCCCGCAGGTCCACGATCCGCCTGATCTTGCCCACCGACCGCTCCAGCGTCTCGGGGTCGACCACCTCCACCCCGACGGAGACCCCGATCCCGTCCTTGCACGCCACCGCGATCGCCCGGGCCGCCTCCGCGCGCTGCTCGGGCGTCGCCCCGGGACGGGCCTCGGCGCGCACGGTCAGCGCGTCGAGCCGCCCCTCACGGGTCAGCCGCAGCTGGAAGTGCGGGGCGACCCCCGCCGTACGCAGCACGATCTCCTCGATCTGGGTGGGGAAGAGGTTCACACCGCGCAGGATCACCATGTCGTCGCTGCGGCCGGTCACCTTCTCCATCCGCCGGAACACCCGCGCCGTGCCCGGCAGCAGCCTGGTCAGGTCCCGTGTGCGGTAGCGGATGACGGGCATGGCCTCCTTGGTGAGCGAGGTGAACACCAGCTCGCCCTCCTCCCCGTCCGGCAGCACCTCGCCCGTGAAGGGGTCGACGATCTCGGGATAGAAGTGGTCCTCCCAGATGTGGAGGCCGTCCTTGGTCTCCACGCACTCCTGTGCCACCCCCGGGCCCATGACCTCCGACAGTCCGTATATGTCCACGGCGTCGATGGCGAACCGCTCCTCGATCTCCCGCCGCATCTCCTCCGTCCACGGCTCCGCGCCGAAGATCCCGACCTTGAGCGAGGTGGTACGCGGATCGACGCCCTGGCGCTCGAACTCGTCGAGCAGCGTGAGCATGTACGAGGGCGTCACCATGATGATCTCGGGCTCGAAGTCCTGGATCAGCTGCACCTGGCGGGCCGTCATGCCGCCGGAGGCCGGGACGACCGTACAGCCGAGCCGCTCCGCGCCGTAGTGGGCGCCGAGTCCGCCCGTGAACAGCCCGTAGCCGTAGGCGACATGGACCCGGTGGCCGGGGCGGCCGCCGGCCGCGCGGATCGAGCGGGCCACCACGTCCGCCCAGGTGTCGAGGTCGCCCTCGGTGTAGCCGACGACCGTAGGGCGGCCGGTGGTGCCGCTGGAGGCGTGGAGGCGCCGGACGCGCGACCGGTCGACGGCGAACATGCCGAAGGGGTACTGGTCGCGCAGGTCCGTCTTGGCCGTGAACGGAAAGCGGGCGAGGTCCGCGAGCGAGCGGCAGTCCTGGGGGCGCAGGCCCGCCTTGTCGAAGGACCGCCGGTAGAAGTCCACGTTCTCGTACGCGTGCCGGAGCGTCGCGCGCAGCCGCTCCAGCTGGAGGGCCTCCAGCTCCTCACGCCCGAGTCGCTCGCCCCTGTCCAGCAGCTCCGTCATGCGCCGTACTCCGTCCCGTCCTGTGCCCGCCGCCCGTCCCATGAGTCGGGCGACCGATCATTCGGTCGATGCGTGTCGGCATCAGTAGATCCAGGCGGCCCCCGTCCTTGGCAAGAGGGCGGAACGAGTTGTTCGTACCGCGTACTCCTGCTCGAACGGCGGAGCGCGCGAGGCGCCCGCGGGGGCGCTCCCTCTCGGCCGCGTGCTCCGGGACGGCCGCGCCACGTGCATATGACAGCGGCAACTATGCGTTACATCTGTACGCGCAGAGTGACGAAGGTCGAAGAGTCCCCAGAACGGAGCCCCCCATGTCGGTCGACACAGAGCCGGCGGCCGCCCCGGCGCCCGCCCCCTCCGCCGAGGTACGCCAGGTCCAGATCAGCCTCAGCACGGCGGCGGCGCGCAACCTCGCGACCACCACCAAGTCCGAACCCCAGATGCAGGGCATCAGCTCCCGCTGGCTGCTGCGCAAACTGCCCTGGGTCCACACCCCCGGCGGCGCCTACCGCGTCAACCGGCGGCTCTCGTACGTCGTCGGCGACGGCCGGGTCTCCTTCGTGAAGAGCGGCTCCAAGGTCGAGGTCATCCCGGCCGAGCTCGCCGAACTGCCCCTGCTGCGCGGCTTCGACGACCCGACCGCGCTCGGCGCCCTCGCCGACCGGTTCGTCCAGAAGGAGTACGAGCCCGGCCAGGTGATCGTGCACTCGGGCAAGAAGGCCGACCACGTCTACCTCATCGCACACGGCAAGGTCGAGAAGATCGGCACCGGCAAGTACGGCGACGAGACCCTGCTCGGCCGGCTCGGCGACGGCGACACCTTCGGCGGCCAGATCCTCGCGGGCGACGCCAAGTGGGAGTTCACCGCCAAGGCCGTGACCGGGGTGACGATCCTGGCCCTGCCCCAGACGGCGTACAAGGCCATCGCCGACCAGTACGAGAACCTGCGCGCCCATGTCCAGGGCCTCGGGACCAACGGACACCGCCGACCCACCAACAGGGCGGGCGAGGCCGCCATCGAGCTCAGCGCCGGCCATGTCGGCGAGGCCCTGCTGCCCGGCGCCTTCGCGGACTACGAACCCAGGCCGCGCGAGTACGAACTGAGCGTCGCCCAGACCGTGCTCAAGGTGCACACCCGCGTCGCCGACCTCTACAACCAGCCGATGAACCAGACGCAGCAGCAGCTGCGCCTGACCATCCAGGAGCTCCGCGAGCGCCAGGAGCACGAACTGGTCAACAACCGGGAGTTCGGACTCCTCCACAACACCGACTACGACCAGCGCATCCAGACCCACTCGGGACCGCCCACGCCGGACGACCTCGACGACCTGCTGAGCATGCGCCGAGGCACCCAGTACCTCTTCGCCCACCCCCGGGCCATCGCCGCCTTCGGCAAGGAGTGCAACAAGCGCGGGATCGCCCTCGGCGCCGTGGACGTCGACGGCCACCACATCCCGGCCTGGCGCGGGGTGCCGATCCTGCCCTGCGGCAAGATCCCCGTGTCCGAGCACCAGGTCTCCTCCATCATCGCCATGCGTACCGGCGAGACCAACGAAGGCGTCATCGGCCTGCACCAGACCGGTCTGCCCGACGAGATCGAGCCGGGCCTCAACTGCCGGTTCATGGGCATCGACGAGCGGGCGATCATCTCCTACCTCGTCTCCACCTACTACTCCGCGGCCGTACTGGTCCCCGACGCGATCGGGATCCTGGAGAACGTCGAGGTGCGTCCGCGTGCCTGACCGTCACCGTCCGGCGCGCCGGACGCGCGCGTACGGGGGCTGAGCCGTGTCCGTGCTCTCCCGCAGGGCCGCCGCGGCGGGCTCCCACGACGTGGCGGCGCTGATCGACGCGGTGCTCCGCGACCCGGCACGACCGGGGAGGCCCGAGCTGCTCGGGCCTCCCGAGCCGGCCACGTCGCCCGACCCGCCTCCGCCCCCGCCCTCGTCCGCGCCCTCCGGCGGGAGGCGGCTGAGGGTCGCCGTCACACGGCTCGCGCCGGGCCCCACGGGCCTGGGGACCTCGGCCGCCCGTGTCCTGATCCCACGCTCTCCCGCCTCCGGCGGATCGGCCGCCCCGGGCGGCGAGGCGCCCGCCACGCCCGGTCCCGCCACGTCCGGCCCGGTCGCACCGGCCTCCCGGGTCGCCGCGCTCGGCCGGCCCACCGGTCTCGGCACCTCCGCCGCCCGCCTCGCCGAACGCGTGGGCCCCGGCACGGCCGCCCGGCCCGCCGCCGCGACCCCGGCCACGGGCACGCCCCCGCCCAAGGGCGTGCCGACGCTGTACTGCCCGCCCGCGGCACGCGACGACCCCGCCCTCGGTGAACTGGTCAACGAGCGCCTCGTCCTGTGGGCGGAGGAGGTCGGCATCTACCCCGGCCACCTCGACAAGGTCCGCTCGGCGAACTTCGGCCGCCTGATGATGCTCGCGCACCCCGAGACCGACGACCCGGAGCGGCTCCTCGCGGCGGCCAAGTGCGGTCTGTCCGAATGGGCGGTCGACGACCACATCGTCGACTGCGAGGTGGAGGAGGCCCGGCACGAGGTGCTGGGCCAGCGCCTCGCGATCTGCCACTCGGTGATCGACCAGGCACAGCTTCCGCTGCGCTACGCCCCCCAGCTGGAGGAGGCGGTCCGCAAGGACCCGGTGGCCATGGCCCTGCGCTCCGCCCTGGCCAACCTCGCCGGATTCGCCTCGACGACCCAGGTGCGCCGGCTCCGTCACGAGCTGGCCATCATGTTCGTCGCGTACAACCAGGAAGGCGTCTGGCACACCACCGGGCAGCGGCCGCCGGTCTGGGAGTACCTGACGCACCGCCACGAGAACAGCTTCGTCCCGTGCATGGTCCTGGTCGACGCCATCGCCGGTTACGAGGTGCCGATGGCGGAGTTCTCCGACCCCCGCGTGCGCCGCGTGTTCAACCTGGCCGGCACCGCGACGGTCCTGATGAACGACCTGTACTCGATGGGCAAGGAAGACCCCACGGACTTCAGCCTGCCCATGCTGATCGCCTCAGAGGAGCGGTGCTCCATGGAGGAGGCGGTCGAGCGGAGCGTCCTGATCCACGACGAGCTGATGCACACCTACGAGGCCGAGGCGGCCGCCCTCGCCCGTACCGGCTCCCCGCAGCTGGCCCGCTTCCTCGCCGGAACGTGGGCCTGGGTGGGCGGCAACCGCGAATGGCACGCCGGCAGTGCCCGGTACCGCGGCACGGACTGACGCCGCCCCGACCGTCCCCCCGATCCTCCCCCGAACCACGTAAGGAACCCCGCGCATGACCACGTCCACATCGTCCACCGTGCTGCGAACGCCCTACCAGGAGTCCGTGGCGCGCTACTGGAACACCCATCAGCAGGACCCGGTGAACCTGAGACTCGGCGAGATCGACGGGCTCTACCACCACCACTACGGCATCGGCGACTACGAACCCTCGGTCCTCACCGGCCCGGAGGACACCCGCGACGCCCGGATCATCCAGGAGCTGCACCGCCTGGAGACCGCCCAGGCGGACCTGCTCCTCGACCACCTGGGCGAGCGCACCCCCAGCGACCGGCTCCTCGACGCCGGCTCGGGCCGCGGCGGGACCAGCATCATGGCCGAGCAGCGCTTCGGCTGCCAGGTCGACGGCGTGTCCATCTCCGAGTACCAGGTCGACTTCGCCAACGCGCAGGCGGAGAAGCGCGGCGTCGCCGACCGGGTGAGGTTCCACTTCCGGAACATGCTGGACACCGGCTTCGCCACCGGTTCCCGCCAGGCCGTCTGGACCAACGAGACCACGATGTACGTGGACCTCTACGAGCTCTTCGACGAGTTCTCGCGGCTCCTGGTGCGCGGCGGCCGCTACGTCTGCGTCACCGGCTGCTCCAACGACGTCACCGGTCTGCGCTCCAAGGCCGTCAGCCGTATCGACGAGCACTACACGTGCAACATCCACCCCCGCAGCGCGTACTTCAAGGCGCTCGCGGAGAACGACCTCGTGCCCATCGAGGTCATCGACCTGACCGCCGCCACCATTCCGTACTGGGAGCTGCGGGCGCGGTCCTCCGTGGCCACCGGGATCGAGGACCCCTTCCTCACGGCGTACAAGGAAGGCAGCTTCCACTATCTGATGATCGTCGCCGACCGGGTCTGACCCGTACGGCGCAGTGTGGTGCCCCGGGTGGGCGCCCGGGGTTTCCACCTCATACCCCGTGCCCCACCATGACGGACATGCCCGTTCTGTGCCGTTCCGCTGTCGCAACCCCCCCGGCCACACCCGTGTGCACGGGCTTCCTGATGCCCTCCCACGCCCCCGCGACCGCCGTCGCGGAGACCCCAGAGAGCACCGCCCCCGCCCCCGCACCCGCGAAGGCCGCCCCATGACCACGACCGTCACCCCCGAGTCCGCCGACGTCCCCCAGGTCCACTTCTGGGCCGTGCCCGACCTCACCGGTCTCGACTTCGACCCCCTGCTCGCCCGGCTGCTGCACGAGGACCCGGTCACCCGCGTCCGCCTCCCGCACGGCGAGGGCCACGCCTGGCTCGTCACCCGCTACGAAGACGTCAAGTTCGTCTCCGTCGACCCCCGTTTCAGCCGGCAGGCCGTCTGGGGACGCCAGGTCACCCGACTCGCCCCCCACTTCATCCCGATGGACGGCGCCGTCGGCTTCGCCGACCCGCCCGACCACACCCGGATGCGCCGCGTGGTCGCCCGCGCCTTCAGCGCCCGGGCCCTGCGGTCCCTGCGCGACCACGCGCAGGCCACCATGGACCGCCTGCTCGACGCGGTGGAGGAACACGGCGCCCCCGCCGACCTCATGGCGATGGTCAACCGGCCCTTCCCGCTCGCCATGGTCAGCGAACTGATGGGTGTGCCCGAGGACGACCAGCCGCTGATGGCCCACTGGTCCGACACGATCATCTCCGCCGCCGCAGGCCGCGAGGCGAGCGAGAAGGCCAAGGCCGAGATGGGGCAGTACTTCACCGACCTCATCGGCCGCAGCCACGGCACCGGCAAGGAGACCCTCGTCGCCGTCCTCGCCGACGCCGTCGACGACACGACCCTCGACGAGCACGAGGCCGTCGGCCTCGCCGTCCTCATCCAGATCGGCGGCGCGCACGCGGTACGCAACAACAGCGCCAACATGGTGTACGCGCTCCTCACCCACCCCGACCACCTCGCCCGGCTGCGCGCCGAACCCGACCTGCTGCCCCAGGCCGTCGAGGAGCTCCTGCGCTACATCCCGCACCGCAACGCCGTCGGCCTCTCCCGCATCGCCATGGAGGACGTCGAGGTCGGAGGCGTGCTCATCCCGCGCGGCGACCCCGTCTACGTCTCCTACCTGACCGCCAACCGCGACCCGGACGTCTTCGCCGACCCCGAGCGGCTGGACTTCGACCGCGACTACAACCCCCACGTCGCCTTCGGCCACGGCCCGCACTACTGCCCGGGCTCCGCCCTGGCCCGCATCGAGTCCGAGATCCTCCTCGACTCGCTCTGGAAGCGTTTCCCCGGACTGCGGCTCGCCGTGCCCGAGACGGAGATCCGGTGGCAGCGCGGCGCCCTGATCCGGGGCCCCGAGACCCTGCCGGTGACCTGGTGAAAGGACGTACAGCGGGATGACAGCCATTCAGGCGCGTGACGGGCTCATCGTGCCTCCCGGACACGGGAAGACCCTCACGACCGCCGCGCAACGGGTCACCTTCAAGGTGACCGGAGAACACACGCCGACCGCGTCCACCTTCGAAGTCGAGGTCCCGCCCGGGTTCGACGTCGGCGCGCACACCCACGGCCACAGCGAGGAACTCTTCTACGTCCTCGAAGGGGAGCTGGACGTGCTCGCCTTCGAACCGCTGGTGCGCACCCCCGACCGCTGGCGCGACTGGGAGTCGGCCTCCGGCGAGCGGGCGGTACGGGCCACCCCCGGCACTCTGATACTCGTACCGCCGGGCTGCCCGCACGCCTTCGCCAACCCGACCGGGGAGCCCGCGCGCATGCTGTTCCAGGCGTCCCCGCCCCCGGATCACGAACGGTACTTCGAGGAGCTGATGGAGATCCTGGGCTCCGGAGGAGAGGTCGACCACGCGGCGGTCGAGGAGCTGCGCCGCCGCTACGACATCGAACAGCTCACCCCGCTGCGCCACTCCCCGGTGTAGCGGGAGCGCGATCGCAGCGGCCGGAACCCGGCGAGCGGATCGCGGCCGCCGGAGCCCCGCCGGAGGGCGTTCGCGGCCGCCGGAGCCCCGAAACTCGTTTGCGGGCTCCGGCGGCCGATGCTGGAGTGCCCCCATGGACTCCCTCGATCACGAAGCGGTACGCGCCCTGTACGACCGGCAGCTGCGGCTCGGCGCCCTCCCCGAAGGCCCCGGCGTCCGCGTCGAACGGGACGGCCGGGTCGTACGGCGGACGGGGCCCGCGCACACCTGGAACGGCGTCCTCTGGTCCGGACTCGACGAGACCGACGCCGACGCCGCCATCGCCGGGCAGATCCGCCACTACACCGAGCACGGCCGCAGGTTCGAGTGGAAGGTGTACGGGCACGACGGCCCGGCCGACCTCGCCGAACGGCTTCTCGCCGCCGGGTTCACCGCCGAGGACCAGGAGACCCTGATGGTCGCCGAGACGGCGGCGCTGTCCACCGCCGTGGAGCTGCCCGACGGGGTGGAGTTGCGGCCCGTCACCGACGCGGCCGGGGTCGCGCTCGTGACCGAGGTCCACGACCACGCCTTCGGCGGGGACAGCTCCCCCATCGGCCGGCAGCTCCTCGACCAGCTGGCCACCGCCCCCGACACCGTCGCCGCGGTCCTGGCCATGGCCGGGCGGGAACCGGTCAGCGCCGCACGCCTGGAGCTCTACCCCGGCACCGACTTCGCCGGACTCTGGGGCGGCGGCACGGTCGAAGCCTGGCGGGGCCGGGGCCTCTACCGCGCCCTGGTCGCCTTCCGCACCCGCCTCGCCGCCGAGCGGGGCCACCGCTACGTCCAGGTCGACGCGGCCGACACCAGCCGCCCGATCCTCCAGCGCCTGGGCTTCACGGCCCTCACCACGACCACCCCGTACGTGTATGTGCCGTGACCGATCCGTCTAGGGGGTCCAGTGGGAGGGGCGGTCGAAGCCGGCCGGGAGACGGGTGGCGGCGTTGCCCCGGGCCGCGTTCAGCTGGGGCTGGGTCAGGAAGAGGGCACCGGTCAGATCCGCCCCCGACAGGTCGGCGTCCCGCAGATCGGCGCCGATGAGGTCGGCCAGGGAGAGATCGGCGCCGCTCAGATCGGCCGCGATCAGCAGCGCCCCGCGCAGGTCGGCGCCGCGCAGCTTCGCGCCGCGCAGCCGGGCGCCGATGAGGTCGGCGCCCCGCCGGTTCTTGGCCTTCCCGCCCGCCGCCGCCCGTACCAGCGCGCTGGTCCTCAGCAGCAGCGGGTTCACCTCCGCCCGTACGGGAGCCACGTCCAGCTTCTCCAGCTCCTCCGCCGTGCCCCGGGTGAGCTCCTCGACCCAGGTGAGCGCCGCCCGCAGATCGGGGTGGACCGGACGGGCGGCCGGCAGGGCGAGGGCTTCCGTGAGATAGCGCAGCAGTTCGTGGAGCTGGCGCATCACGGGGAAAACCTCGTACATCCGGCGCGCGCTCTCGGGCGCGTCGCGCCACGAGACCCCGCCGAAGGTGACCTGCGAGACCTTCTGGCCGGCGCCGAAGCAGTCGTACACGGTGCAACCGGAGTAGCCGCTCGGCCGCAGCCGGGTGTGGATCCCGCAGCGGAAGTCCTCCTGGAGGTTCCGGCAGGGGTCGCCGGAGGACTTGTCCGCCGCGAAGTCCGCCGACCTGGCGAAGGGCAGAGCGACGCAGCACAGCCCGAAGCAGTTCGCGCAGTCGCCGCGCAGGGTGTCGGGCATGGTGGTGCTGATCCTTCGTCGCCAGGGGGTGGGTCACCCCACGGTATCGCGCTGTGGGCGAACCCGGTCGCGGTGATCGCGGCGACGGACTTCCAGCTCAACGACCCGGCTCTGCGGGAGTTCGGGGTCGACGGGGTGTCGTCCTCGCGGAAATCCGGTTGATGGCCGGTGGTGCCATGGCTACCGTGCCTCGGGTGACGAGCCCGGAGTCGGACAGAACCGAGCCGCCGGTCCCTCGGCGGCGCCGCGTGGTGTGACCGAGGACCGATCGGGTCCTCGGCCGGCTTCGCCGTGAGTGACCGGCACGTGCTCCGTGCGTCTGGTCCGGTTTCGGCTCTCGTCCCCTGCGACAGGTGACGTGGGCGCGACGTCCAGCGCGCGGATGTTCATGTCCGCACCTCTCACGCTGGAGCCGTTCTCGTGCCCCTGTTCCTCTACGTCCTCGGCCTTGCCGTTTTCGCGCAAGGGACCTCCGAGTTCATGTTGTCCGGCCTCGTACCCGGTATCGCCCACGACCTGTCCGTACCGGTCGGAGCCGCCGCGAGCCTCACCTCCGCCTACGCCGTCGGCATGATTCTCGGAGCGCCGGTGATGGCCGTGCTGAGCGCGCGATGGCCACGCCGTCGCGCGCTGGCGGTCTTCCTGACCGCGTTCGTCGTCGTGCACGTCGTCGGTGCCGTCACGACCGACTTCGCCGTGCTGTTCGCCACCCGCGTCGTCGCCGCGATCGCCAACGCCGGGTTCCTGGCCGTGGCGATGACCGTCGCGAGCGGCGTCGTGGCCCCCGCCAGGCGGGCCCGGGCCACCGCCGTCCTGCTGTCGGGGGTCACGCTGGCGTGTGTCGTCGGCGTACCCGCCGGTGCTCTGCTCGGTGGCTGGGCCGGCTGGCGTTCGGTCTTCTGGGCCGTCGCCGCGCTGTGTCTGCCCGCGCTCGCGCTCGTCCTCCGGTCGGCGCCCGCCGACGCCGCCGGCCGCCACGACGTCTCGGTCGGGCGGGAAGCGCGCACGCTGAGGTCCCGCTCGGTGAGGTCGGCACTGCTCCTCGCGACCCTGGTCAACGCGGCGACCTTCGCGACCTTCGCCTATCTGGCCGTCGTCGCCACCGACGTGGCGCGGCTGCCGGCGGGCGCGGTCCCCGGGCTGCTCGCCGCCTTCGGCGCCGGCGCCTTCGCCGGCGTGCACACAGCGGGTCGTTCCGCCGACGGCCGGCTCGGCCGGGGCATGCTGCTCGCCCTGTGCGCTCTGCCCGCCGGGTGGGCGGTGCTGGCCCTCGCGGGCACGCACGCCGTGCCCCTGTTCCTGCTGACGACCGTCCAGGGCGGCCTGTCGTTCGGGATCGGCTCGGCCCTCGTCCACCGCGTCCTGCGCGTCGCCGCCGACGCGCCCTCGCTGAGTGGCGCCTTCGCCACCGTCGCGCTGAACGCCGGTGCGTTCGTGGGGCCGCTGCTCGCCGGCGCCGTGACGGAGACGACCGGTGACCACCGGGACGCGGTGTGGGTCAGCGCCGCCCTCGCCGCCACGGCGGTCGCCGTCGCGGCCGCCGCCCACCGGGACACGGAGGCAGAAACCGCCGTAACCCCGTCGGCACCCCAGTAGTTGATCTTGTCGCGTCGTCATGGGCGCACCCGGCCCGCCGACCCGGCGGCGGGCCGGGACCACCGGACAGGGAGCCCTCATGGACAGCAGGATCGCCAAGGCCCGCATCTTCGCCATGCTCGACGTCGACGGCGACGGCGTCATCTCCCGGCAGGAGTACCTCACCCGCCCCGAACGGGCGGCGGCCGCGTCGGGACGCGGCGCCGACGACCCGCTCCTCAGCCTCGCGCGCGAGGCCCACGAGCGGGTGTACGCGTCGATGGACGCCGACGGCGACGGCGCGGTGACCTTCGAGGAGTACGCGTCCTGGGCGGGCGCCGACTCCTTCGAGGCGGTCTGCAGGCCCGCGCTCGGGTCGCTGTTCGACCTCGCCGACACCGACGGGGACGGAGCCCTGAACCGGGCCGAGTTCTCCCGGCTGCGGGCGGCGCTCGGCAACCCCGCCGACAACGCCGAGGCGGCGTTCGACGCGCTGGACGCCGACGGCGACGGACGGATCGACCGGGACGCCTACCTGGCCTCCATCCGGGCCTACGTCACCGAGGGCGCGTCCCCCATGGCCGAAGCCCTCCACGGCGTGCCCGCCCGCTGATGTCCGGGCCGTGTCCGGGACGGCCGTCAGCTCCGGTCGCCCTCGGCCGCCGCCACCGACCGCGCCCAGCGGTAGTCCGCCTTGCCGCTCGGTGAGCGCTGGATGCGGTCGGCCAGCACCAGGCGGCGCGGAATCTTGTAGCCGGCCAGCCGGGTGCGGCAGTGGGACTGGACGGTCTCCAGGTCGAGCGGGCGCGCTCCGGCGCGCAGTTGGACCACCGCGGCCACGTGGCTGCCCCACTTCGCGTCCGGTACGCCCGCGACGAGGGCGTCGTAGACGTCGGGGTGGGACTTGAGCGCCTGCTCGACCTCCTCCGGATAGACCTTCTCCCCACCGGTGTTGATGCACTGGGAGCCGCGGCCGAGGACGGTGACGATGCCGTCCTCGTCGACGGTCGCCATGTCGCCGAGCAGCACCCACCGCTCGTCGCCCTTGCGGAAGAAGGTCTCGGCCGTCTTGGCCGGGTCGTTGTAGTAGCCGAGCGGGACGTGGCCGCGCTGGGCGAGACGGCCCGGCACCCCCACCGGCACCGGTTCGTGCGTCGCCGGGTCCACCACCTGGGTCCGGTCGTTGACCTCCAGGCGGAAGCCCTTCTCCGGGCCCGAGTCGTCCGTCGCCCTGCCGTTGGAACCCGATTCCGAGGACCCGAAGTTGTTCAGGAGCAGCACGTTCGGCACGAGCTCCTGGAACTGCGCCCGCACCGTGTCGGACATGATCGCTCCGGACGACGAGACGCTGAACAGCGACGACAGATCCGTACCCTTGAGCGGGCCGTGCAGCGCGTCGACGAGGGGCCTGAGCATCGCGTCGCCCACCAGCGACACGCTGGAGACCCTCTCCTTCTCGATCGTACGGATCACCTCCTCGGGCACGTACTTGCGGTGGAGGGCCACCCGCTGCCCGTAGTTGAAGGCGATGAACGAGGTCAGCGTCGACGTGCCGTGCATCAGCGGGGGAGTCGGGAAGAAGGTGAGCCCGCCGCCCCGCGCCGCCACCCGCTCGGCCAGCTCCTCCGGGCGCTTCACCGGCTCGCCCGCCGGATCGCCGCCGAAGAGCCCGGCGAAGAACAGGTCCTCCTGGCGCCACATGACGCCCTTGGGCATCCCGGTCGTACCGCCGGTGTAGATGATGAAGAGGTCGTCCGCCGAGCGCGGCGGAAAGCCGCGCTCCGGTGAGCCGGCCGCCTCGGCCTCCGCGAACGGCACGCAGTCGAGCGCGGGGGGAGCCGTCCCGGGCGGGGTGCCCACCCGCACGAGGTGCCGCAGCTTCTCCGTCCGCGGCAGCGCGGCCGCGACCCGGTCGGTGAACTCGGCGTCGAAGACGAGCGCCGCCAGATCGGCGTCCCGGTAGAGATAGGCCAGCTCCTCCTCCACGTAGCGGTAGTTCACGTTGACCGGGACGATCCGCGCCTTGAGGCAGGCCAGCACCGTCTGCAGATACTCGACGCCGTTGTAGAGATGCAGGCCCAGATGCTCGCCGGGCCGGATCCCGGAGTCGATCAGATGGTGGGCGAGGCGATTGGCCGCGGCGTCGAGCCGCGCGTAGGTGAGTCTGCGCTCGGAGCCGGTGCCCGGGTGGTCGACGTACACGAGCGCCTCGCGGTCGGGGACCACGTCGACGACCGACTCGAACAGGTCGGCAAGGTTGTACTCCACCGTTCCTCCTGACGCCGCGTCCGTCCTGGCCCGGACTGACCCGGCGGTCATCAGAGCACCGGAGGGCGGAGGTGGGAAGAGCTCCCGCACAAGAAACTGACTGAGTGTCAGAAAACTATTGAACTGGGACCCCGGCTCCTGCAACCTGTTCCAGTCTGGAGACGGGAGAACGTCCATGGGCGGGACCGAACACCTCACCGTGCGGCGCGAAGGCGCCACACTCGTGCTCACACTCAACCGGCCGGAGGCCAAGAACGCGCTCTCACTGTCCATGCTGGTCGGGCTCCACGACGGCTGGCTGGAAGCCGACGCCGACGACACGATCCGCTCCGTCGTGCTGACCGGAGCCGGCGGCTCGTTCTGCGCCGGGATGGACCTCAAGGCGCTGGCGGGCAAGGGAATGGAGGGCGAGCGGTACCGGGACCGGCTCAAGGCCGACCCCGACCTGCACTGGAAGGCGATGCTGCGCCACCACCGGCCCCGCAAGCCGGTGATCGCCGCCGTCGAGGGCCACTGCGTCGCGGGCGGCACCGAGATCCTCCAGGGCACCGACATCCGGGTCGCCGGAGCCTCGGCCACCTTCGGGCTCTTCGAGGTCCGGCGCGGGCTGTTCCCGATCGGCGGGTCGACGGTCCGGCTGCCCCGCCAGATCGCGCGCACCCACGCCCTCGAGATGCTGCTCACCGGCCGTCCCTACAGCGCGGAGGAGGCCGCCCGGATCGGCCTCGTCGGTCGGGTCGTCCCCGACGGCACGGCCCTGGAGGAGGCCCTCGCCATCGCCGAGCGGATCAACGCCTGCGGGCCGCTCGCCGTCGAGGCGGTGAAGGCGTCGGTGTACGAGACCGCCGAGATGACCGAGAGGGAGGGGCTCGCGGCCGAACTCGCGCGCGGATGGCCGATCTTCGAGACCGCGGACGCCAAGGAAGGCGCCCGCGCCTTCGCGGAGAAACGCGAGCCGGTGTACCGGCGGGAGTGACACGGCCCGGCCCTTGCAGCGGCTCGCCACCCGGCCGGGCACAGAGCGGCCCACCCGGCACAGTGGCCCGCTCCTCGCAGCGGTACGCCCGGCACAGCGCGGCCCGCTCCTCGTAGCGGCCCGTCCACCCCACGGAAGGAGCCCCATCCATGACCGCCGCCCCCGCGCCGGACACGCTCCGCGCCCCGCTCGTCGTCGAGTTCCCCTTCACCCGGTCCCTCGGCCCCGTCCAGTCCGCCTTCCTGACCGGACTGCGCGAACGGACCGTCCTCGGGGTGCGGGCGGACGACGGCCGCGTCCTCGTCCCGCCCGTCGAGTACGACCCCGAGACCGCCGCCGAACTACGCCACCTCGTCGAGGTCGGGACCAGCGGCACCGTCACCACCTGGGCCTGGAACCACGAGCCCCGCTCCGGCCAGCCGCTCCCGACCCCCTTCGCCTGGGTCCTCGTCCGCCTCGACGGCGCCGACACCGCACTGCTGCACGCCCTCGACGCCCCCGGGTCCGACTCGGTGCGCACCGGCATGCGCGTGAGGATCCGCTGGGCAGAGAACAGGTCCGGCACGATCACCGACATCGCCTGCTTCGAACCGTACGAGAGCGAACCCGCCGACGAGACACGCGACCACGACGGACGGTTTGCCGACCCCGTCACCGGCATCGTCGCCCCCGCCCGCCTGGACTACATCTACACCCCGGGCCGCGCCCAGACCGGCTACCTCCGCGCCCTCGCCGAGCGCAGGACCGTCGGCGAACGCTGCCCGTCCTGCGCGAAGGTGTACGTCCCGCCCCGCGGCGCCTGCCCCACCTGCGGCATCGCCACCACCGACCGGGTCGAGGTCGGGCCCCGCGGCACCGTCACCACCTTCTGCATCGTCAACATCAAGGCGAAGAACGCCGGGAACGACGCCATCGAGGTCCCGTACGTCTACGCCCACATCGCCCTGGACGGCGCCGGGCTCGCCCTCCACGGCCGGATCGGCGGCATCCCCTACGACCAGGTCCGGATGGGTCTGCGCGTCGAACCCGTCTGGAGCGACGACGGCCGCTTCCCGGACCACTACCGCCCCTGCGGGGAGCCCGACGCCGACTACGACACGTACAAGGAGCTGCTGTGACCACGGACCGCGCCACACCCGACCGGGAGGTGGCGATCGTCGCCTTCGCCCAGACCGACCACCTGCGGCGCACGGACGAACTCTCCGAGGTCGAGATGGTCATGCCGGTCCTCCACGACGTGCTGCGGCGGACCGGATGCAAGACCTCCGACATCGGCTTCACCTGCTCCGGCTCCTCCGACTACCTCGCCGGGCGCGCCTTCTCCTTCACCATGGCACTCGACGGCGTCGGCGCCTGGCCGCCGATCTCCGAGTCCCACGTCGAGACGGACGGCGCGTGGGCGCTCTACGAAGCCTGGGTGAAGCTCCTGACCGGCGCGGCCGACACCGCGCTCGTCTACGCCTACGGGAAGTCCTCCGGCGGCTCCGTACGCGACGTGCTCACCCGGCAGCTCGACCCCTACTACCTCGCCCCCCTGTGGCCCGACTCCGTCGCCCTCGCCGCGCTCCAGGCCCAGGCGCTGATCGACGCCGGGGACACCGACGAGCCCGCCCTCGCCGGCATCGCCGCCCGCAGCCGTCAGGACGCGGCCGCCAACCCGCACGCGCAGCTGCCCGGCGCCCGCCCGCAGGGCGACTACCTCGTCCGCCCCCTGCGCACCGGCGACTGCCCGCCCATCGGCGACGGCGCCGCCGCCGTGATCCTCGCGGCCGGGGACAAGGCCAGGGAGCTGTGCGCCCGCCCCGCCTGGATCCGCGGCATGGACCACCGGATCGAGGCCCACGCGCTCGGCGTGCGCGACCTCACCGACTCGCCCTCCACGCGCCTGGCCGCCCAGCGCGCCGGAGCCTTCGAGCGGCCCGTCGACACGGCGGAGCTGCACGCGCCATTCAGCGCCCAGGAGGTCGTCCTGCGCAAGGCCCTCGACCTCGACGACAGGGTGAGGGTCAACCCGTCCGGGGGCGCGCTCGCCGCCAACCCCGTCATGGCCGCCGGGCTCATCCGGCTCGGCGAGGCCGCCGCCCGCATCCACCGCGGCGCGTCCGACCGCGCCCTCGCCCACGCCACCTCCGGCCCCTGCCTGCAGCAGAACCTGGTGGCCGTCCTCGAAGGAGACCCCCGTGGCTAAGGAACCCGTGGCGATCGTCGGGATCGGCCAGACCAAGCACGTCGCCGCCCGCCGGGACGTCTCGATCGCCGGACTCGTCCGCGAGGCCGCCCTGCGCGCCCTGGAGGACGCCGAGCTGACCTGGGCGGACGTCGACGCCGTCGTCATCGGCAAGGCCCCCGACTTCTTCGAGGGCGTGATGATGCCGGAGCTGTACCTCGCCGACGCGCTCGGCGCCGTCGGCAAGCCGATGCTCCGCGTCCACACCGCCGGATCGGTCGGCGGGTCGACCGCGCTCGTCGCCGCCGACCTCGTGGCCGCCCGCGTCCACCGCACGGTCCTCACCCTCGCCTTCGAGAAGCAGTCCGAGTCCAACGCCATGTGGGGCCTGTCCCTGCCCGTCCCCTTCCAGCAGCCGCTGCTCGCCGGCGCCGGCGGCTTCTTCGCCCCACACGTACGGGCCTACATGCGCCGCACCGGCGCCCCCGACACCATCGGCTCCCTCGTCGCCTACAAGGACCGCCGCAACGCCCTGAAGAACCCCTACGCCCATCTCCACGAGCACGACATCACCCTGGAGAAGGTCCAGGCGTCACCGATGCTGTGGGACCCCATCCGCTACTCCGAGACCTGCCCCTCCTCCGACGGCGCCTGCGCGATGATCCTCACCGACCGGGCCGGCGCCGACCGCGCTCCCCGCCCGCCCGCCTGGGTGCACGGCGGCGCGATGCGCAGCGAGCCGACCCTCTTCGCGGGCAAGGACTTCGTCTCGCCGCGAGCGGGCCGGGACTGCGCCGCCGACGTCTACCGGCAGGCCGGCGTCACCGACCCGCGCCGGGAGATCGACGCCGTGGAGATGTACGTCCCGTTCTCCTGGTACGAGCCGATGTGGCTGGAGAACCTGGGCTTCGCCGCGGAGGGCGAGGGCTGGAAGCTCACCGAGGCGGGGGTGACCGAGCTCGACGGGGACCTGCCCGTGAACCCCTCCGGCGGGGTCCTCTCCACCAACCCGATCGGCGCCTCCGGCATGATCCGCTTCGCCGAGGCCGCGCTGCAGGTACGGGGCAGGGCGGGCGCGCACCAGGTGGACGGCGCGCGCAGGGCGATCGGACACGCGTACGGAGGAGGCGCGCAGTTCTTCTCCATGTGGCTCGTGGCGGACCGGCCCCCCACGGTGTGAGGTCTGTCCGGCCCCCGTGCCGCTCGCTACGCTGAGCCCGGACGACGACCATGCGGGATGCGGGAGGAGCACGGACGTGGCGGAGAGCACCACCACCCAGCACGCCTTCGCGGGCTGGGACAAGCCGGAACTCGACCTCAGCAACGCCGACTGGCGATCGGGCAGCCAGGGCGCGGGAGACGTCCAGATCGCCTTCGTCGAGGGCTTCATCGCGATGCGCAACGGAGGACGGCCGGAGGCCCCGTCGCTGATCTTCTCCCCGGCGGAGTGGCGGGCGTTCGTGGTCAACGCGCGCGAGGGCGAGTTCGACCTGACCTGACGCCCTGTCACGCCCGTCGGTGGTCCCACTCGACCTAGGGTGGTGATCATGAGTGCAGAGCGTGATCTGACCCGGCTCGTTGCCGGGATGCGGCCGGAGCTCAACCCCGGCCGCTATGTCTTCGTCACCGTGGACGGCCCCGTTCCGGCGGGCCTGACCCCGGTCGCCACCGTCGCCGAGAGCGAGGGGCTCACCCTGGTCGTACGCCAGGAGGAGGCCGACCGGGCCGGCCTGGCGTACGACTACGTGGCGGGATGGATCACGCTGCGCGTGCACTCCGCGCTCGACGCCGTGGGGCTGACGGCGGCGGTCGCCCGGGCACTCGCCGACGCCGGGCTGAGCTGCAACGTCGTGGCCGGTTTCCACCATGACCACCTCTTCGTCGAACACGCCAGGGCCGAGGAGTCGTTGGCCGTGCTGCGCCGCCTCGCGGAGCACGCGTCCCACACCTCCGTGTGAGCGCCTCCGGAGGCCGCCGGACGCCACTCTGAGCGATCGCGCGGCCGCGGCAGGTGACCGCCGAGGGGGCCGGCGGACCCGCCGCCGGGGTGCCGGGGCGCGGGCCGGGACGGGCGCGGAGGCGGGCGGCGCCGGACCCGCCCCGGCGCGCCGTGCCGCGCGCCCGGGCACGTACCATGGCCGTATGTCCTTCCTCCGCCGCCGCAGCGCCGCCACACCCGCGGGCCCGGACTTCGACGTCCTGGCCATGGACCCCGGGGACTGGCCCGGCAACCTCGGCGCCGGTCTCCTCCCCGCCCCCGACGGGACCTGCCAGGGCGTCTTCCTGCGCTACGACCTCTTCGGCGGCCGCGGCCCCGCGATGATCATCGGTAACCTCCCCGAGGGCTCCCCGGCGCGCGAGCTGGGCGACGGACAGATCCCCTTCGAGGTCGCGCAGCTTCTCGCCGCCCTGGAGAACGACGAGCCGGTCGAGGTCCTGGAGACCGAGGACATGCCGGTGATGCAGGGCGACAACCTGCTGATCGTCCGCCGCGTCAAGCTCTCCGAGAGCCGGATCTCCTGCGTGCAGTTCGACCGCAGCGACAACGTCCTGGTGACGATCGCCAGTTGGGACCGGCCGATCACGGACGACCTCTACGCGCTGCTCAAGCCGCTGCCGGCCGAACTGTTCCAGCAGGGCTGACGGGGAGCGGGGGCCGATGAGCGCGCGCGTCGACAGCTGGATCTGGGCGGTACGCCTCACCAAGACCCGTTCGCAGGCCGCCGCGGCGTGCCGGGCGGGGCACGTGAAGGTCAACGGCGAGCGGGCCAAGCCCGCCCAGCCCGTGAAGCCCGGTGACGAGGTGCGCCTCTTCCACGGCGGCCGGGAGCGGATCGTCGAGGTGAAGGAGCTCCTCACCAAGCGGGTGGGTCCGCCGGTGGCCGCCACGGCCTATGTCGACAACAGCCCGCCGCCGCCCCCACGCGAGCACGTCGCCCTGGCGGGCGTCCGCGACCGGGGCGCCGGGCGTCCGACCAAGCGCGAGCGCCGCGAACTCGACCAGCTGCGCGGCCACCGCCCGGCCTGACCGGGCCCGCGGCGGAGTCGGGGTTCGGCGCGGCCGCGGAGGTACTGACCGGCGCCCCGGCGCGGGCGCCGGGGTCTCCGCCGCCCGCTCGCCCGTGCGCTACGGCGTGAACAGCGCGGCCAGCCGCGCGGCCGAGGTGCCGACCCCCGTCGGGCCGCGTCGCGCCAGCGCCGTACCGCTTCCGGTGTGGACGTCCTCGGCACGGTAACGGCGCACGCCCCGGTGCCAGTTGAGGATGCCGGCCAACCAGTCCTCCAGCTCCCGCACATACGCCTCGAACGCCGCCCGGCCCGCCTCGTCCAGGGCGAAGTCCTCGTACAGCATGGGTAGTTCGTACTTCTTCACATGCTCGAACTGGCGCAGGCGCCCCCGCATCAGATCGTCGACCATCGCCACGGCGGTGGGATAGTCGCAGTCGAAGAACTTCTGCAGCACCAGTACGCCGTTGTGCACCTCGCCCTCGACCTCGATCTCCTTCTGGTACGAGAAGAGGTCGTTCAGGAGGGTGGCGTAGTCGGCCGCCGAATTCTCCAGGGCGCGGACCGTGCCGGTGCGGTAGAGGGCCGACGGCAGCCCGTCGGCGTGCCGCAGCCGGCACAGCGACATCGTCAGATCCGAGCCGAAGGTCAGCCGGCGCATCTCGATGTAGTCCACCGGATCGGGCACCCGGTGCTGCGCCTGGTTGTGCAGCTCCCACATCCAGCTGTCCAGCATGGTGTCCATGGCGGCACGCAGCTGGGCCCGGGCCTCGGGGCCCATCGGCTCCGCCGTGCGGGCCCACAGATCGGCCAGCGCGCGCTCCATCGGGCTCACGGCCAGCGCCCGCCCGGCCGCCGGATCGTCCTGCGGCATACACGCCTTGAGCCGTTCGGTGCACTCCTTGGCGCCGAGCAGATTGCGCGGCCGGCCGAAGACCAGCGGGTAGTAGTCGTCCCCGTACGTGCCCCAGGTCAGCCACTCGGCGCTGAGCTCCAGCTCCTCCAGGGTGGCGTCCGGGTCGAGCCCCGCCGAGCAGAGCGCGAAGTCGAAGCCGTCCAACATCGGACGGTCCCAGATGTCGTCCAGGAGCCCCATCCGCTCCGCCCAGTCCACCGAAAGGCGCTTCGCCTCCTGGTGGTGCGGGCTGAGCGACAGGGGGTAGGGCAGGTCGAACTCGGGCAGCAGCGACGGCCCCACCTTCTGGTGCGGCACATGGGAGAGCGAGCGCAGCCGCGAGGCCGCCGGCCGGCCGAACAGCGTCCTGATGTCGAGGGCCGACGTGCCGAGCACCCCGTCGAGGTGCGACGGCCCGGCCGGCACCAGACCCTCGTTCATGTAGCGGCTGGAGCGCAGGTGCCACTCATGGCCCCCCGACTGCCAGTCCTGCAGTCCCTTGGCGTACGCCGCCACCGCCGCGGTCTCCGCCGGAGCCAGCCCCTTCTCCAGGCAGAGCCCCGGCACTTCGGTGAGAGCCGTGTTCTCGAACTGCTGCAGCCGCGAGGTCAGCAGGTCGTTGACGGCGTCGGCGGCCTCCTGCGTCGTACAGCCCAGGAACTTCTCCAGCACGAGGACGCCATTGCTGTTCTCTCCCTCGTCCTCCACCTCCCGCTGGTACGAGAAGAGGTCGTTGCGCAGATGCACCGCGTCCGAGAAGGCGTCCCGCAGCACCCGCAGCGGGCGGGAGTGGGCCACCTGCTCGGGGACCTCGGCGCCGGCCGCGTACTCGACGAGCCCGGCCGACCAGGGTGCGCCGCCGACCTTGCGGCGCATCTCGATGTACTCGACGGGGTTGGCGATCCGCCCCTCGTTGATGTTGTCGAGCTCCCACAGCGACTCGTACAGCAGATGCTCGGTGGCCTCCGCGAACCGGGCCCGCCAGGCCGGCGACATGGACGGGACCGTGCGCGTCCACAGGTCGGCGAGCCCCGCCTCGACGGGATTCACCGGCTCGGGCATCGCGGCCGCCGGGTCCATCGGCATGAACAGCGGCAGCCGGTCCAGATACGCCTTGCCCCCGGGCCGGTCCTGGGTGCGCTTGAAGGTCTCCAGGAAGTGGTCGTCGAAGAAGAAGACCCAGGTGTACCAATCGGTGACCAGCGACAGCGCCTCGGCGTCGCAGTCCGGATGGGTGTAGGAGCAGAGCAGCGCGTAGTCGTGGGACTCGAGGTCGTGCTCCTCCCAGATGCCGGAGCCCTCCAGCATCCCCATCGCCCGCGCCCACTCCCTGGTGTGCGTGCGGGCGGTCTCCACATGGGGATTGAGCCGCGCCGGATACGGGACATAGAAATCCGGCAGTACGAAGGGCTGAGCCATGCGTGCGGTGCCTCTCGCTGAATACGGGCGATGTCCGTCGAGCCCTACCCCCTGTGCGCGGCGCCCACGCGGCACCCGAATTAGTCATACCAACGCCGGGGGGTGGGGGGGGGGGGCCCCCCCCCCGCCCCCCCCCCCCCCCCCCCCCCCCCCGCCCCCCCCCCCCGCGCCCCCCCCCCCGCCCCCCCGGCCCCCG